>MPMW01000130.1 GCA_002238705.1 Acidobacteria bacterium bin61 | reverse complement strand
GACGAGATGTTCGACGACACCGACCAGATCGCCCTGACTACGGAGACGTCGTTTACGGCTGCTGACATTCCGCCCGAGACCAGCCTGTATCTGCGGGTGGCCGCGGGTACCGGGACGCCCGAGGCGCGGGCTGCGGCGGTCGCCACGGGCGACCTCTCTGGACTGGCGCTGAGCGCCTGGACCACACACGTGACCGGCATGTCGGCCATGCCGCCTCCACCGCCCCCGGCGCCGATGGCGCCCGCCACCCCGACCGGCCTGATGGCCGAGGAGGGGGAGGGCTCCATCATGTGGAGTTGGGACGCGGTCGAGGGCGCCGACGGGGATGCGATCCAGGTCAGCACGGACGAGACGTTCGACGACATGGACGAGATGACCTACACCATGGAGACGATGCACACCGCTTCGGAGCTCGGCTACGGCGAGACCCGGTTCGCGCGGGTTGCGTCCACGTCCGGTGAGGGCGAGGACATGCTGATGAGCATGTTCACAACCCACGTGACGGGGATGTCGATGGCGAAGCCCGCCCCGGTGGTGCCAGCGCTTGAGGTCAGCTTCTCGCTGACCGACATGGCGGAGAACGAGACGGAATTCCTGGTTCCGGACGACAATGCCAACAAGAAGAACAAGGAGAAGGCCACGTCGTCGGTGAATCCGGGAATCACGGTGAAGTCGAACGCCACCGCCGTAATCACGCCGATGTTCGTGGACGACGCCAACGCGGTCACTGTTGCAGCGGGTTCGGACAACATGCCGTTCGCCCATGTGGACTGGTCCTTGCTCCAGTCCAAGGTATTGAGTGATGGTGCGACCTTCATGATCCAGCGCGCCGCGATAGGCGCGAACCAGGGGACGGAGCCGGAGGACGGTGACGTCGCCTACGTGACCTGCGGCCCGTGGAGTTGCCAGTCCGGAATGGAAGCGCCGGATCTCCCCTCCGAGTCCATGGCCTGCCGGGAGTGGAAGTGGTCGCTCGATTTGGTTGCCGGCTTCGTGGACAACACGATCAACGACGACGACATCACCACTCCTACCACCGGCCCACACCTGAACGACGGCGTGGACGTCGGCTGGAGGTACGAGACCAACAAGGAGATGACGGTGACGCACCACTTCGGCAACACGTTCGAAGTCAAGGGGCCGAACGCCAAGACGACCTCCAGGCCGACCAAGCTGATGATGACGGCCAGTCCGAAACCGACGACTGGTGACTATGACCCAGCTCTGAGTTTCTTCGACGCGGCGAACGACGACGGCAACACCGATGTGAACTCCGATGAGCCTGTTTGCGACTCCGATGCCTACGAGGACACGGAACTCGCACTCAACGAGCCCGATGGCTGTTTCCGGGTGAACGCTGCCGGGAACGCGAACTATCTGGCGGACTACGGCGTGGAGGTCGGCCTGAAGGGCGGCATCCCGACCTGGGGCGCCATCGCGTGGCCGGAGTTCAAGGAACTCAAGTGCGAGACCCACCGCGTCGAGGCCACGAGGGACGTGGATGTCTGCATGCTCTTCGCGGACGAACTGACGCGCGGCAACGTGGGAAAGAAGGCCGGATGGAAGCTCTATGACTCCGACCCCACTAACAATGTCCCCGCCGAGGGTGCCTACACCTACGACGGGACGGCGACCGTGCCGGTACAGATCACCGTGTTTTTTGACGGGGGTGCGACGCCTCGCCAGTTTGGGACTTTGTGGTACGACCACGATCAGGACGGGGACAGCGACATGGTGGATCTTTATAACCCCACGGCGAGCGCTACGACCGATCACCTGACGATCAAACTCCTCGACGAGGACGGAGATCCGATGTACGACGACATCGGGAAGGTGGACGTCTTTAAGAAGGGGACGGATGGCACCTTGGGCACCGACCATGACCCTGACAACAAGGCCGACAACTACATTGGTTCCTCCGATGAGGCTTGTACTGATGAGGATGGCGGTGACGGCTGTAACGCCAAGGTGACCATCCCCGTGGAGGTGGCTTTTTCTCCGGGCGAGGTCTTTGGTTGTGACCCGGTGGAGCACACCCTGAACTTGGTGTGCACTTGGGATGCCCAGGGCGCAATGGGCCGCGAGACGGCAGTAAACGACCTGAGCACCGCTACCAACATTGGGAGATTCCTCTCCTGCAGCTTCAAGTAACCACGTGAACGTTTCGGGATCGGGTTGACCGGCCCCCGATCCCGGCCTGGACCCCCCGGGCCCGTCCGGCCCCGGGGGTCCGCTCAAACCTCAAGAACAAGACACGCAACGTGGGAAGAAAGAACCCCGAGCTACACCGGTGACGACCGTAAGGAGGATTCGCGTGAACCCAGAGCGCATCAGGACCCTCCCACAAGGTTCTGCTTGGAGCCGGCAAAGTGTCCCGTTCTCAAACTCCATCTGACGCCGTGCGGCTATTCGCCGTGCGGCCATCTGCCGTGCGGCGACCCGTAACTCGGCTCCTCCGTGCGGCTCCTTTTTGTTTTGCTTCGGATCGCCGGGGTCCTTCCCCGCAGCCAGCATCCCGGTTTTCTACCTCCCGGTCGGTCAGGATATAAGTCACCCACCTTGCTGAGAGTCGAAAGTGCTGGCTGCATTCCTTGTTCCTTGTTCCTTTCGGGAGGCCAGTAATGGCATCTAGGTTCCTTCGCTCCGGCGCCCTGGCGCTCCTGGCCCTCGGGCTCCTCGCACTGATCCCGGCGTGTGGAGACGAGGACGTGCCCGCACCGACGACGCCGGCCCCGGCGCCGCCGCCACCCGCGCCCGCACCGCCGCCGGCCCCCCCCCCGCGCCCGCCGCCCCCGGCGCCGCCCCCCCCCGCGCCCGCACCGCCGCCGGCCCCCGAGCCGCCCGCGGCTCCCGGTGGTCTTCGGATCTCGGCGACCGGCCCGGATTTCATCGAGTGGAGCTGGACGCCCGTCAGCGGCGCGACCGGCTACGACGTGCAGTACAGCGCCAACGAGGCGTTTACCGACGAGGACGAGACGATCCCCCGCACCGCGGAGGAGATCAGCTACCGCAGGACCGGGCTGGAGCCCGGGACGAGGGGCTACCTGCGGGTGCGGGCCGCCGTGGGAACGGGTGACGAACGGTTGACGGGCGCCTGGTCCAGCCACCTCATGGGTGTGGCCGACGCAGCGGAGCCGGCTCCGGAGCCTCCGGCGATGCCGAGCGGGCTCGAGATTTCGGAGCGTGGCCAGGACTTCATCGAGTGGAGTTGGGATCCGGTGCCGGGCGTCAGCGGCTACGACGTGCAGTTCAGCACAAACGAAGTCTTCACGGACGAGGACGAGCTGATCGCGAGGACGGCGGAACAAACCTCCTACAGGCGCGAGCGACTCGAGCCGGAAACGAGCTACTACCTGCGGGTCCGGGCCGCCGCGGGGACGGGCGATGCGCGGGTCACGAGCGCCTGGACGAGCCACCTGACGGGGATGACGATGGCCGCCCGTCCGCCCGCGCCGACGGGACTCGAGGTTACGGGAGCAACGGACACCACGATGACGTGGAGGTGGGACGCGGTGGCGGGCGCGGACGGGTATCAGTTGCAGCACAGCGACAGCGCGACGATTCCGGACAACACCCAGGGTTTCTACACAAACGCCACGACGACCACGTTTACGGCTTCGAGCCTGCCGTCGCGGGAGACCCGCTACGCGCGGGTGCGGGCGTATTTCGGCACGATCTCGGAGCCGGTGTTCGGCGTCTGGAGCGCAACGGTCAGCGGCACGACGGAGCAGGCGACCGTGACGCAACTAAACAGGCCGACCCGGCCCGACGCCGGTTCTCGCACCCGCACATCGATCACGCTGACCTGGGTGGACGACGCCAATGACGAAGAGGATGTGGACCGGTATGAGGTCCGTCAGCGCCCCGAGGACGGCAACTGGGGCGTCGCGAACTGCGGGACCAGCGGCGAATTCGTGACGACCCAACGCTGCGTGGCGACCGGGTTGGAGCAGGGCACGGATTACGAGTTCGGCGTCCGCGCCCATCCCGACTCGGACGACGACACGAAGAGAGAGAGCGAGTGGAGTTTGCCCGTTTCCGCCGCGACCACCGGCCAACAGCAGGAAGAAGAGGTCACCAGCGGCGAGGACGACATGAACCTCGAATGGACGTCGGACGCCACGTCAATCACCTGGGACTGGGACCCCGTCGCGAATCGTGCCGACCGGGAGCGAATCGATCACTGGGTGTTCGTGACTAACGCGACAACGACAGAGTGTCCCGCCGTAACGGAACCCGCCGTCACGGTCCTTACTTCAGGTGCCTGGGCAAACCTCGGAAAGAACATCTCGGCCGCGCTAACCACGACCGTAGAAACCGGCTTGGACAGAGGCATGGTGCGGACCCTTTGTGTCGTACGAACCTGGGAGCACGATCTGGGCAACGGACTCAAGGTGCGCCGATACGGAACACCGGCTGTCATGATGGCGGCTACGTCTCCGGACAATGGACCGGCGACCACGAACCCTGTCTTCTCCGAGAACGATGAAAAGCAGGAAACAACGCGTATCGAGTGGGAGTACCGGGTGGATCGTGGTTTCCGTTATCCCGGGCAAGTCGTGTCGGTTAGTCGAGACGATGAGTTGCCGACGGGCCCGAACATATGCCAGGGCACATCGGTGAATAGTCCAGCAGCGGCTGGACGCGACAATGTGTCAGTCCGTCATCGAGAGACCGTCGGGCCCGCCAACGCCTACAAGAGATACCGGTTCTGCGTTCGTGCCGAGAATGACGACGGTGCGTCCGATTGGCAGCCGATCGGTACCGCCAACAGTCTAGAGGTGCTAACGCTACCCGGAAAACCCGGTAACCCGTCGTACGACAGCGCCGTCAGCGACATAAGGACTCATAGCAGTGGCAGCCATGTCGTCCAGAAGTTGGTCTGGTCCGTGGCGATTACCGACAGGACTCCGGCCCCGCAGGAATCTACCAATTACGACTCTAAGGTCTTGATTTCAAAGAAGACCAGCGCCACGGCAGATGTTTGCGAGCCCGCAACACCACCCGCCGACTACACGCTCATCGACTCACCGGCAAGCGCTGAGGTGGACACGCTGGGTGGGATTGGGATCACCCTCACGGCTACCTCCGCAGCAGCTGACGCCGCAGACCTGCTGGATGATGTCGACGATCTGGACAATCGCTACTACTATGCGTGCGTCAAAGCCATGCCCAGCTCCGAATCCGCTCGTAGCCCGGCCCAGGCCGGGGGTAGTACCGTCGACGACGAAGGCCCTTGGGTGGTCGGGCGATCCGCTGCCTTCCGGCGCAACCTCGGAACGCCGACCCTCGCTGTCAGCCCGGGCGCCAGCGGCCAGATCAACATCACGGTGGGTACTGTCACCGGTGCCACAGGGTATGAACTGGAAGAGCGAACCGCCGCCGCCAGCGGTACCCCGGCCGGCGACTGGGCCACCAGCGAGACTGTCGAAAACGGAACGGCGACCGACTCTGCCAGCGTGCGAACGGACTACCAGGTGCGAGCGGTCACCACGGTTCGGGGCGATACCGTGAACGGAAGGTGGTCGTCCGTGAAGTCGGCGAACCCCGGCAGCTAAGGACCCATGTAGCGGTAGGGAGCGTCCCTGAGTGCTCCCTACCGCTTCAGTTGTGGGCCTTGGCCCCGGGAGCTATGGCCGAAAGTGGGTGACGGCATGATCAGGCGGCGGCGCGGGTTTGTGTTTCGTCGGCCTGGATGCCGTCGGTGAATATGACGCCCTCGATGACTCGGGGCAACTGTTCGTAGCCGTTGAGGCGGCGCTAGGTCTTGCTGGCGGCCATCACCAGCTTGAAGACCATCGCCAGCGCCGTCCGGTGGGAGAGGCAGCCCTTGCTGCGAACGGTGCGATGCCGGACGGTGGCGAAGACGCTCTCGATGGGGTTGGTCGTGCGGATGTGCTGCCAGTGTTCCGCCGGGAAGTCGTAGAACGCGAGCAGGGTCTCGCGGTCCTTCGTCAGGCAGGTGACGGCCGCCGGATACTTGGCCTGGTATTTGGCCTCGAAGGTGTCCAACGCCTCCCCCGCCTCCTTGCGGTTCGCCGCCAGCCAGATCTGGTGCAGATCGTGCTTCGCGTTCCGTTGTCGGGACTTCGGCAGCTTGTTCAGCACGTTCGCCGTCTTGTGAACCCAGCAGCGCTGGCGACGGGTCTTGGGAAACACCTCGTCCAGCGCCTTCCAAAAGCCCAGCGCACCGTCGCCGATGGCCAGCTCCGGCGCCATGGTGAGGCCCCGACCCTTCAGGTCCCAGAGCAGTTCCCGCCAGCTCTGGGCGCTCTCCCGGAACCCCGTCTGGAAGCCCAGAAGTTCCTTGCGCCCCTCGGGCGTCGCCCCGATCAGCACCAGAACACACTGCTTTTCGTCTTCCAGACGGCCCTGAAGGTAGATCCCGTCCGCCCAGACATACACATACCGCCGACCCGAGAGGCTCCGGACCCGCCAGCGCTCGTGCTCCGACTCCCACGCCCCCTTCAGACGCCCGATCACCCCCGCGGTCATCCCGCTCGAAGCCTCCGGGCCCAACAGCGCCGACAGCGCCTCCCCGAAATCCCCGCTCGAAACCCCCAGCAGATACAGCGTCGGCAGCGCCGCGTCCAACGACCGCGTCCGCCGCGCGAACCGCGGCAGGATCGCCGAGTGGAACCGGATCCGGTCCTCCCCGCTCGCGCCACGGTCCCGAACCTTCGGCCGCCGCACCGCAACCGCCCCGATCCCGGTCACGATCTCACGTTCCGGACCATGACCGTGCCGCACCAGACGACGCCGGCCGTCGGCGAGTTGAAGTTCCTCGTAGAACTCCAACTGCGCCGCAACCTCGGCCTCCACTGCGTGCCGGATCAGGTTCCGCGCCCCCCGGCGCAATACCTCCGTCAGCGCGTCCTCAACTCCCTCT
>MPMW01000129.1 GCA_002238705.1 Acidobacteria bacterium bin61 | reverse complement strand
CGTCGAGGAGGTCCACCGCCACAGGAAGAAGATCACCGTCCACGCCCACGGCGCGCCCGGGATCAACACCGCGCTCCGCGCCGGAGTGGACTCGGTGGAGCACGCGACGCTCGTGGACGCGGAGGGCATCCGGCTCTTCAAGGAGCGCGGCGTCCCGATGGTTCCCACCCTCTACGTCATGAACTACATCGTGGAGGAGGGCGAGGCGATCGGCTTCCCGCGCGAGAGCATCGAGAAGGCGCGGTCGCTGATGGAGGAGCGCGACCGGCGGATCGGCGCGGCGTTCGCCGCCGGGGCGCCGGTGGCGTTCGGTTCGGACACGATCTTCCCGCACGAGACCGCCGCCCGCGAGTTCGCGGTGATGGTGGGGATCGGTCTGAGTCCTACGAACGCGCTTCGCTCAGCGATGACCGTCGCGGCCAAGACGCTCGGCCTCGAGGACGAGATCGGCCGGATCGCGGACGGCTACGCGGCCGACGTGATCGCGGTGGAGGGGAATCCCCTCGAGAACGTCCGGGTGATGGAGGACGTTCGGTTCGTCATGCGGGACGGACGGGTGGTGAAGGCGCCGTAGGCAGGCTTCGTCCCAGAAACGACACCCCCGTCGTCACCTCCCGGGGCCAGCTCCCCACCCGGGCCTGGAGAGCTCGCACACTCGCTGCTTGTCCCCTCGCGCGCCGCGCAGGTTCTCAATCTCGATCTGTTTTCCTGCAGGACAGTCCACATCGGTATGCCACACGCTGGGCTGCTGATCTATGGCGGTGTGGTAGGCGTTGCGGTCAAGAATGAGTTGGCGGCGCGTTGCCAACGCGTCCCGCATGGGCGTCGGTCCAGTCATCTGATGGAGAGCATTTGTTTCAGCGCAGTCTCCACTTGCAGTTCACGGCACGAGGTTAGTCCCTGGGTCGGGGCCCCAGGAAGCGATCTCCGTCGTAGTGGATCAGGTGGTCCGGAGAATCGCAGAGCCACACCTCCGTTTCCCAGGCAATGTTGGACATGTGCTTGCGGAACTCCCCGAAATCCGGAAACGCACTGACGAAAATGGGGTCCGCGGGGCACGCGGCCAGCATGGCTTCCAGATCGACCCGCCGCGAGGGCGTAACAGGGCCGTGGGAGGTCACCGCCTCGACGAGGAACAGCCACTTGCGTTCCGCGTCGTACAGGAGGACGTCGGGCAGCTTGTCGTGATCGGTGATCGGGATGCCCAACTCGGCAAGGCGAGGCCTGTCCACGAATAGATCCTTCTCTCGGTGTCACCGAGATAGAGCAGATGTGCTCCAGGGGCGAAGCGGGGCGCGAACCCTTCCACGACGGCTTTCTGGACTTCGTTGTGCTTGCCGGGTGAGAGTTGAAGCTCTTGGCCGTCAGGCAACGTCACCGGGACCAGGCGCCGTTGCCGATCCTGGGCGTAGCGTTCCGCGAGTGCGCCTTGCTTGCGCCGGAAGTGGTCCACGGCGGTGGCCCAGTGGCTGGTTCCATGGCGCCGAATGACATCCAGCGCGAACTCCGTGACGGCATAGTGGGCGTTGGGACTGTTCGTTGGCAGGTCGGGTTCAAATGGGTTGTATTCCGCCAGACCGGCCTGGACGAACTGATGCAACACCTGCCGTCTGAAGGTCTCGCGCGTATTCGCCGCGTACGTCGTTTCGTAGTGCTCCGCGAGGTAGCCCATGATGCCCTTGGTGACCGTGCATCGCCGTCGCTCGGCCTTCTCCCAGGCGACATCGGGCGTCAGGC
Source organism: Acidobacteria bacterium bin61 (assembly GCA_002238705.1). GTDB lineage: Bacteria > Acidobacteriota > Vicinamibacteria > Marinacidobacterales > Marinacidobacteraceae > Marinacidobacterium. Next base: position 5,172 of record MPMW01000129.1, on the reverse strand, counting down.
CGCAGAGCGCGATCAGTGTCATGCCCGCCATCTGGTTGTGTTGGGCCGCAGGCATGCCCAGGGCCTCGAGGATCTCCTGTGCCTCCCCGACGCTAGCCAACGGCTGCCTCCTGCCATGGATAGGGGACCATCATGCCGGCGACCAGTGCGTCTACCTCCGATGCCGGGTTGCGCAGGCGCTTCACTTGCCGCCCAAGCTCGATGATCGTCTCGTCTGTGGGAAGCGGCATGGTGCGCAGTTCGGTGGCGTTCACCTGGGTGTTGCCGTTGACCGTGCGGAACCAGGTGTCGAGGAGACGGCTGTTGTAGAGCGCAGCCAGACCCCACGCCTCGTCCTCCGAGAGTTCACCGCCGGGCCGGTGGATGTAGTTCAGATGGTTTTCCAACCCGACCTCTGCGATCTTGAAGTTGGTGGCAATGTAGGGGGCCGCCGTCAACCGGCGAAGTTCTTCCTTGGCGCTGAAACGGCGCAGGAGAACGTAGTTGCGGTTGGGGAGGAGGAGCGCTCCGGCGCCCTGGCGCGCGATGTACTCGGGTTTGTGACGGCTGAGCGGCCACGTAGCCTCCATGGCTCGTACATGGTTCATCCAGAGGAGCGGCGCATGGCTTGCTGGAACCGTGCCTTGGCTGGCGATGAGCTTCGATGCCCGAAACGCCACCACGGGGCCGGTCGAGATCCTGAGGCCCAGGGCTTGAAGACTGCTCGGCCAGGCTTCCACCACGGCCAGGGCTCTCTCGTCGTCATCGCAGACCGGCAGCCGGAGGATCTTTTGGGCGGACGCGAGATCGAGCACCGTACCGGCCGGAATCTCACGGACCCTGGACTCAGTGAGATCGTCGACCCCGAGGCTCGACGAAATCTCGACGGTGGAACTGTCTCCTCGCCCGTGGTCCTGGCGGATGCCGCACATGATGACGTTTTCCTGGAGCACCGCGTCCCGGCGGAACGCGTCGCGCCGCGAACCGAAGACGTGGACTCGGGTCGGCCGGATCAACTCGAAGAACACCGTCCGGAACTGCCGGAAGTACGGACCGGAGGCGAAGCTCCTTGGCGTGATGAATACGAAGTCCCCCCGCTGTCGCAGGAGTGCGGCGCTCGCGGCCATGAACAGCGCATAGATGTTGGGCTGCCCGTGGACCACCTCGGAGACGGCTGCCGCACGCGGGTCGTCCTTGCCGATCTTGAAGTACGGCGGGTTGGCGATGACGACGTCGAAAAGCTGCGCCGCGGAGCGTCCGGCGAAGAGTCCGCGTGGACGGAGGAGCTTCTCATTCGCCAGGATGAAATCCGTGGTCTCGATCCGGACGGAGACCGTCACTCCGTAGCGCCGACGGCACCAGTCGGCCAGGTGGTCCAAAACTGCCCGCAGCGGCGGAAGCAGGGCCCGGTCGATTTCGTAAGCGACGAGCTCGATGACCCGAGGCTTGAGGCGGCGGGAAACGAGGTGCTCCACGGCCGCGCAGCAGAGAATGCCGGTACCGGCGGCGGGATCCAGGACACGGAGTTCGTGGGCCGCGGAGGTGATCCTTCCCGCCATGAAATCGGCCACCGGGGCCGGGGTGAGAAACAACCCGTGGTCCTTGCGCTGCCGGTCGGTCTTCTGTCGAATGCACCATTCGCCGGCGCGATCCGCATAAGCCGTGGGTCGCTCGGTCGTGCGGGGTCCGGGCATGGCCCAACGCGGTGGCGCGGGCGCGACCGGCGGCTGCTTCCCTACATCTTCGCCCATGAACGGTCCTTACAGCCCGGCGTCCTCGTCGTGCCGACGAGTTCCGTCGGCGTCAGAAGGAATGTTCGCTGGGTGTGGTCATGACACGCGAAGCACAGGGTTCCCTCCAGAATCCCACTGGGTGGAGGCACGATGCATCCGGATGCCACGACGTCGATGCGGCATAGTCTGCCGCGTTCAGGCTTCCGGTCAAGCCTCGTCCTTCAGGGCTTGGCAATTCCGGGTTGATGGTTGCGTCTCCAACCGACTCGGTGGTGTCAACTCGTCCCCGGCCGAGCCCGGGATCGATCCACGGAACACGGCTGGGTCAGCCAGGAGCGCCTCGAGGACCGGACCGGCCAGCGACCTCGCACGGCAGACCTACGCGTCCCGCCAGACCTCGAAGACGAGATCGGCCGGACCGCCGACGGGGTTCGCGGCCGACGTGATCACGGTGGAGCAACCGTGCCGTCGTTGGGCTGACGACTCCGGTTTCGGTTGGCGGCGCACTTCGGGCTGTCGGTCAGGCTGGCTGGTACCTCTCGACGTTGATTTCGTTCGCGCGGGCGCGCATGGATGCCGCATCGTGCCAAGCCTGCATTCGAAGCAGCATGTCCATCCTGACGCCGAAGGCCATCTCCAGGCGAAGCGCCATCTCCGGCGAAAGTGCAGCGTTGTTGTTCAACAGTGCCGAGAGCGTCGCCCGGCGGACGCCGAGAATCCCCGCCGCCGCGGTGACGCTGAGATGCAATTCCTCAAGGATTTCCGTCCGAATGAAATCGCCCGGAAGGGAGGGTGTCATGTTGACCTCGATGCCGTGGGCAGCCATCAGTGGTAATCCTCCAGGTGCAGCCGTTCGATGCAGCCGTCGGCTCCCGGGCGGCGACTATTGGAACCTGATGGCGACGTACTCTTCGGAATCTCCTTCCCCCAGCCGCACGGTTCCCGGGCCGCTCCTGACGTAGAGATCCCCATCGGCTGACCTCTCCAGCCCCTTCCAGCGCAGGTACACCGGCTCTGGACTCCGCGGGCAGCTCACCAGACATACCGTCTTCCCCTCGACGACCTGCGTCCGGGGATCGATGGTGGTTCCAGCAAGATCGCCGAGGCCGTTGCGCACCACCTGCGCCAGGTGCAGCATGAACTTGTCGTCGTTCTCCAGGCGGTCGTGCTCGATGCCGAGGACCGTTCCGTCGTCGGCCACCCCGATCAGGAGGTCGCCGCCCTCGGTGTTGAGGAACGCGGCGATGGTCTTGAGCGCGGCGTGGGTGACGTGCTTGTCGTCCTTGCGGTCTTCCTTCAGGTTCCAGCGCAGGCTCGACTTGAACTCGAGCGTCTTGGATTCCTGGAGCTTGAGGAGGTCCTCCACGCGCCGGTGGCGCTGGATGTAGTCGTCGAAGAGGAGGTCCTTGATCGCGCGGCCGAAGTCCGGGTCGTCGGTGATCCGCTTGTAGAGGTCGAAGTTGGTGTCCACGATCTCCTGGATCCGGTCCTCGACCTTGGGGTCGAAGGTCAGGCGCACGTTCTCGCGGGTGTTCACCCGGGCGCTGGCGTCGAGGCCGGGGTCCTCGTCCAGGGCCGAGCGGAGCTGTTCCAGCGTGAGGCGGTGCTCGCGCCCCAGGCCCAGTCCGAAGCGCTCGTTCAGGGCCTCGATGATGCGTGAGAGCGGCTCGATTGCCGGTTCGCCGGCGGCGCCGCGCGCCTTGCTCCCGATCGGATCCAACTGGCCGACCTGCCGTTCGAGGGCGATGCGGCCGCGGCTGGTCCGTTGGATGCGGAACGACTCCATGTCGATGTTCTGCTGGACCTCGTAGGGCAACTCCTCGCGGTCCGCCGGCAACAGGCGGCGGAGCAGTCGGGCGAAGACATAGAGCTTCTCCAGATCCCGGTCGGCGAACGTCAGGATCTGGGAGAGGAAGGCGTAGAGGCGGACGTAGTCGGTGAGCTGCCCGCGGAAGTCGCGTCTCTCGTCCGGACTCAGGTCGGCGAACCGCCGGCGCGGGGGTTCCAGAGCCGCGTAGAGCCGCGCCTGGGTCGCCTGGCCGCCGAACCAGATCCGCGCGACGGCTTCGACGTCGTCCGCCGCGACCACGCCGAAACCGAGCACGCTTTCCTGGACCTCGTAGAGGAGATTCGGGTCGGTCTGCTCCGAGAGCAGGGTCGCGTCGTAGTACGGCTCGAACGCTTTCCTGATCTCGTCGGCGTCGTTCGCGAAGTCGAGCACCGTCGTGCCCTGCTTGCCCCGGTGCGTGCGGTTCAGGCGGGAGAGGGTCTGCACGGCGTTCACGCCGCCGAGCTTCTTGTCCACGTACATGGTGTGGAGCAGCGGCTGGTCGAAGCCGGTCTGGAACTTGTTCGCGACCACGAGGAACCGGTACTCGGGTTTCTCGAACTCCGCCGCCGTCTGCCGCTCGCCGATGACGCGGTCCTGTCCGGCGGAGTTCATGCCGGATTCGGTGTAGGACTCGCCGCCGTCCTTCACGGTTCCGGAGAACGCGACGAGCGCCTTCCACGGATGGCCCTTTTCCGCCAGGCAGCGATCGAGCGCGAGCCTGGTGTGCACCGCGTGGAGCCGGGAGCGGGTCACGATCATGGCCTTGGCCCGCCCGCCGATCTCGCCGGCGACCTGCGCGGCGAAGTGCTCGACGCAGATGGCGATCTTCTCGCCGATGGCGTGGGGGTGCAGCTCCACGAAGGTCTTGAGCAGGTACTCCGCCTTGCCCTTCTCGTACCGCGGGTCGTCCTCGATCTTCTTCAGAAGCCGCCAGTACGCCTTGTAGGTCGCGTAGTTCGCGAGCACGTCGAGGATGAACCCCTCCTCGATCGCCTGGCGCATGGTGTAGCGGTGGAAGGGCTCGAACTTTCCGTCGGGCCGCTTCTGCCCGAAGAGTTCGAGGGTCTTGGGCTTCGGGGTTGCCGTGAACGCGAACGTCGAGAGGTTCGGCAACCGCCCGCGAAGCCGGATCTCCTCGAGGACCCGGTCCTCGATCTCTTCTTCGGGGGACTCGGCGCCGGCGTCCTCCGCCTCGGCTTCCTCCAGGCTCCCGACCGCGAGCACCGCCTTGAGGCTCTTGGAGCTCTCGCCGGACTGCGACGAATGCGCCTCGTCCACGATGACCGCGAAGCGCTTGCCCGGCAGCTCGCCGATCTGCTCGGCGATGACGGGGAACTTCTGCAGCGTCGTGACGATGATGGTCCGGCCCGCTTCGAGGGCCTCGCGGAGCTGGCGCGAGGTCCGGTCGATGTTCTCGACCACGCCGAGGGTCTGTTCGAACTGCCGGATGGTGCTCTGGAGCTGGCGGTCGAGCACCCGGCGGTCGGTCACGACGACTACGGAGTCGAAGACGCGCCGGTCGTCGTGGTCGTGCAACGCCGAGAGTTGGTGGGCGAGCCAGGCGATGGTGAAGCTCTTGCCGCTGCCGGCCGAGTGCTGGATCAGGTAGCGCTCGCCGGCGCCGTGGTT
>MPMW01000128.1 GCA_002238705.1 Acidobacteria bacterium bin61 | reverse complement strand
TTGATAGGGACCCGGTGGAGTCGGCCGGTGAAACCTGTTGGTTCTGCTGCGCCGGCTGCGCGGAGACGTTCGCGGCGTAGGCCGGATAGGTCACTGCGGCACGTTTTCCGGCGCTAACCTGCCGGAAGATGAGGTCTGTGAGTGACTTGAGTCGGGTTTTACCGTGGGGGAGCGCGTCGCGAGCCGCGGTCCTCGCGGTGCCATGGTGGCCGCGCTTGGCGCCACTGGCTGCGGCGAGTCGACCCTCACCGGACCTCCTCCCCCGGGGCCGGTTCCGACGGCGCTCGAAATCCGTGGTTTGCCGGAGGAGCCGCTCGCGATCGGGACGGTGGTGCAACTCACCGGCTGGGCGACCTTCAGCGACGGCGTTGCGCGGGCGGTCGATCCCGTCTGGACTTCGAGCGCGCCGGAGGTGGCGAGCGTGGATGGACGCGGATTCGTGTCCGCGCATGCCGCGGGTGAGACGCGGATCAGCGCCACTCTCGGTCCCGTCAGCACCGAGGCGGGAGTGGCGGTCGCGCCCGTCAATCCGAACCTCTACGACCTCAGCGGGCAGGTCGTCAACGCGAACGGCCACCCGTTGGCCGACGTGTCGATCGTCGTGATCGAGGGCCTCTCGGCGGGCAGGGCCACCATGACGTACCCGAACGGCGGATTCCTCCTGAGGGATCTGGAGGGCGAAAACACCGTTGCTGCGCAGAAGGACGGATACGCGGCAATGACCCGGCTCGTGACCCGCGCGTCGGGCCGGCTGGATTTCACGCTGAGCGGTGCGGCGCCGCGGGACTCGTTCGGTGGGGGGCAGTGGATGGTCGGCGACGAGGTGCCGCCCGGGAGGTATGTCACGGATCCGGAGCCGTATTGCCACTGGAATCGGCGTTCGGGATTCTCCATCGGCAACGCGGCCGCCCAGGTCGCGTTCGTGCCGTTCGAGTCGCCGCCGGACCACGACTTCATCGCGGGCAGGGAACTCCGCTTCGATTCCGGACAGGAGATCGTGGACATCCACCCGAGCGACGCCGCGTTTCGGACGAACGCGGAGTGCGGGGAATGGCGGCCGGAGCCCCTTGACACCGGCATTCAGGAACGGATCCCTCCCGGGACCTGGCTGGTGGGCACGCAGATACGTCCCGGCGCCTATCGCACGGCCGCGAGGGAGCTTTGCTACTGGGCGCGGGTCTCCGGTTTCGGAGCCGGCCAGGAAGACGTAGTGGAAGAGGGACTCGTCGAACTGGATGTGAGTGAGGTGGAACTCACGGTCACGATCGAGGAGTCCGATGCCGGCTTCTACAGCAACGCGGACTGCGGCGTGTGGATTCGCTTCGACGAACCGTAGCCGAGTGCTGTCGCGGGCGTGTTAGCGTACGGCTCATGCTCGTTTGTGGCCCGCTCATGCGCCACAGTGTCCTGAAGGGGTGAGAGATTATGGCGACTGCCCGTGGTATTTGGCTCTCTTATGACTTGGGAGTGAATGGAGACTATGAAAGCCTCTATGCATGGCTCGACGACCACGATGCCAAGGAATGTGGGTCCAGCGTCGCGTTTCTACGGTATGAATTCGACGGTCAGCTTATTGATTCACTGAAGAACGACTTGTCCTCGTCAGTTACACTGAATAAGAAATCGCGCATTTACGCGGTGTATCGAGGGGAAAAGAGTACGGTAGGCAAGTTTGTGATCGGGCGGCGTAAGAGCGCTCCTTGGGAGGGCTATGGAGAGTCCGGAGAAGTGACCGAGGACGATGGCGAAGAGTAATGATCAATTCTACGAAAGGACTGTTAGTAGACACAGGCTTCTTCTATGCCTTCTACGACGAGCGTGACGCTTACCACAACGATGCTCGCAAGAAAGCCGAATGGCTGGATTTCTTTCCGATCGTCCTTCCTTGGCCAGTCCTATACGAGACCGTGAACACAAGGTTCTCTCGTAGGACGAATGTCATGAACCAGTTTCATCTCATTGTAAGTTCACCGTCGGCAATTCTACTTGATGACTCTCCCTATCGCGGTGGAGCCTACCAGGCTGTCCTTCGTCACACGCGCAGCGGGAGTCCCTTGAGCTTGGTAGACGCGATACTCCGTGCTGTGATCGAAGATGCGAATGTCGCGCTCGAGGCGATGCTCACCTTCAATGCCCGCGATTTCGCGGATGTCTGTGCGCGCTATTCGGTCGAAGTGCTCTAGCGGGGCCTGGGGGGTGGGAATCGGGTTAGCGGGGCTAGTTTAAGAACCGCGAGTTGGAGACGGTGTCAGGCTCGCCACACGCTCTAGTGACTCGCCTCCCTCCGTGAGGATTCTACGGGCCTCCGCGAACGCGTCGCCGAGTTCGGAGAGACAGACGGTAGTCCTTCGTTGCGCTTCGTTCAAAGCGAGGGTCATGCGCGGCGTATCGTCCATGGTTTCACGTACTTTCGCGAACGTATCGTTGCCCATCGTGAGAGGTGCCGAGAGCAAGTCGTACAGAGCGCGCGCCACCGGAAGCTGCTCAAATGCACCAGCCACGCGATCCTCAGTGCCAACAACGAGGGCGCGGGTCATGGCGTCGACACCTTCACGAAGGCATTGCCTAAACCGTGGTATCTCACTATGCATCGCAGCCACTTGTTCCGATAGATGCGCGGCGGTTCGGTCACAAACTACGCGCGCATGCTCCCTAGCGATCGCGTCGCCATAGTCCATCGGTGCGCTTGGAAAATCCGTCTTCATTCTCCTGTATTCCGAGATCATCTGTTTCAAGATTCGCAGTATGCGAGTAGTGCTGTCGCGGAATGCCGGTATCTGTGTCCACGCAGTATCGAGGTAGTCGATCAAACCGAGATCGGAGGTCTCGTCGTCGTTGGGCGCATGATTCTGCTCATTCGAAGAAGTGGATTGGCGCTTAGTTCCGAGACCTGCCATCAGGTTCGTGAAATGCGTCCGGAGATGGGTCTTGAACTCGTCTAGGCTGACGAAGTCGCAATAGAGAGCGCCAGCTTCCTTTACTCGATTTCGAAAAGTCCGGACACCGATTAGCTGGTCGGGTTGAATGTCCTGTAGCGGCACTGCAGCGCTCTTGAAGTAGACGAGAATGTGTGGCTTTGGCCTACGCCTCAGAGCCCGATCGAACTCCTCGTGTGTACCCGAACCGGCACGGGGTGTTGACGTCCCATACCGGTGCCACATGATGCCGACATAGATATCGGTGTTGTCGATCTGCTGTTGGTTGATTACGTCTTGTGGATCCGACCCGATGCCAGGTACGGCGTGCGTATCTGATCCCATCACGCTGAAATAGAGCCCGAATGTCGTTCCGAGATCCACGTTGAGTTGAGCGAGGACATCCCGTACGGCCTTTCGTTCGGCCTCAAGTCCAGAAGGAGAGGAAACGAAGACCGTCAGGATTCGGGATTCCTGTCCCATGGTGACGGCAGGTGCTCAGGAGGCTGAAGAAGGTGTGTAAACTGGGAAGACGCACAGAAACTGGAGCAGCGTGAGGCGCCAAGATATGAGAAACAAGCCGTTCCGGATTGCGACGAGCGGTGGCATCGAGGTTGAGAGTGGGCGGGTCGCCACCATTACCGGCGGAACTCCAGCTCGATCCCGATCGTGCGCGGCTCGCCGGCGCGCCCGAGGGCGCTGAAGATCGGCGCGGTCGGCTGCCACGCCTGCAGGAGATAGGCCTCGTCGAGAAGATTCCTCCCGAAGGCGAACACCCCGAAGTTGCCTCGCTGGTAACCGAACCGCCCGTTCACCAGTGTGCGCCCTCCCACCCGGAAGCGGGTGTCGTTGCCGCTATTCGAGAAGGCGTCGTCCTGCGCCGCGACCTCGGCGTTCCCCGACCAGTTGTCGTCCAACCGCACGGAAATCCCGGTCAGCCACGACCACGCGGGGGCGTGGGGGAACTCGTTCCCCGTGAAGTCCCGCGCCCCGTCGCGAAATTCGTCGAACCGGGTGCTGAGCAGCCCGAGCGAACCGTAGAACTGAACCCGCGGGTCGAACCAGTAGCCGGCCTGGGCCTCCAGGCCGCGCACCGTCGACTCCCCGGCGTTCACCGTGACGGTGTCCACCGGCAGGCCGAGGTCGGTCATGACCCGTACCTGCTGGTTGGTCCAGTCGGTGTAGAAGGCATTTCCGTTGAAGAACCAGCGGCGGTCGGGCGCCGCCGCACGCAGCGCGAACTCGACGTTGCTCGTGAACTCGGGCTCGAAGTCGCTGACCCGTTGGCTCAGGACGGCGATCGACTGCCCGCCGGCCCGGTAGCCCCGCTGCCAGCCGATCGAGGTGGAGAGCGAATCGCTCCAATCGCGGGTCACGGTGGCCTTCGGAAGAAAGGCCCGGTAGGAAGCGTCCAATTCCTGCGGGGGACCTTCCGGCGGGAACTGCGGGAGGGGTGGATCGGAGACGACTCCCTGGCGGTTCACGGTCTCGCGGCTCTCGCTGTCGTAGCGGGCGCCGAGGGTGAGGGTCCAGGCTTCCGCGAGTCCGAGGTCGAACTCACCGAAGAGGGCCGCGTTCCGCGTCGCTTCCTCGGTGTTGAAGAACGAGGTCAGCACGAAGCCGGGAGGCAGACCGGCTAGCTCGCCCGGACCGGCGGCGTCCGCCTGGAGCGTGTCGGTCAGGTCGGCGAAGTAGAGGCCCAGGACACCTCGCTGGCGGCCGGGTCCCGCGTAGCGAAGCAGGAACTCCTGCGTCATCCACTCGTCGTCGGTGGTGTAGTCGAGGACACCGGCGGGCGCCGGGGTCTGGTCCAGGTCCTCCTCCCGGCGATAGTCGTGCTGGTAGATGCTGGAGGTGGACTCGAGCGAGAACGCGCGGCTCAGGTCGTAGGCGAGCGCCAGCGTCAGGTTGTGGTGCTCCGAGCCGTCCTCGGCGACATGGTCGGAAATGTTCACCCGCTCCTCCGGAAACCGGTCCACGTTGATCGCCCCGTCGCCGCCCCGGCTCTCGGTTGCCTGGTAGGTGAGCATTCCCCGTAACCGGGCCGTCGGATCGAAGCGCAGCTTCATCCGGACCGCGAGGTAGTCGCGGTAGTCGTAGGAGTTTTCGCCGCGGGTGGTGTTCTCGACAAAGCCGTCGCTCTTGCGGTTGTCCACGGCGAGCCGGAACGCGGCCTTGCCGGCCACGATGGGGACGTTCAGGACCGCCGAGCCCTGATTGGCGCCGAAGTTGCCGAATCGGCCGCGAACCCGCATCGCGGTCCGGTATTCGGGATCGGCGCTCTTCATCACGATGGCGCCGGCGAGTGCGTTACGTCCCTGCTGCGTGGACTGCGGGCCCCGGAAGATCTCGACGCGGTCCATGTCCCAGGTGCTGAAGGGCCCGAAGAAGGTGCCCTGGTAGCCCTGCACGGTGGCGCCGTCCAGCTTGACGCTCAGCAGCAGGCCGCCCTCGGGCCCGAAGCCCTGCTGGCTGATGCCCCGGATCGAGAAGCCGCGCACGTCGGAGGAGGAGTTGACGTTCGGGGTCATGGCGACCAGCCGGTAGAGGTCGGTGTCCGTGCCGGCGTCGAGTTGAGCGCCGCTTACGAGCGCCACGCTCGTCGGCTCGTCCTGGAGGCTCCGTTCCTGCTGCTGTCCCGTGACCGTGATCTCCTCGGCGAAGGACATCTCGAGGGGAATGCTGATGCGCACCTGCCCGGCGCTCTCCACCGTGATCTCGACCGTGCGGTCGGCAAACCCGAGCCCGAGCACGGTCAGCCGGTGGACGCCCTCCGGAAGGGTGTCGAAGCGGAAACTCCCGGCCGCGTCGCTCGTGGTTTCCCGGATCTCGCCGCTGGCGAGCGTGAGGATCACGTCGGCGCCCGGTACGCGGAGTCCCTGCGGGTCCGTGACCTCTCCCACGATCTCGGCAGTTGAGGCCGGTAAACCGGACTCGGGAGACGGCGTCGCGGTGACGCCGGGTGGAAGCGCGAACAGGATCAAGCCGATGACCAGACCGCGTAGGGGATTACCCGGGGAGGCGAAGCGGAACATTGTCGGAAACCTTAGCCGGGAAGAGACTACGTGCGGCCCGGGGGAGAAGATCCGTTTGCCGGGTTGTGAGTGAAGCACCGCGACACATCACGGGGATTCATGATTCTTGACACATCAACAATGACACAGAATACTCTCTGTATGTCCCGCGGTCACAAGGTCCAGGTCACCCTGAACGATATCGAGTACGCCGCCGTCCGCCGGCGGGCCGAAGCGGAGGGGCGCAAGCACGCCAGTGTGGTCCGCGAGGCGATTCAGGAGTACTGCGTCAAGCCGGACAAGCGCCGCCGGCAACTGGAGGCGCTGGAGGCGCTACGGCGCGTGCCGCCCGCGCCCGTACCGGAGTCGTGGTCGGAGTGGAAGCGGGAGTACAGCCGGCTCAAGACGAAATCCCTTCCCACCGATCCGCCCGAGACGCGGAATCCCCACGTCGCTGGATCTGACGATGACCGCTAACGGTCCCATTTTTCTGGACGCGAACATCTTCATGTACACGGCCGGCCGGGATGCGGACTGGCGTGCCATCTGCGATGTGGCGCTCCAGAAGTTGCTGGCCCAGAACCTGACGCTCGTCACGAATGCCGAGGTCCTGCAGGAGATTCTGCACCGCTATTTTTCGCAGCGTCGGCCCGCGGACGCCCACCTCGTTCATCGGGCGGCGATGGACCTGTGCGCCGAGATCCTTCCGGTCACGGCGTACCATACGGTCCGGGCTCTCGAAATCCTGCCGCGGCATCCGCGGCTTTCCACCCGTGACGCCATTCACGTCGCAACGATGGAGGCGCGGGGGATCCGTCGGATCCTCTCGGTGGACAGTGATTTCGACGCCATCCCCAGCGTGGATCGTATGGACCCCGAGGATTTCATCAGCGCCTAGGAGTCTGTCCCGTAGAAAAAATAGGAGGATAAAACTTCCACTCAGATGCGGAAACACTCACCATGAAGGCAACAATCGACCACCGAGAGGTTCGTTTACGAGTGAACACGACTGTGTTTCCCC
>MPMW01000127.1 GCA_002238705.1 Acidobacteria bacterium bin61 | reverse complement strand
GACCGGCGACGCGGACCCTGGACTTGTCCTCGACCGGCTTGTCGTAGAGGTACTCGAAGTCGGCCTTCCGGGCGATGGAGGCGTCTATCTCACGCTGCCGCACGATGCGCGCCTCCCAGAACGCGGCGAGAGCGGAGCGCGCGGGGGCCGGCCAATCTTCGGGAGCCTCGCGCGGGACCTCCCATTCCAACAGGCCATTCGCCGGGGCGGGGTCGCCGTTCGGGAGTTCGATGGTTTCCGCCGGGGCGGTGAAGTCCACGGTCTGGCCCTTCCGCGCCCCCCGAGTGACGAGAAACGTTGGCGCCGTAGAGAGAGAGAGAGAGAGAGAGAGAGAGAGAGTCGTTCAGGGCGGCGATGGCGGCTTCGACGGCGGGCTGGCGCCGGTCCCAGATCGTGTCAATCTCGGTGTTGTTGGCAATGGCCTTGAGGGTGATGTGGGGCACGCGCTGGTACACGAAGCCTTGGCGGATGTCGCCCTGGGTCCGGGTGTTCTTCGGTTCGGAGCCGGAGAGTCGAGCTTCCTCGCCCTGCCCCTCCGGGCTGTCGGCGAGCGTGTAGTAGGGATAACGCGCGCCCATGATCCGCGAGCGGGCGAGCGCGAGGGCGACGCGCGAAGTGTCCACAGTCATCCAACGCCGGCCCCATTGTTCCGCGACGTATGCGGTCGTCCCAGACCCGCAGGTGGGGTCGAGAACCAGATCGCCAGGATCCGTGGTCATGAGAATGCAGCGACTTACAGCGGAGGTCGCTGTCTGCACAACGTACACCTTCGGATCCGTTCGACTCTGAATGCCACCGATGTCCAGCCAAACGTTTGTCTTCGGGACCAGCGCAAGGTCGTCAAGAAAACGGAGAAAACGCGGCGTGCGTCCTTCCTGGAGTACACGCCCCGCTTTCTTGAGCCTTTCGATTCCGCTCGTGGTCGTCTTCCAGTGAAGTCCGAGCCGAGGAGGGAACAATTCTCCGTCCAGCGAAATCGGTTCGTCTCGATCCGACGCGCCTTGCGACGTCAGATCAGCTGACGTCGCAAGGCGCGTCGGATCGGCTTGAACCGTCGCCGAAGAAAGGGTCCCAATAGCGCGGTATTTGGTCGCGCCCTCCTCCCCCACCCGCTTCACGCTCCAAGTCGCTCGATACTTGAGATGATCGAGCGATCGGCCGTACCACAGAATCGCGTCCGTCACCTGGGACAGGAATCGCGACGAAAACCCCGTGGTCTTGCTAAACGCGATTGAACCTACGAAGCACTCCTCCCCGAATACCTCATCCAGCACCGCTCGCACGCGATGGACGTTCTCATCCCCGATCTGGACAAAGATGCTCCCACTCTCCGTCAAGAGGTCCCGGGCCACCGTCAAGCGGTCGCGCAGATAGCTCAGATACGAATGAATCCCGTCCCGCCACGTATCCCGGAACGCCTTCACCTGTTCCGGCTCGCGGCTGATGTGCTCCTGCTTCCCGTCCTTCACATCCCGGCTCGTCGTGGACCACTGGAAGTTCGAGTTGAACTTGATGCCGTACGGCGGGTCGAAGTAGATGCACTGCACCTTGCCGCGCAGGCCCTCGCGCTCGGCAAGACTCGCCATCACGCGCAAAGAGTCGCCGAGGATCATCCGATTCGACCAGTTGCCCTGGTGCCGGTAGAACTCGGTCCGCTCGGCGCCCTCCGGCAGACCGTTGAAGTCGGCGAAAAGCGTCGGCTGGGGCGGGTTCTCCTCGTCGCGCCGGGTCTTCGTCTCGCGCAGCAGCTCGTCCACGAGCGCCTTCGGCTCGACCTTCTCCTGAATGTAGAGCGGAGGCGCCGGAACCACGAGGTCGGACCAGTCCTGCTCGTCCTTGCCGCGCCAGACGAGCTGGGGATCGAGGTCGGTGTTCCTGGCGTAGCGCACGGGCCGCGGCTGCCGGTCGTCGTCAGGGACGATGGATTCGTCTTCGGCGGTGGGGATGTTCAGCCGCTTGGCCGCCCGGTGCGTGGTCGCCTCGACGGCGACCAGCTTCTTCGCCCTACGCTTCCTCGCCACGCACGCCCTCTGGGAAAGTGACCTGAACCGGGGACAGCCCGACCGTTTCCACGCGGGAGAGATCGAACCGCGCCGCCGCCCGATCCAGGTCGATCCCCACGACCCGTCCGTCTCTGTCCACGTCCACGTTCAACCCATCCCGGACCTCCACGGTCTCGACGCCGGGCCCTGGCTGCAACTCGATATAGAGACTGTCCGTCTCCGGGTAGTAGTGCAGAGTCATGGTTCCTCCGGGCGATGACCGCGGTCCGGAAAGGCATTGTGCACGGTTTCGCCGTCTTCCAGGGTGACGACCCGCAGGAATCTGGCGGACCGTTCCCCCGGCAACCCGACTTCGCCCCAGGAAGCGGATCCGTCCGTCGGGTTGCTCCTCCCGCGCCAGCGGCGCCCGCAGGACCGCGAGACACCACCTCCGCTGGATGTAGGGGCGCTTGCGCAGCACTTGCTCCTCGAGTATCGGGGGGTCTTCACGCGGCCTCGCTCTTCGCGAGGACCGAGCTGACACAAGCGCGGAATTCCGCCGCCAACGTGTTGATGTCCCGCAGTTCAAGGAACTCCCAGCGGCCGAACTCCCGGAGGCTGTTCACACCCGGAATCCACTGGCCCCGCATCGTCTCCGACTTCGCCTTCGACTGCTCGTCCGGCTGTCCCTTGATCTCGACGACCAGGTGGACCGGCTCGCCCGCTCCGTCCCGGACGCGGACGATGAAGTCCGGCAGGTACCGGTGCGACTCCCCGCCGAACCGGTAGGGGACCTCGAACCCGAGACCGGCGTTCTTCACGTACGCCTCGACGCCGGGTTGCGCTTCGGCGACCCGGCAGAACTCCATCTCCCAGGAGAGGTCGCAGACCGCCCAGTTCACGTGGCACTTCTGCTCGTCGGTACGCCAGAGCGTGGTCTTCGCGGTCCGGTAGCTGACGTCGGCGGTCGAACCTTCGACGTTATAGGGATCCGTCACGGCAAGCACCCGCCGCTCACCGCCGAGCCGCGCCGAAATCGCGTTGTAGATCCGCTCGCAGGCCTTCTCGGCGATCACCTCGTAGAGGACCTGTCCCCGGTGGGTCCCGCGCTGGCAGACGAGGTACCCCCCGTCCAGCCACTCGGTGACGATCCGCTTCACCGGGCCGAACAGTTGCAGCTTGGGCTCCTCGTCCCGGTCGCGCAGGTGACGCCGCAGCAGGTCCCAGGCGAGATGGAAGGCGAGCGTGGCGGTCCGTATGTTCCGGTTCCGGTCGGGGCGCAGATCCTCCGGGAGCCCGACGATCCCCTGGTTCCTGGTCTTGCCGGGACCCACGTTCTCCGGCGTCAGAGTCAAGGTGGAGTCCGGGCTGAAGGTCGCGGTCAAACGGTCGTCCGGAAGTTCCACGCGGTAGCCGCCGACACGGGGAAAGCGGATCTCGAGCGCGTCGCGCTCGGGGCGTACGGCGTGGACGTCGGTCACCTTCCGCGGCTTTACCGGCGGAACCACCGTGGGTTTGGCCGTGAAGTCGAACGGAACGCCCAGAACGTCGGCGTACTCGGGATCGAAGCGCGCGTCCGCGTTCAGGTCGTAGGACTGGCGGCGGAGCGCCCGGCCCACCACCTGTTCGCAGAGGAGCTGCGTCCCGAAAGCCCGGACGCCCAGGACGTGGGTCACGGTGCTGGCGTCCCAGCCCTCGGTGAGCATGGCGACCGAGACCACGCAGCGGATGTCCTCACCCAGCTTGCCCGCCTTGCCGACGGTGTTCATGGCTTCACGGAGCAGATCCGAGTCGGTGATCGCCTCCGCTTCCTGGCGGGTGCCGCCGCGGTCCACGATGTCCCGGCGGAAACGCTCGATCTGGTCCTTTGCGGCCTCCCGGAAGGTCTTGTCGAGAGCGTCGCCGGACTCGATCTGCTCGCTGTCGATCAGCAGCGTCCGGGGCCGCGGGCGGCGGGTTCCCGTTTCGTCGTAGTTGCGGAAGAGGCCGAGCCCTCCGCGCCACGGTCCCGGTGATCCGTCCGCGTCCGGCCGCCGATACCCGGAGAGGTAGTCGTAGAGCAGCTTCGAGGTCGCCGTGTTGTTGCAGACGACGATGAAGACCGGCGGGGTTTCGATGCCCGCGTCCCGCCACCGGACAAAGGTCTTCTCGTAGTGGGAATGGAGCGCATCCACCGCGGTTTCGAGCAGCGCCGGCAGGAACTCCGGGTCCAGGGCGCCAGCGCGCCGGCGGCCCTTCTTCGGCATGTCCTTCCCGATGTGCTCCCAGAGGTTGCGAAGCCGCGGCATGTCGCCGGGGACCACGTCGTCGGACACCGGCACTCGGGGCAGCTTCACGATGCCGGACTCGATGGCGTCCATCAAGGAGAAGTCGCTGACCGTCCAGGGGAAGAGTGTCCCTTCGGCGTAGCCCGAGCCGCGCAGGAAGAACGGGGTCGCCGAGAGATCGAGGACGACCGGGACGGCGATGGTCTCCTTCACCGTCTCGATGCCGGAGATCCAGACGCGGGCGGCCTCCGCGTTCTTCTTCGCCTCCTCGGAATCGTCGCCCTTGAGGTCCGCTTCCTCGCGCACCCCGACCTTCTCGCGGTAGCAGTGGTGTCCCTCGTCGTTGAGCACCAGGATGCTCTTCAGGCCCGTCAGCGGCGCCATCACCCGGCGCAGCATCTCCCCCTCGGTCTCCACGGTGCTCGGCGCCTCGCCGCGGCCCCGGAGTAGCGCGCGCGTTCCCTTCGCCAGTTTCAGCCGCTCTCGCCGCTGGAATGCGTGGTAGTTGGAGATGACCACGCACGCCCGCTTGACGTCCGGCAGCATGTCGCGCGGCACGAGCTCGCGGCTGGCGTAGTAGCTGTCGGGGTCTTCCGGCAGCAGCACCCGGAGGCGATCCCGGATCGTGATCCCCGGCGTCACGACCAGAAAGCCGCGCGTGAAGTTCCGGCGGCCGGGACGGCGGACCGCGTTCACCGTCTGCCAGGCGATCAGCATGGCCATGACCATGGTCTTGCCGGCGCCGGTCGCCATCTTGAGGGCGATGCGGAGGAGTTCGGGGTTTGCGGCGGCATTCGTCCCGTGGAGGTGGTTCCAGATTTCCCGCCGGCGCCGCTGCAGGCCCGTCCCCGAGTCCCGGAGCGTTCCCGCAACCTCGACGAGCCAGATGGCAGTTTCGGCCGCCTCGATCTGGCAGAAGAAGGGACGGAGGTTCTGGAAATCGTGGCTCCGCCAGTGGCGAAGCAGACGGGCAGTCTCGGGAGTGACGCCCCACTTCGCTTCCGGCAGCAAGCGCCAGCGGTCCACCTCCTGCCGGATGGTGTTGATGGCCCGGTACGTGTCGTACTGCTGCTCGGAGGTGGACAGGTCCGCTTCTCCGAGCGCTAACCGAAGTTGGGTGTTCTTGCCGGCCTGAGCCTTCGGGGCGGGGACCGGCGAGATGAACTCCGCGACCCGGCGGGATTCGACGATCTCGTCCGTCGGCAGCCCGTGGTCATCGAGCTTCCAGTGCCGGCCGGGGTACTCGTAGGGGGAATTCAGGATTGGGCGCTCGAAGAAGGCCTGGCTCATGGCGACGGCGCGCGATTGTAAGTGGCTGTCATGTCGACAGACGGTGCTTCCCCGCCAACGCTCCTCCCGTGCCGAGTGGGCGTCAGCCGCGCATCCGCGGCCCGACCCCTTCGGCCGAGATGCGGGTGGTATCGACGTTCGACGACAATACTGGAATATCTACGAACCATGACACAATGGCGTACGTCGTCGTTCGCTGACGCCAAGCGAGGTTCTCTTCATGTTCGTTCGTTCCGCCCGCACGCTTGGAACGCTGCTGCGCGAGCAACGCCGCCGGCGCGGGCTGACCCAGGCGCAGCTTGCCCGCCGGGCGGGAGTGAGCCGCCAGTGGCTGAACGGCGTCGAAAAGGGTCGGGAAGGCGCTGAACTCGGCCTCGTTCTCCGCACGCTGGCGAGCGCCGGAATCGTCCTGAAGTTCGAGGAGCGCGTTCCCCCCAAGGTGGACCTGGACGCCGTCATCGAGGCCCATCGGTCGGAAGTGGAATGACCGAGCTCGCGGTGGTCGCGAACCGGCGCCGGCTGGGGACCTTGACCCGCTCCCGAGGCGGCGACCTCTCCTTCGTCTACGTGACGCAGTGGCGGCAGGACCCGGATGCCTTTCCGCTCTCGCTCTCCATGCCGCTCCGTGCCGATCCATACCCGCGCGCCTCCGTCGAGCCGTGGCTCGCCGGCCTCCTCCCCGATGACGAAGACGTCCTGCGCGCCTGGAGTTCCCGTTTTCAGGTCTCGCGCCGAAACGTCTTTGGCCTGCTGAGCGAGGTGGGCGAGGACTGCGCGGGCGCGGTGCAGTTCGTGCGGCCCGAGCGACTCGACGAGTTTCTTGACGCCGGTCCGCCATCGGTCGAGTGGCTCACGGAGGAGATGGTGGGGCATCGGCTTGCGGAACTGCGCCTGGACCCTGCGCTCGGCCGCCGCCCCGACGATGCCGGGCGGTTCTCGTTGCCCGGGGTCCAACCGAAGACGGCGCTGCTCTTCGAAGATGGCCGCTGGGGACTTCCCGCCGGCGCAACGCCGACGACCCACATCCTGAAACCCCAAAACCCCCGCTTCTCCGGACTCGTCGAGAACGAGCATCTCTGCCTGCGGCTCGCGCGGGCGGCGGGCCTTCCGGCGGCGTCAACCCGGATCGGACGTTTCGGGAACCAACTTGCCCTGGTGGTGACCCGGTACGACCGCCGGCGCATCGGCTCGGAGTGGGTCCGCCTCCATCAGGAGGATTTCTGCCAGGCGCTCGGCGTGCCGCCCGAACGCAAGTACCAGAACGAGGGGGGCCCCACGGTGCGCACGATGCTCGACCTCGTCCGCGCGGAATCAGCGCAGCCCGACGAGGACGCCCGGACCCTCGCGCGCTCGATCATGCTGAACTGGATCCTCGGGGCCACCGATTCCCACGCGAAGAACTTCTCGCTGCTGATTGGCCCGGCGGGACAGGTTCGCCTCGCACCCCTCTACGACATCGCGAGCTTCTTCCCCT
>MPMW01000126.1 GCA_002238705.1 Acidobacteria bacterium bin61 | reverse complement strand
CGGAGACCGAATCGCGAACCGGAGCGGTTTCCCGCTACTCCCTCGGCAGCGCGAAGGCGAGGGTGGCGGAAGCGATCGGCTCCCCCCCGGTGCTCGCCGAAGCCTGCACCTCGGCGAACGGTCCCCGGATGCGTCCGACCTCGGCGAAGAGATCGATGCGCTGCCCGAAGTCCACGGTCCGTTCCATCGTGAAATCGGCCACCGAGCGGAAGAGCGCCACGATGTTCTCGGCGCGCCGCTCGTAGAGCACCGCGATGCCGCCGAGCTGGGCCATGGCCTCGATGATGAGTCCCGCCGGGACGTGCGGTTGGCCGAAGGTGTAGGGATGGTCCGCCGGAACGCTTACGAACCCCCGCGCGCTCTGCCCGGGCAGCAGGTCCGAAACGCCGTGCACGAACAGGAACGGCTCCCGGTGCGGCAGGACCTCCAGCACGCCGGCCTGGTCGAGGGTCAGCGGCTCGGACACGATGCGGGGATTATCAGCCGGTGAGGAAGGTCGCTCAGCCCGCGGCGAGGACGGCCTCTTCGGCGAACTGGAGTTCGTAGAGCCTGCGGTAGATGCCTCCCGCGGCGAGCAGCTCCTCGTGGGTGCCGGTCTCGCGGATCCTGCCCCGGTGAAGGACGACGATACGGTCGGCTCCCCGGATGGTGGAGAGCCGGTGCGCGATCACCAGGCTGGTCCGGTTCTCGATCACGCGGCCGAGCGCGGTCTGCACGGCGCGCTCGGTCTCGGTGTCCACGCTGGAGGTCGCTTCGTCGAGCACCAGGACGCGCGAGGTGCGGGCCATGGCGCGGGCGATCCCGACGAGCTGGCGCTGCCCCTGCGAGAGGCCGCCGCCGCGTTCGCCGAGCTGCGTTTCGAGGCCGTCGGGGAGATTCCGGGCCCACGCCGTCACCTCGGCCGCCTCCGCCGCCCGCCGGGCGTCCTCCTCGGTGATGGTTTCGTCGCCCAGCCGGATGTTGTCGAGCACCGTCCCCGAGAACAGGTGCACGTCCTGCTGGACCATCGAGAACTGGCGGCGCAGCTCGGGCACCCGCCAGTCGCGCACGTCGAGGCCGACCGTTTCCCCGGGCGCGATGTCCAGGTCGATGTCCCGCAGCACCCACCGGTCCTCGTTGTAGGCGAAGGAGACGCCCTCGAGATGAAGCGCCCCGTGGCGATGGCCGGGAAGCCGCGCGGCGGGCGCATTGCCGATGGCGGGCTCGGTGTCCAGCAGTTCGACGATGCGCTCGGAGGCGGCCATGGCGCCCTGCAGGATGTTGAACTTCTCGGTCAGGTCGCGGATCGGCCGGAAGAACATTTCCGAATACATCAGGAAGGCGACGAGCGCCCCGACGGTGAGCTCGCCGGCGCCGATCCGGGAACCTCCGTAGCCGACGATCAGCGCCACCGTGATCGCGGTGATCATTTCCACCACCGGGTAGAACACCGAAAAGCACATCACCGTGTCGAGGTGCGCGTCGGTGTGCTCCCGGTTGAGCTTCCGGTACTCCCAGGCCCGGCGCCGCTCCTGCCGGAAGAGCTGGAGCACCTCCATGCCGGTCAGCGTCTCCTGGATGAAGGCGTTCACCGACGCGACCGCCGCCCGGACGCGGCGGAAGGCGGGACGGATCTTGCGCCGGAAGATCC
The DNA here is from genome assembly GCA_002238705.1 of Acidobacteria bacterium bin61. Taxonomy (GTDB): domain Bacteria; phylum Acidobacteriota; class Vicinamibacteria; order Marinacidobacterales; family Marinacidobacteraceae; genus Marinacidobacterium. Next base: position 5,386 of record MPMW01000126.1, on the reverse strand, counting down.
AGCCGGCGATGAAGAGCGCCGGGACCGCCCCGAAGGTCACGAGCGCCAGCGCCGGGTTCATCCAGATCAGGACGGCCATGATCCCGACCAGCAGCACCACGTCGGTGATGATCATCACCACGCCCGAACTGAGCAGTTCGTTCAATGCGTCCACGTCGCTCGTGGCCCGGGTCACGACCTTTCCGATCGGGTGGCGGTCGAACCAGCCGGTGTGGAGTTTCTGGATGTGGTCGAAGACGTCCCGGCGGATGTCGCGCATCACCCGCTGCCCGAACAGGTTCACGATCCACGCCTGTCCGTAGGCGCCGCCGAAACCCACCGCGAGGATCACCGCGTAGACGCCGAGGAGCCCGAGCAGTCCCTCCATGTCTCCGGCGGCGATGTAGTCGTCGAGCGCGATGCGGGTGAGGTAGGGCCCCGCAAGCTGCGCCGTGGTTCCGATCAGGACGAGCAGCACGGCGAGCGAGACGAACGGCCAGTAGGGGAGCAGGTAGGGCAGCATCCGCCGGAGCAGCCCCCGGTTCGCCTTCCGTGCGGCGGCGCCGGCTTCGCTCACAACCGGGAGAGCTCCTCTTCCAGCATCTGCCGCCGGTACATGCCGGCGTAGAGCCCGCCGGCGGCGACCAGGTCGTCGTGCGTGCCGCTCTCGACGACCCGGGTGGCTCCCGTTTCGTCGGCGTCGAGCAGGTAGATCACGTCCGCGTCCTTCACCGTGCTGAGCCGGTGGGCCACGATGACGGTGGTGCGGTCCCGCGCTGCCCGGCGCACCGCTCCCAGGATCCGGGACTCGGTTTCCGAATCGACCGCGCTGAGGACGTCGTCGAACACCAGGATCCGGCTGTCGAGGAGCAGCGCGCGGGCGATGGCGGCGCGCTGCCGCTGCCCGCCGGAAAGGGTGACGCCGCGTTCCCCCACCACGGTGTCGTAACCATCGGCAAAGTCCTCGATATCGCCGGCGAGCCCCGCTTCCTCCGCCACCCGGTGGACCTCGTCCATGGGCGCGTCGTCATCGCCGAAGGCCAGGTTGTCGCGCAGGGTCATGGAGAAGAGGAAGCTGTCCTGGGGAACGAATCCGATGTCGCTCCGCAGCTCGTGAAGCGGGATCTCCCGGACGTCGCGGCCGTCGATCCGGATGGAGCCCTCCTGCGCGTCGTAGATGCGCGGGATGAGCCGGGCCACGGTGCTCTTCCCGCTGCCGGTCCTTCCCACGAACGCCACGGTCTGGCCGGGCTCGATCGTCAGGTTGAAGTCCGACAGCACCGGCCGCGGCTGGGCCCCGTTCGAGTTGCTCGCCGCGTTCCGGGCGGCGGAGGGGTAAGCGAAGCGGACGTCCCGGAACTGGATGCCGGCGGCGGGACGGCCCGTCGAGGCCGTCGCCGGGACAGCCGGTGGAGAGGGGAGCGGCTCGGCGTCGAAGATCACCGCCAGGCGCTTCATGGAGGCGGCGCCGCGCTGGTGGATGTTCACCACCCAGCCGATGGCGATCATCGGCCAGGTCAGGTAGCCGTAGTAGAAGAGGAAGGCCACCAGCTCGCCCAGGGAGATCGCCCCGCCGATGACCATGCTTCCCCCGAGCACCAGCGACCCGGCGAGTCCCATCCCGATCAGGGCCAGCAGCAGCGGGAAGAGCGCCGCGCTCACCGCGACGAGTTCCATGCTCCGCGCCGCGTAGGCCTCGTTCTCCTTGCCGAAGACCTTGCGCTGCGCGTCCTCCTGCACGAAGGCGCGGACGAGCCGCGACGCCGCCGCGTTCTCCTGGACCACCGCGGAGATGTCGGCCATCTTGGCCTGCACCACCTCGGAGCGCCGGAAGATCTTCTCGCCGAGCACCTTCATGAGGATGGAGACCACCGGCATCACCGCGAGCGCGACCAGGGTCAGGCGGGGACTGATGGCCAGCATGAACCCGAAACAGCCCACGGTGGTGATAACGGTCTCCACCGGGTACATGAGCCCGGGACCGAGCACCATGCGCACGGCGTTCATGTCCTGCGCGCCGCGGGAGAGGATGTCGCCGACCCGGAAGCGCGCGTAGAAGGCCGCCGGGAGCCGTTGCAAGTGGAGATAGAAGTCCCGCCGCAGGTCGTACTCGGCGTACCGCGAGACCCCGATCAGGTACCAGCGCATGAAGTAGCGGAAGACGGCCGACCCCCCGGCGGCGGCCACGATGAACCCGCCGTAGGTCCACATTTCGCTGGTGGCGCCGGCCTCGAGGGCGTTCACCGCCCGCTCCAGCACCTGCGGGACGATCAGGTAGAAAACCCGGCAGAGCGCCAGCGCGGCGAACCCGAACGCAAGCCGCCCCTTGTAGGGCGTGAGGTACGGCAGCACCCGCCGCCACATGTCCACCATCAGCTCACCGGAGTCGCCTCATGGGCTCGGAGCGCCGGCCGCCGGCGGGCACGCGGCCCGCGGGGCCGCGAAACCAGACAACCTTTCCCTCCCGGACAGCCCACCCGGTACGGGAACGCCGACCTCCGGTCGGCACAGCGGCCCGCCGGGCCGCAGGACGCGTAGTGCTGCCTGCCTTCATGGCGCATGGGCTTGGAACGCCGGCTTCAGCCGGCACAGCCCGCCGCAGGCGGGCGGCGGGACGGACCCCGCTCTCCGTGGGGGCGCCTGCGCTCGGACCGCCGGCCTCCGGCCGGCACAGCCCGCCGCAGCGTGGCGGAGTCCCGTATGGCTGTTCACCCACATGGCGTGCAGGACGGGAACGCTACCCCGTTTCAGTCCCCGCGCCGCGCCCGCCAGCGGCGTTGCGCCGGCGGCGGAGGATGTTCAGGTGGTGAACAGGAGGCCGAATACCGCGATGAGCGCCGTGACCAGGAGGGCCAGGGCGCCGAGCATGACGTGCACCAGCACCTTCAGCCCGTCCACGCGGGCGGTGAGGACGTCCAGCTTGCGGTTCTGCTCGGCGAATCGTTCGTCGACTCGCCTCTCGTGGTCAGCGAACATTCGGCGCATCTCGACTGTCAGCCGGGCGCCTCGCCCGTCTCGGCGCTCGCGCGGTTTTCACCACAGACCGCTAGCGTCGACTGGCGAAAGGTTGGTGACGAGCGTCGAGGTGTTTCAGGAAATCCTGCACCGCTATTCGGCGATCCGCCGCCCGGACGCCATCCACCCGGCGTCTTCGGCTCTGCTCGATGTGGTGGACGAGGTGTTTCCCGTCATTCTCGACGACACACTCCGGGGCTCCCGATCCGGCACATCGGGACGTTGGAGTCCACGAAGGTCACTCGGCGGTGCGCCCCGCTTCGATCTCGGCGAGCATCTGGTCAATGTCCCCGGTGGGGAAGGAGCAGGAGGTGGCGACCCGAATCGCGCGGAGCTTCTGCTCCGCTTTCTTCGCCGGTCCGTCCCGTTCGGCTTCCCGGAGGCGCAGGCGAACCCACTCCGAAAGCCGAAGTCCCTCGCGCCGGGCGGCTTCCCGGTACCCCCGCAACTCGTCCGCGTCCATGACGACCTGGAGGCGTGCCCTCATGCCATGAGTATTTCCGGGTCAAGTCCCCGTCAATCCCCGTGCCGCGCCCGCAGCGGCGGCGCCAGCCGCGCCATCAGGATCATCCGCTCGAAGACGTCCAGCCATTCGTCCGTCTCGGCGGCCAGCGCCCCACCGTCGGCCGATCCGGGCAGGGGGCAGGCCGCGCCGAGTTCCGTCGCGGCCTTCTCCCGGTAGACCGCCAGCGGCCGGTCCCCGAAGCGGCCGATCTCGTGGAAGTCCTCGGTCAGGAAGACCACCACGGGAACCCGCATGGCCCCGAGCACGCGCAGCTCGTCCCGAAGCTCCGGGATGGCGTCCCGGTCCACGAAGCGCAGGTCCACCGATGGCCCCGCCGTCTCGGCCAGCCGCGCCACGATCGGGACCGACCGGACGCAGTCTCCGCACCAGATCCCGCTGAGGCAGAGCACGTTCACGATCCGGCCGGCGGGGTCGAGCCGCGTTCCGGCGTCCTGCGGGAGTGCCGGCAGCGCCGCTCCGGCCCGGCCCCACGCCGCCCGCTCGCGGTCGTTCCCGGTGGCGAGATATTCGGGGTAGGCGACGCCGCCTGCGAAGGCGGATCGAAAGAGGTCGGACCGGAGATCGATGTAGGCGCTCATGGGCTCTTCCAGGGGAACGCGGGATTATCCGCCCTCCGCGCGGGGGACCCCTTCCCCCCGCCCGCCCAGGGCTAGAATCGGGCGATGGCGAACGGGTTGGACGTGACGTCTCGAATGCCGGCGGCGCTTCGTCCACCGGCGGAGGGAAAACGGTCGCGCTGGCTGCCGGCGTCGGCGCTGGAGTTCGTCGGCTGCGTGGAATGCCGCATGACTCTCGCCGAGTATGAAGCGCTCCCCGACGACGCGAAGGTCGAGCTGTTCGATGCCGAAGCAGGGCGCGCCTGGCGGGTGGCGGAGGCTGCGACGGCTCCGCACGAGCACCCGCTGGCGATGTTCGCCAGTTTCGTGGAGCGCATCGCGATGGTGCGGGGCGCCCCGATTCTGCTGGGACGCTCGGCGGGATTGCAGCTACTGGATGTGGACCGCGCGCAGGTCCGGGCAATGCATCCGGACGAAATGGTGTTTTTGGATCCGGAGAGCGAGATGCGGATCGGGTCGGAGTACGCCTGGCAGGCTGAACAGGAGCACCCGGACGTGGTGCTGGAGGTGGACAACACCACGGACGTGCGCCGCAACAAGCTGCTGGTGTATGCGGACTGGGGGTTTCCGGAGTTGTGGGTGGAGGTCCCGGAGGCGTATTCGCCGAGCCGTCCGCGGGGCCGGCGGCCGGGGTTGACGATTTACGTGCTGGAGGACGGGGAATACCGGGAGAGCAGCGAGAGCCGGGCGTTTCCGGGCCTGAAGGCGGAGGAGGCGCACCGGGTACTGAACGAGCGGACGCCTTCGCCCGAGACGACGGCGCTGGCGTCGCGGGTGGGACGGGCGCTCGGACTCCGGGAGGGCACGGGTCCGGAGGATGATCCGCTCCTGCGGGAGCAGCGCGCGGAGGGGCGCGCGGTGCAGCGCGCGGAGGGACGCGCGGAGGGGCGTGCGGAGGGGCGCGCCGAGGGGCGCGCGGTGATCGTCCGCGAGGTGCTCCGGGTCCGCGGCCTCACGGTCTCCGCCGAGTTTCCGGCGGACCTGCCCCTGGCCGACCAAACGGTGCTGGAACAGGCATCACCGGGGGCAGTGGCCGCGGCCGCGGTGAGCGCCGGGAGCGTGGCGGGCTTCCTCCGCCGCCTCCGCCGGGCCGAGGATTCCTGACGGGAGCCGGGAATGGCGGAGACGCCCGTGGCGGCGGGCGAGCGACCGGGCCGGGGGAGGCGCTGGTTGCCCGCGTCGGCGCTGGAGTTCGTCGGCTGCGAGGAGTGCCGCATGACCCTCGCCGAGTACGAAGCGCTCCCCGACG
>MPMW01000004.1 GCA_002238705.1 Acidobacteria bacterium bin61 | reverse complement strand
GGATCTCGGACCGGGCAGGACCGCAGAAGCGGCTTGGAACGCCGGCTTCAGCCGGCACCGCGGCCGCCGGCCGCGAACGGAATCACGCTCGTCGGCTTCAAGGGCTTCAAATGCGGATGCCGCTTTTCATGCCGGGCGGGGTGCGCAGGAGGACACGCGCATGGGTGTTTCTCCCGGTGGGGGCCTCGGCGCTCACGTGGGTTTCACCACGGGCTGTCAAGGCGAACGCGGCGTCCGGTCTCAGACCACCCGCCACCAGGGGACGGCGAGGACGCCGTCCGCGATCCAGCGGATCGCGTCCCCGTCGTGGAGCAGCAGCCCGCAGCGCGACTGCTCCGGGTATTCCCTGCGGAAGGTGAGCAGATGCCGGGCGTGGCCCAGGCCGGGCCGGGTAGTCGCCTTGACTTCGATGGGCAGCAGACGGCCCCTGGTTTCGACCACCAAGTCCACTTCAGCGCCGGTGGTGGTTCGCCAATAGAACACGTCCGCCCGGTCGAGTCGAGTGTCGCGCCAGGCGAGGAGGTCCTGGAGAACGATGTTCTCGAGATGCGCCCCGTCCGGCTCGGGATCTCCGCCGAGATGGAGGGCGAGGCCGACGTCGCTCCAGTAGATACGGGGTGACTTGACCAGACGCTTCGTCCGATTCACTGCGTAGGCGGGAAGTCGGATGAGGAGATAGGAAGTCTCGAGCAGCTTCAGGTACCGGTGGACCGTGGGCTGGGGGAGCGCGACGTCGCGCCCGAGGTCGGACTGGTTCAGGATCTGTCCCAGGCGAAGCGCCGCGGCCCGCAGGAGGACGCCGAAGTCTCCAAGGGAAGCGACCTGGGCGAGGTCCCTGACGTCACGCTCCAAATAGGTGCGTTCATAGCCCTCGAACCACACCTTTCGTTCCGCGGCGCTCCGCAGGGTGACGGCGGGAACCGGGAACCCGCCGCGGCGCGCGAGCGACCGCCAGTCCTCCGGAGCAGCCTCCGTCTCCCGAAGGAGATCGGGCCATTCGGATTCCGGCGTGCCCAGGAGGTCGTCCCAAACGCCGTAGCCGCCGAGCCCGAGCTGTTCCCGGCGCGCCATCGGCCAAAGCGTCAGGTAACTGGCCCGTCCGGCCAGCGATTCGGACACGCGCCGCATCAGCAGCAGATTGGCGGACCCGGTGAGCAGAAAACGTCCGGGGGTCCGTTCCTCATCCACCGCCAGTTTGACGGCGGAAAGCACGCGGGGCTCCCGCTGCACTTCATCGAGCGTGAGCCGGCCGCTGCCCAGAAGCGTTCGGGGATCGCGCCGGGCGAGCTGCGCGGCGTCGGGTTCGTCGAGGGTCGCGTAGCGCCGTTCGCCCGGGGTCAGCTTGCGCACCAAGGTGGTCTTGCCGGTCTGACGAGCGCCGGTGACGATCGTGACCGGCATCACCCCGAGGCGCCCCGCCAGACTGGCGGCACTGGCACGGGGCAGATAGTTATTCACTATGTGAATGATATCTATTCACAGTGGGAATAAACATCCCAACCCGTCGTACCCCCCTCCCGCCCGGCGGCATGCTCTCTCGCCCCGCCCCTACGGCGCTTCCTCCCCATAGCTCATGCCGAGCTGCATCATCAGGAAGGCCGTGTCCATGGCCCGGTCCGGGACGCGGCTGCGGCCCCCGGCGTGCCCCGCCCGCGGGCGGTAGCGGAGGATCACCGGCAGGCCTGACGAGGAGGCGGCCTGCACCCGCGCCGCCATCTTGCGGCCCTGGAGGGGCGGGACCCGGGTGTCGAGGTCGCCCTGGGTGAACATCACCGCCGGGTAGTCGGTCCCGTCCTCCACCGCCTGGTAGGGCGAGTACCGGCGCAGGAACTCGAACTGTTCGGGGATGCCGGCGTTCCCGTACTCCAGCAGCGCCGGCATGTTGTTCGTCTCGGTGAAGGTGTAGAAGCGGACCATGTCGAGATCGGGGAAGCCGCAATACACCGCCCGGAAGAGTTCGGGCCGCTGGGTGAAGGAGCTCGCCACCAGCAGGCCGCCGTTGCTCCCGCCCATGATGGCCAGCCGGTCCGGATTCGTGTAGCCGTTCCCGATGAGCCATTCCGCCGAGGAGATGAAGTCGTCGAAGACGTTTTGCTTGTTTTGGAGCATGCCGTCCCGGTGCCAGTCCTCGCCGAACTCGCTGCCGCCCCGGAGCGTCGCCACCGCGAAGACGCCCCCGGCCTCGACCCAGACCGCCGCCTGTGCCCGGAAGGACGGCGTGACGCTCACATTGAAACCGCCGTAGCCGTGGAGCAGGGTGGGCAGGTTGCCGTCCAGCGCCGCCCCGCGCGGCCGCATGATGTACATCGGCGCCTCGGTCCCGTCCTTCGACGTGTACCAGACCTGCTCCACGAGGACGTCGCTTCCGTCGTACTCGGGACGGGGCGGCTCGATGCGTTCCCGCTCGTAGGTCTCGAGGTCCAGCCGGTAGCGGGTCTGGGGAACCGTGAACGAGGACAGGGTGAGCATCGCCCCGTCCTCGCCCAGCCTGCTCAAGCTGGCCGTGTGGTAGTCGGGCAGGGGGACCTCCTCCACCGCCTGCAACGGTCCGCCGTCTCCCGCTTCGAAGACCAGGATGCGGGAACTGACGTTCGCGAGGAGTTCGACGTAGGTGCGCTCGCCGATCGTCGTGTAGCCGCGCAGGAGGTGCTCCTGCTCGGGGATCCAGTCGCTCCAGCGCGAGCGGTCCGACCAGCGGGACGGATCCACGCCCTCGGTGGGAATGGTGATGACCCGGTAGTTCGAGGCGTCGAGATCGGTGGTGAGGAGCAGCCGGTCCTCCTCGTAGCGGGCGGTGAAATGGGCGCGTTCGCCCTCGATGACGGGATGGACTTCGCCGCTCGCCTGGTCCATCACGAAGATGTCGTTGCGCATCCAGCCGTGCTGGACGCCGAGGAGCAGCAGGCGGCCGTCTTCGATCTCCTCCAGCCGGAGGAACGTCTCCGGGCCGTAGCCCTCGCCGAAGATCTCCCGGTCCTCGCTCATCCCGGCGCCGATCCGGTGGTGGCGGATCCTGGGGCCGTCCTCCCGCGAACGGTGGATGTAGTAGAAGCCCTCACCGGCGCCGTCGAAGGCGATGGTCCCGTAGAGCGCCTCGGGCAGCCGGTCGGGCCGGTCTTCCAGCGTCTCGAGGTCGAAGAGCCGCACGCTGATCTCGTCGAGCCCGCCGTCCCGGATCCGGTAGAGCAGGAGCGACCCGTCGGGAGAGATGTCCACGATGTCGATGCTCGCCCAGTCGTCGAAACCGAGCGCCTGCGCGTCGAGGAGGAGTTCGTATTGCCCGTCGGGACCGGGCCGCTCCCCGGTGGGGTCCCCCTCGGGCTTCTCGCGCCGGTAGATGCGCGCCTGGAGTTCTCCGGGCCGCCGCAGCGTGAAGAGTTCGTGCTCGCCGGCGCCCCGCGGCGCGGATACCTGCGCGATTTCCGTCAGTTCGCTCATCCGGGCCGCGATCCGGGCCTCGAGCGCCTCGTCCGAGACGATCTCCTCCGCGTAGGCGTTCTGGGCGTCGATCCACGCCCGGGTCTCCGGGCTGTCCTGATCCTCGAGCCACCGGTAGGGATCGGGGATCTCGACGCCGTGGATGGTGTCGGTGACGACCTCCACCCGGGTTTCCGGCGGGGGCGGCCAGTCGGGAGCGCACCCGAACGCAAGGAGCGCCGCGGCGGGCAGGATGAATCCCGGTGGCAACCGGAAGGAATTACGAGCGGCGCGAGGCATAACGAGCCCTCCCTCAGACGTCGCGTCTAGCGTACCGGGAAGCGCGGCGTCCCCCCGGCATTCCCGTTCACGTAATCTACCGGGCTGCCGTGCCGTTCCGCCTGCCTCCCGACCTGGTCCTGGATCCCGAACGCGGGTTCCGCATCTACGAGGGCGTCGTCGCGCCCGACTGGACCGACCGGAACGGCCACATGAACGTCGTCTACTACCGGCGCGCCTTCGATCAGGCCACCCAGCACATGCTGAGCCGCATCGGGCTCTGGGACAACGACAACGACAACGGGTCCACGTTCGCGCTGGAAGACCACGTCACCTACCAGCACGAGTTGCATCCGGGGCGGGCGTTCTTCGTCACCTACCAGCTCCTCGATTTCAGCGAGAAGCTGGTCCACGCCTTCCTGCGCCTCTTCGGCGAGCCCGAAAGCGAAGGGGGCGAGCCGGTGCTCGCCGCCACCTGCGAGCACATCGGCGTCTACGTGGACATGCGGACCCGCCGCTCGGCGGTGATGCCCGCCGAGTACTGCGCCCTCCTCGAGGAAATCTCCCGGCGCCTGGAGGGCCTGCCGGAGCCCTCGGAGAAGGGCCGCGTCATCGGCATCCGCCGCCGGTCCCCCTCGAAACCCGTTCCCCGCCGCATTCCGGTAGGCGTTTGAAATTGTCCAACCACCGACCAAAAATGGTCCAGGTACCACACAAGAAATACGGAGTAGCCATGAAGACCCGATTCCTCGGCGGCGCGCTCGCCGCCCTCCTTATTGCCGTTCCCACCGCCTTCGCCCAGAGCCCGCGGGGCTCCGCCGAGGCCACGGTGGGCGGTGCGACCGTCTCGATCGAGTACGGCCGTCCGAGCCTGAACGGCCGCGACATGCTGGGCCAGGCCAACGACGGCATGGTGTGGCGGCTCGGCGCCGACGCCTCCACGACCCTGACGACGAGCGGCGACCTCGACTTCGCGGGAACGAAGATCGCGGCCGGTTCCTACAGCCTCTTCGCGAAGAAGATGGGGGACGGCTGGACGCTGCTCGTGAACTCCCAGACCGGGCAGTGGGGCACCGAACACGACGCCTCTATGGACATCGCCGAGATTCCGCTCATGGTCCACCCGGGCGAGGCGCGCGAACAGTTCACGGTCGTTCTCCACGGACAGGGGAACGACGGCATGCTCCACTTCGAGTGGGGCGAGACAGTCCTGATGGCCATGTTCAAGGCCGATTAGCAGCCCGTGGTGAAAGCACCCCGCACGATGCCCGGGAAACTCCGCAATGCTGAATCCGGCGGTTCTGGCGCGTGCGGGGCGCTTTCCCCACGGGGTGATGGTGCGCATCGCCGAGCGATGCGCACCATCGTCTTTCGTTTGGCTGGGGGAGGGAAGCGGGCCACCGGACCGCCCCACACCCCCCCCCCCCCCCCGCGGCGCTGCGCGCCGCAAATCAGCGCCTTCAGAGCTTTACCGCAGGTTGTCAAGAGTGAGGACCAGCAGCGGATCTGACACTTTCCGAAACGTCCGGTCATCCGGCCGGGCATCACTGCGCCGTTTCATTCCCTCAGGAGGAGCGCCGAACATGGCCAACACGACGAGATACAGCAGGACAGTGCCCAACGGGAGGTGCTGGAGAGCTCGTATCTGTTCGGGGGCGGCCGTCGTGGTGGCCGCCCTCTTCCTCGCGACGCCGGCCCTCGCCCAGTACGGGCAGATCGAGGGACAGGTCGTCGATTCGACGGGGGCCGTCCTTCCGGGCGCCACCGTGACCGCAGTGAACGAGGACACCGGGGTTTCCCGGAGTTCCACCTCCGACGCAACCGGTGACTACCGCCTGCCGGCGCTGCTGCCGGGAACCTACACGGTGAGGGCCGAGCTCTCCGGCTTCCAGACGGTGGAGACCACGGGTGTCATCCTGACGATTCAGCAGACGATCATCCTGAACCAGGAGCTCGCGCTCGCCCAGGTCGAGGAGACGGTCACCGTCACCGGAACGGCGCCGCTGCTCGATACCCGGCGCTCGGACATCTCGACCTCGGTTTCGGACCTCCAGATCCAGGACCTTCCGGTGGCCTCCCGCCGCTGGGTGGACCTCGCGCTGCTGACCCCCGGGACCAGCCAGGACGCGATCCGCGGCTTCTACTACCGCGGTAACGTGAACATGGGCGCCGGCGGCCGCTACTACGCGAACGCCTTCATCGTGGACGGGGTGAACAACACCTGGGCCGAGATGGGCGAGGCGCGCCAGAACTTCCCGATGGACGCCATCGGCGAGTTCCAGGTCACGACCAGCAACTTCAAGGCGGAGTACGGGCTCGCGACCGGCGGCCTCATGACGGTGGTGACCAAATCGGGAACCAACGACTTCGCGGGAAGCGCCTTCTGGTTCTTCCGCGACAAGGCGCTCACCGAGCTGACTTACCAGCAGAAGGAATTCGCCGAGAACGACCCGAGCTTCGAGAAGCCGGAGTACCGCCGGCACCAGTTCGGCGGTTCCTTCGGTGGCCCGATCGTGGAGGACCGTACTCACTTCTTCTTTGCTTACGAGCGGACGAACGAGGAGCTGTTCTACGACATCGATACGCGTGGAGTGTTCCCGGAATTCGACGGCACGTTCCCGAAGGACGAGTGGCGCTACATGTGGCTCGCTCGCCTCAACCACCAGCTCAACGAGGACCACTCCATCTGGCTGCGGGTGGCGTGGGAGAACGAGTACCGGCCCAACCTGAATGCCAGGGGGATCACCACCGAGGGGTTCGACTTCGCGGTGCCGCGAAACGCGGAAGTCTTCGGGGTGACCTCAGTGACCGGCGCCAATTCGCTGAACGAATTCCGCTTCCAGCGAGCGTTTTCGAAGTACGAGGTGAGTCCCGCGTTCAGCCACGGCTCCTTTGCCGCCGGCGACTTCAACGCCGAGCGGCTCGCGCTTTGTGATCAGGAAATCCGTCGACCCGACCTGCGCACGGGTTCCTGCAACGACCAGATGGGTCCCGAGACCCGTTGGCAGTTCAAGGACGACTTCACCTGGTTCACGCAGGGGCCGGGCGGCGATCACCAGGTCAAGTTCGGGGTGGACTACAACTGGATCGACTTCGAGGCGGACAGCACCGGCCGCTACAACGGCCGGTTCATCTTCGATACCAACGAGCCGTTCGACCCGAACAACCCCGACACGCACCCGATCCAGTACATCCAGCGCCAGCCGGTGTATGACCGGGTGCCGGTCCACCACTTCTCGATCTACACCCAGGACGACATAACGAGCGACCGTCTCACGCTGAACCTCGGACTCCGCTATGACCTCCAGGCCGGCCCCATGAACGAGGACATCCGGGACATTCAGTTCCCGCTGCCGATCCCGTTCCACGAGGGCGCGGAGCGCCGGGGCGACAAGAACAACTGGGGCCCCCGCATCGGCTTCGTGTACGACCTCTCCGGGGACAACACCGGCCGAACCACCGTCAAGGGCGGATACGGCAAGTTCTTCGAGAACATCCGGACACTCACGAACTTCGGCGAGCGCTGGTGGCACCAGGCGCAGCAGATCGTCATCAACAATCCGGACTTCCTGGATCCGCTCGGCGGGCGTTCCCGCGAGGAGTTCGTCTCCACTGCGCCGCCGAACATCACGGTTCTCGACAACGACTACGAGCAGCCCTACGCCCACCACTTCAACCTGGGCGTTGCGCATCAACTCCGGGACGACATGGCGCTCTCGCTCGACCTGACCCGGGTGGCGACCCGCGCCGACGCCCAGCGAAATATCAACCTCAACTACGCGATCGATGGCGTGCGCCCCTGGCCCCAGTTCCGGAACGTGAACGCCACGTACTCGCTCCTCGATCACGACTACCAGGCGTTTTACGCCAAGTTCGAGAAGCGCTACGCGGACGGCTGGCAGTTCCTGGTCAGCTACACCCTGGCCAAGAGCGACACCACGGAACTCTGGACCCGGAACGTCGAGACGTCGGGGTGGGACAGCCGTTTCCCGGGATACACGCGCGTGACCCACCCGGGCGGTACGGACCGCCGCCACCGGCTGGTGAGCAGTGCCATCATCGTCCTGCCGTTCGACATCCGGGTCTCCACGATCATGGACTACCGCTCGCCGCTCCCGGTGCTCGTGAACTCCGGGACCAACCTGAACGGTGACGACTATTCGGGCGACCTGGCCCCGGGTTTCAGTGCGGCGAACACCTACGGATGCCGCAATCTGGATCTCGGCCTCGCGAACGCCTACCGCCAGGACCAGGGCCGCACGCCGGTGACCGACTTCGCGTGTTCGAACTTCCTGAACTTTGACTTCCGGGCTTCGAAGAACTTCTTCCTGAGCGGGACCCACGGGGTCGAGCTGGTCTTCCAGGTGCTGAACGCCTTTGACCGGGCGAACTTCGGAAATCCGAGCGGCAACCTGCGCGCGAGCGGGTTCGGCGACAACGAGGGCTCCCTGGCGTCGAACATCAACGCCCCTTCCCGCCAGTTCGAACTGGCCCTCCGCTACTCCTTCTAGCGAAGCAACTTCCCTTCCGGGCGGGCCCGCGAGGGCCTGCCCGGTCAGGGCTTGGGGACCGCCGGCCCTCAGGCCGGCACCCGCAACAAAACTGCGGGAATGCCTCGGAGCGCCAGCCTCTGGCTGGCATCGACCGCCGAGAGGCGGTCGAAACCGCGCATCGCCAACCTTCCGGACAGTCCCGTCGTCAGGGATCGCCGGCCCTCGGGCCGGCACGCGACCCGCAGGGCCGCAGTCCGCATCGGTCCGATCCGCCTTGAGCCGCGCTCAGCCTTTCAGGCCGCCCGACGGCGCAGCGCCCACCAGGTGACGATGCCCGAGGTGGCGAGGCTCAGCAGACCGCCGATCAGGATGTCGATGGGAATCAGCGCCGCCGGCCAGTTCCTGATGCTGATGAAGACGGGCACGATGTAGGTGGCGTAGGCCGCGCAACCCAGCAGGAACCCGTTCTTCAGCGCGCGCTGGAGACTCGCTTCCCGGATCGCTGGGCCAATCGCCAGACGGCTGTTCGCCAGCGCGATCAGCGCGAAGAACACGACCAGCCCGGCGATCTCGATGCCGCCCCAGGTGTCCATCGGCTTCCCGAAGCTCCAGTCGTTGCCGCTGGCCTCGTGCAGGTTGGCGTACATGGCCACCGCCGGAGGCGACATGTTCCAGGCGAGGTCGACGACCAGATAGACGACGAACGCGGCGAGGAATCTCGTGGTTTTGCTCATGTCAGGCCTCCTTGCCAAAGCGCGGGATGAACGGAAGAAGCGTCTTCGCGCCGACGGTTTCAGATCGCGAACCCATCGTCCCACAGTCTGTCGAGAAAGTCCCGGACCGGGAGGATCTCGATGCCGTCGTCGGTCTTCAGGGGACGCGGTTCCAGGCAGACGACGATGCGCCGCTGAACTTCCGGATGATCATGGGCGAGCGTCCGAAGTCCCTTCAGATGCCTTGGGCCGATACGCGCCGCCCCCTTGGCTTCGATGGCGATCCGCATGTCGCCGACGATGAAGTCCACTTCCGTGCCCCCGGCGAGGCGCCAGTAGGAAAGACGCTTCTCCGAGCGCGCGTAGGCGAGATAGGCGCTGAGTTCGTGGAAGAGCCAGCTCTCGAAGGCCTTCCCGAAGAGTTCGGAGCCCGGGAAGAGTTCGCCGCGCCTTGCCAGTCGGTTCACCACGCCCACATCGGAGAAATAGAACTTGGGGATTCGAGTCACGCGGCGTTTCGGCCGCTTCCGCCAGGCGGGGAGCCAGTGGCCGAGCAGGGTGTGCTCCAGGATCTCGTAGTAGGCCTTTACGGTCTGGCTGCTGACGCCGCAGTCCTGCGCCACGTTCGAGAAGCGGACCATCCCGGTGTCCGCGAGCGCCGCCGCTTCCAGGAAATCCGCGAAGATCGGGAGGTTGCGCACGAGCCCCTCGGCCGCGATCTCTTCCTTGAGATAGTCGGCGATGTAGGACTCGAGCAGCTCACCGGGTTCCGGATCCAGGTAGGGCCGGGGAAGAAAGCCGTAGTTGACGATTCGGTGGAGGTTGCAATCCGCTCCCAGCTCGCCGGACGTGAGGCCGCGCAGCTCGAACCGGAGCGCGCGTCCGCCCAGCAGACTGGCGGCCCCCCGGCGCACCTTGCGCGCGCTCGACGCGCAGAGCGCGAACCGGACATCCAGGTTCTCGATCATCCAGTGCACCTCGTCGAGGAGCGCCGGAACCTTCATGATCTCATCCACCACGACCTGGCGGGAAGGACCCGCGCCTCCCGCCTGGATGGACAGCCGCAGCGCTTCCGGGCGGGTGGCGTAGCGGCGGAACTCGTCCGCCTTCAGGAGGTCGATCCAGAGGGCATCGGGATAGCTCTGTCGCAGCAGGGTCGTCTTCCCGACCTGCCGTGGCCCCCAGAGGAAGAAGGTACGGTCGCCGGACGGCGGCAATTGCAGGCGTCTCTGGAACATTGACTTGAGATTAGCATGTTTTTTTCAAGTGAATCTTGAATATTGCAAGAATCCACCGCTACCCGCAGTTGCTCGTTCGCGGATTCGGGAGCCTGGCGGAGCCGTTCGTGGGGAGAACCGGCGGCGCCGGAGCCCACCTCGAGGAAGGCCCGGCAAGCGATCTTGCTGGCCTCGCCGCCGGCCGGGTGTCCACCCAGACCGTCCGCGACTACCGCCAGCAGCGATGTGCCGTTTCGTCAGGCGGGAGGACCTCGGTTCCCCAAGCGTCCTCCTGACACCGCCGCGCTCCGATAGTCGGCGCTCCGCCGTGCTCGAGCTCAACAGCCTGTGGCAAAACCCCCGCGGCGTTCGACGGGCGATGCATCCCGGCTGAACCAGGCCGCTGCGCGGCCCTCTGCGTTGCGTTTCGGTCGAAATACACTCGGTATTCCTCCCTCACGCGCCTTGTCAGCCGGGCGCCTCGCCCGTCTCGGCGCTCACGCGGGTTTCACCACAGGCTGTTAGCGGGTACGAGTCGGACTACAAGAGGCGAGCGGACGGGAGAGAAGCCATCCGGCGGTCGAGCGTCAGCACCTCGAGCGAGTTGCTCGCGTAGTCGTCCGTGATCAGCCGATCCATGAGCCCGGGAGAGTCGGATGCCTCGATAGCCGCCAGGACGGGACGACCGTTCAAGGCTCCCACGAGACCGCTCTGCAGCACATCCAGCAGACCGGAGCGAGCGTCGGCCCGCGATACGCCGTAGTGGTGCTGGACGGCGATGTACGCCTCGCCGATGACCTGATTCGAGGCCAGTATCACTGCGTCCTCGGCCTCGATCAGATGCCGGAGGGCGTCGGCGCAGCGGTCGAACTCCGCTGGCGGATCTCCGGTGAGCAGCCTGACGAGAACGGAGGTGTCAATCCCGAAGCGACGGGTCATGCGGTTCTTCGCGGAAGGTGTGGACGTCGAAACTTCCTTGACCGCGCCGGAGTTTCTTGCGAAGGGGCGCCAGGCGGCCGGCGTCAATCCGCCGCGGGCAGAGGAGGAAGCCCTCCGCAGTTTCTTCGAGCAGGAGCCGGTCGCCCGGCTTCGCGCCCAAAGCGTCCAACACGCGCGCCGGAAAGGTCACCTGGCGTTTCGACGTGACCTTGACCAGCATTTTGCGATCTCCTGATCGCCTTACTATTAGTATAGCGTCGTAAGGAGAACGCGTTGTCGCAGGGTGCTGTCTGCTTTCCGGCGAGCCGGGGGGCAGCCGCCCGTCCCGAACGACTATCCGCCCCGCTTGATGACCACTCCCGCGAGCGCACCCGTCGCCTGGCCGTTCTCGATCGCGACCTGGCCGTTGATCAGCACCCAGGGCATCCCCACCACGGGACCGTCCGGGTTCATGATCGTCGCGTTGTCCTGGATCCGGACGTAGTCGAACGTCACGACATCGGCCTTGCAGCCGACCCGCAGGCAGCCGCGGTCGGTCATGCCCACGATCGCGGCCGGCAGGCTGCTGGACGAGCGCACCATGAAGGGCAGGGTGATGAGTCCCCGGTCCCGGGTGTAGTGGGCGATCTTGCGGGGATAGCTGCCCCAGTAGCGCGGATGCCGTCCGGGGGAAGCTTCGAGCGCGATGCCGGCGTCCGTGGACGTCGCGGTGTAGTCCTGCGCCATGTAGGTCTCCACGTCGAACCGGTCGCCCGCGATCGGGCGGATCAGCACCCCGTGGAGCAGTTCCTCGTTCCCCGTGCGGGCGAAGTCGATCAGCGTCTCGGCGACCGACTTGCCGCTGTCTCCGGCGACCGTGGCCACGGTCTTCCCCACGAGTGAGGGGTCCTCCGGGAACAGGACGACGATCAGCCGGTCGGCGCCCCCGAACAGGTCGATCTGCTGCTCGAGGTCCATCATCAGTTCGGCGCGGGTCGCCGCGTCGGCGAGGTTGGCCTCCAGGTTCTCGAGACTCAGGAGCCCCGGAGTGCGCCGCCATTTCGGATCATCCAGTCCGCCGGACCGGTCGGTTCCCGGCGGCGCGAAGCCCCAGACGGGGATCACCCCGACCGGTCCGCCGCCGAAGGTCTCGAAGGGGTACTGGTCCAGATAGACCTGAACCCCCTGCGCCCGCGCGAGGTTGATCGCCTGCACGTCCTTGGCCGAGTGCCCCCAGCTCGACGGCCCCTTGGCCTTGATGTGGGTCCCGACCACCCGGATCCCGGTTTCGCGTCCGATCTTGATCGTTTCCGCCATCCCGTCGGTCCCGGTCAGGGTGGGCCCGTCCACGATGCTCGGCACCTGCCAGCGCGGCATCGGCGACTGGCTCCGCTGGTGCGAGTAGTAGAAGCCGTCGTAGTCCGCCACCACGTGGGCGAGCGCGATGATCTCCGCAGTCTCCGAGAAGCGGGCCGGGCGGTATTCGGGTCCGGCCCCGAGACCCCAGGCGCCGTCCTCCATGCCCTCGCGGACCAGTTCGGCCATCCGCGCCACTTCGTCGTCGGTGGCGGGCCGTTCGTGGTCGTCACCCATGATCTGCAGGCGCACCGTGGAGTGCCCCACCACCGGCACCACGTTGAGGCCCACCCCCTCGCTCTCGTAAGCGGCGATCTCGTCCCGGATCGGCCAGACGGGGTTCCGGCCGTCGGCGCCCATCACCACGGTGGTGATCCCCTGGGCGACCAGGTTCACCGCTCTTCGTTCCTCCAGGTCGTCCCCGGCGAGCGAGCGGTCGGCGTGGGAATGGAGATCCACCCAGCCGGGGGCTACGTACAGGCCGGCGACGTCGATGGTCCGGGCGGCGTCGTGGCCCTCCTTGCCTGCCAGGCGCCCGATGGCGACCACCTCGTCACCGCGGATCCCGATGTCCGCCCGGACGGCCGGGTTGCCGCTCCCGTCGAACACCATGCCGCCGGCGAGCAGCAGGTCGTAGGCGGGCTGCGCGAATCCCGGCGCCGCCAGGAGGCAGGCTGCCGTCGCGGACAGCACGATTCCGGAGAGTCTCTTCATGGCTTTCCTCCGCCAGCGTGAACCGTCCATCGTACCGGAGGGGACATGGACTCCGTCAGCCCTCAGGGATTGAGGCTCGTGAGGCTCGCTCGAAACGGGTTGGTGCGGCGCGCCGGTGCGGCAGGTCCAGCCGGGGGTCAGGCTGCGGTCTCGTGGCGATAACTGCCGGTGGTGAAACCCGCGTGAGCGCCGAGGCCCCCACCGGGAGAACTGGGGGTGAGGCGGCCGGCTGACAAGGCGCGTGAGGTCGGAATACCGGGTGGATTTCGACCGAAACGCAACGATGAGCGCCGCGTAGCGGCGCGGTTCAGCCGGGATGCATCGCCCGTCGAACGCCGCGTGGGTTTTGCCACGGGCTGCTAGACTTTCCCGCCCCGTAATCCCGGTGAGGAGTGGTTGCCGCCGTGGCGACATCCACCAGAGTTCTGAGTCGCACTCCCTCGGAGCCCACCGAGAAGGACCTTCGAGGATGACGCCCCCTGCGTCCGCCCTCCCCGTTCCCGGATCTCTGCCCCACTCTGTCCATCATCAAAACACCCACGCACACTTCCATGGCTCAACTCTCGATTCCCGCGAGTTCCCGCACCGCCGTCGGCAAGGGGCCGAATCGCCGCCTACGGGCGACCGGGATGATCCCGGCCGTCGTTTACGGTGGCGCCGAAGGTTCCCGCTCGCTCGCCGTTTCGCCCCGGCACGTCACCGACATCGTTCGGTCTCCGCGCGGCGTGAACACCATTTTCTCGTTGAAGATCGACGGCGAGGAGAGCGTGGAGCAGGTGATGATTCACGACTATCAACTGCATCCGCTCGATCATTCGGTTCTACACGCCGATCTGATGCGCGTGGACCCGGACAAGGCGTCGGACTGGCATGTTCCCATCCACCTTGAAGGCGAGTCGGCGGGGGTGAAGCGCGGCGGCCATCTCGACTTCATCACGCGGGCTCTCACCGTCAGTTGCCTGCCGCACGACATCCCGGAGTTCCTTCCTCTCTCTGTCGCCGAACTCGACTACGGTGACACCGTCCGGGCAGCGAACATCGACTTGCCGGAACAACTCACCCTCGCGACGGAACGGGATGTGGTCATCGTGCACGTCTCTCCCCCGAAGGGAACTGACGAGGACGAGCAAGAAGACGAGAGTGAAGAAGAAGAACCGGAAGAGTGACCTGCGCAACCTCTCTGATCCACCGTGTTTCCCAGTCTCCGTTCCCGACCTGCCCCGTGGTCAGCGATTCCGGTGAGCGATCGTCCTTCGAGCGCTACCGGCGCCGCTCCGAGCGGGACGCCCCACGAGACGCCGACTCGCGCCGCCGTTCCCGTTCAGGTCATTGTGGGGCTGGGCAATCCGGGCGCCCGGTATGAGGGCACCCGGCACAACATCGGCTTTGATGCCGTTGTCTCGCTCCTGGGCGACCGCTCCATTCGGTCCCGGCACTTTGACGGGGGCCTCTTCGTCGAAACCGAGATCGCCGGCCGGGAGGTCGGTTTGCTGCGGCCGATGGGTTACATGAATCGGAGCGGGGGGCCGGTGAGGCGGCTTCTGCAAAGCGAGGGCCTTACCCCGCCGGAGACCCTCATCGTGTGCGATGACTACGCGCTCCCGCTGGGAACGATCAGGACCCGGCGCCGTGGGAGCGATGGGGGCCACAATGGTCTGGCCTCGATTCTGTCCGCCCTTGGAACGGACGAGGTCCCCAGGATGCGCCTTGGCATCGGACCCCCCCCGGCCGGTGAAGATCCGGCTGATTTCGTGCTTTCCCACTTCGCCTCCCAAGAGGCCGCTCCCGTGGAAGATCTGTTGGAGCGCGCAGCGAGGGCCATCGAAACCGCGGTCGGGCAGGGAATCGAAACTGCCATGAACCGGTTCAACAGGGCGGCTGCATGATGCGGAACCGTCCGCAGATTCCCGCACCGTTCCTTGCGGGTAGCGTCACAGGTAACGCTGGAGAAACCCTCGAATGAGCGAACAGTCGAGTCCCCAAACGGCGGCTCTGCCCCAACCGGGTTCCCTCATGAACGGCTATGAGTTCATGTTCATTCTGGATCCGACCCTTGATGACGGGGCCTCCCTGGCGGTGGTCGAACGCGTCGAGAGCATCGTCAAGGGGCAGGGCGGTGAGATCGTCAGTCTCAAACCCTGGGAGCGGCGGCGCCTCGCGTACCCCATCGGCGGGCACCACGAGGGCCTCTACATCCTCTGCTACTTCGATGCGCCCCCGGATTCCATCAGGGGCATCGAAAGCCGAGTTCAGCTCGCCGAAGGCGTGCTGCGTTTCATTGTGCTGCGGACGGACAAGGAAACCCGTGAGCGGGATCAGGCCGCGGACCTTCGCCGGCGGGAGGAACGCGCTGTGCGCGCCGCCGCCGCGGCTGCCGAGGCTGCGGCCAAAGCTGCTGAAGAGGCGACTGAGGAAGCCCGCGCCGGCGAAGCCGACGGAGCCGGACAGGCGCCGCCGCCTGGAGGGTCCACCAAGGCTGACGGGCCCACCAAGACGGAAGCGTCTACCCAGGCGGAAGGGGCCACCCCGAATGAGGAGGAGACATCATGAGCGACAGACCCGCGACCCCTCGGCGCCGCCGGCGGCAGACCGTCCGGCGCGTGAGAGTCAATCCACTCCTGAACGGTGTGGACCGGGTGGACTGGAAGGACGTGGATTTTCTTCGCGAGTTCCTCGGTGACCGCGCCAAGATCGCGCCTCGCCGCGTATCGCGGGCCAGCGCCCGAGCCCAGCGGCAGATCCGGATCGCCATCAAGCGCGCCCGGCAGATGGCGCTCTTGCCCTACGAATAGGGTCGACGGGGAAAGATCGCATGCGCCTGCTGCTGAAACAGCCCGTTGATGCCCTGGGTGAACCCGGCGACGAAGTCAACGTTCGCCCGGGCTACGCCCGCAACTACCTGCTTCCCCGCCGGATTGCGGTCCCGATCACCGAGGAAAACCGGAAGGACGTGGCCGCAGCCCGAAAGGTGTGGGCCGTGGAGAGGATTCAGGAGCGGGAGGCCGCCGAGGCGCTCGCCCGCTCGCTCGAGGATCTGACGCTACGCTTCGAGCGTCGGGTGAAGACCGACTCCAACGAACTCTACGGTTCCGTTTCGGTTCAGGACATCACCAGGCGGCTCGCGGAGAACGGGTTCGAGATTGCCCGCAGCCGCATCATTCTGGGCGGCCCCATCAAGGTTGCGGGTCAGGCCGCGGCGGTGGTTCGGCTCCACAGCGAAATCGAGGTCGATCTTCCTATCGAGGTTTCCCCGGTTGCCGCCGGCTCCCTCGGCGTTGAGCCGCTGCCCGAGATTCCGACCGAGGTGTCCGCGAGTCGCGCCCAGGACGAGGCGTCCGATGAGGACGGCGACGCCCCCGCCCCGGTTGCTACACCGCCCTCTGAAGAAGCGGACGACTCGGAGGACTGACACCCCCGAGCAGCCAGTGGACAAAGTCACCCGGCCCGGTTCTCCCGGTAAGGGCTCGAACGACGCCGCCCGGTCTTCCCGGCGGAGGCGCCGACTGGCCCCCACCGGGAGAACTGGCCGCTCCGCTTCCTTCGGGCAAGAGCCGTAGCGAGGCGACTGTCCGTGCCGGACGAAGGCGTCCGTCTCCCGCAGGATCTGACAGCCGAGCGAGCGGTGCTCGCGGCGATCCTCGTCGATCGGAGTCAGCTCGATTCCGTGCGGGAGATCCTGAAGTCCACGGATTTCCTCGATGTCCGCCACCAGCGGATCTTCGATGCCTTCTGCGTGCTCGACGACGGTCCCGAACTCCGGAAGATCGATCTGTTGACAGTCCGTTCGGAACTCGAACGGGACGGAAAGCTGGACGCCGCCGGCGGCGCCGGCTATCTGAGCGAGCTCCTGGACGGCGTGGCGCGTTCTTCGAACGCCGCGGACTACGCCAAGCTCGTTCGCGAACGTTCGCTCAGCCGCCAGCTCCATCATTTCGGCAGCCGCGTCGCGAGCGACGCGATCCGGAACTCCCCGCGGGAAATCCTGGCGGCTGCCGAAAAGGACCTCTTCGCGATCGCGGAAGGGTCTTTCGCCTCCGGCCCGGTCCGGCTCACCGAGGAT
Source organism: Acidobacteria bacterium bin61 (assembly GCA_002238705.1). GTDB lineage: Bacteria > Acidobacteriota > Vicinamibacteria > Marinacidobacterales > Marinacidobacteraceae > Marinacidobacterium. The sequence goes on along the minus strand of MPMW01000004.1, from coordinate 47,851 downwards.
CTGGCGAACCTCGCCGAAGAGGCCGCCCGGCAGCGAGAGGGGTTCTCGGGAATCCGCACCGGATTCGGGGACCTCGACAACCTGATGGGCGGTCTCAGAAAGTCGGACCTCATTCTGGTCGGGGCCCGGCCCGGAGAGGGGAAGACCAGTCTGGCGCTCAATATCGCGCTCGCCGCCGGCCGCGCCGGCAAGCGGGTGCTCATTTTCAGCCTGGAAATGCCCCGCCGGCAGATCGCCACCCGGCTGCTCTTCTCCCAGGCGGAGGTCGATGCCCGCCAGCTCTCGCGCCCCGGACTGCTCAGCGAGAGAGATCGGCGACTCATCCAGAACACGCTTCCCGCGGTCGCGAGCATGCCCATTTACGTGGACGACTCGAACGTCACCCCCGTCGAACTTCGGTCCAAGGCGCGCCAACTGAGCCGCGAACACGGACTCGATCTGGTCGTGATCGACTACCTGCAGTTGATGCGCGGATCGGAGCCGGGGTCCCGGCGCTTCGAAAACCGCAACCTGGAGATCGCCGAAATCAGCCGCTCCTTCAAACTGCTGGCCAAGGAACTCGATGTGCCGATCCTGGCACTCTCTCAGCTCAGCCGGGCGCCGGAGCAACGGACCGGAATGCTGGCGGCGCCCCGCCTGTCCGATCTGCGCGAATCCGGGGCGCTCGAGCAGGACGCAGACATCGTGGTTTTCATTCACCGGGAGTGGAAGAAGAAACAGGAAGGGGCGGAAGCGATCGAAGGACCGTCTCCCCCGGTTCGCCGGGTGATCGTCGCGAAGAACCGCAACGGTCCAGTGGGAGATGTCAGGCTCGCCTGGCTCGATCGGTACACGAAATTCCAGAACCTGGGCGACGGGGAGGCCGGTGCGGACGCCGACTATCCTGATCCGGATGAGGACACCGGTTGGTGAGTTGGTGCCCAAGGGGTCAACGGTCCGCTTTGCCTGCGTGGAGTGCGGGCAGGACTACTCCCGCTGGATGGGGTACTGCCCGTCGTGTTCCTCCCAGACGCCGCTCGTCGAGCACGAAGTGCCGAAGGAGGCCGCCGGGCGCTGGCGCGGATTCGCTTCCGCCGCTGGCGGCGGGGGCGCAAAGCCGGTTGCCTGGAAGGAGGTAGACACCGCGGCGGCGCCCCGCCGTCCGCTGGGCATCCCTGAACTCGACCGCGTCCTGGGGGGCGGGGTGGTCCCCGGCTCGGCCGTATTGGTGGCGGGAGAGCCGGGCGCCGGCAAAAGCACGCTCCTCCTTCAGTTGGCCGCGGCTGCGGCCGCTTCCGGAGACCCCGTGCTCTACGTGAGCGGGGAGGAGTCCGAGCACCAACTCAAGTTGCGTGGCGAGCGGCTTGGATTGCAGCCGGACTCGCTCCTGCTTTTCTCCGAGACGAGCATGCCGCGCATTCTTGATGCGGCGGAGTCCGCACAACCGCGGCTGCTGGTGCTCGATTCCGTGCAGTGCGTTCACTCGCCGGAGATCAGCGGCGCCCCGGGAACCGTCACCCAGGTTCGGGAGTCGGCTGCTTCGCTGGTGTTGTACGCCAAGGCCACGCGGGTCCCGGTCTTCATCATCGGGCACGTGAACAAGGACGGCGCCATCGCCGGCCCGCGCACCCTCGAGCACATGGTGGACACCGTGCTGCACTTCGAGGGCGACCGGAAGCAATCGCACCGGCTGCTGCGGGCCGTGAAGAACCGGTTCGGCGCTGCCGGCGAGCTCGGGGTTTTCGAAATGACGGGGCAGGGCCTGCTGCCCGTCCAGAATCCGTCCGAACTCTTCCTTACCGGGGGTGACCCGCAACCGGGATCGGCCGTCGTCTGCACGCTCGAGGGAACGAGACCGCTCCTGGCCGAGATCCAGGTGTTGCTCGCCGAGAGCCCTCTCGCCTATCCCCGGCGGGTTCCGGTGGGGTTTGACAGCGGCCGGCTCGCCGTGCTTCTCGCGGTGCTGGAAACAGGAGGTGGTGGGGGACTCCTGCGCAGTGACGTCTATGTGTCGGTTACCGGTGGCCTCAGTGTGACCGAGCCGGCTGCCGACCTGGGTCTTCTCGCGGCCGTGGTCTCCCGGAGGCGGGGCGTTCCCGTGCCGCCGGGGGTCGTCTTTATCGGTGAAGTCGGCCTGTCCGGCGAAGTGCGCCCCGTCCACCAGGCGGGTGTGCGGCTCCGGGAGGCGGCGCGGCTGGGATACGAACGTGCGGTGATGAATCCGGGAGGGACCCGTGCTCAGGAACGGCCCCCGGAAATTGAGCTTGTCGCGGCGAAGACGCTGAGCGACGCCCTGGCCGTGGTGGGCTGACGGGAATTCCGAGGCCATGCGGGTTGGCGCCGTCATCGTCGCCGGGGGTTCCGGGACCCGGTTTGGCTCCGGGGAGCTCCCCAAGCAGTTCCAGCCGGTTCTCGGTCTGCCGCTCGTCGTTCATGCGGCCCGCGCGGTGCTGGCGTCGGAATCCATCAGTCGTTTGGTACTCGTCTTGCCGGCGGCGGGCTTCGAGTCCTGGCGGGCCGGCATGCGTCCGTACTTCGCGTCGGTGGAAGGCCGGGTTTCCTTTTGCTCCGGAGGCAAGACCCGCCATGACTCCACCTCTTGCGGTCTCGACGCGCTGGACGAACGGTTCGCGAAGGCAGAAGGCGCGGTTCCGGACCTGGTAGCCGTCCACGATGGGGCGAGGCCGGCGCCGCCGCTCGCGCTCATTGAAGAGGTCATCGAGACGGCCCGCCGCTACGGCGCCGCGATTCCGGGGTGTCGTCCCTCCGACACCCTGTGGCGGCTGGCCGGCGATTCAAACGCGGACGGGCTCGTGGACCGGGAGCACACCATTCAGGCCCAGACGCCCCAGTGCTTTCGGTGGGACCTGCTCCGCGAATCGCTTGACCGGGCGGCGGCAGCAGGGGTGAGCGGAACGGACGAAGCCTCCCTGGTTCGGGCGGCGGGGCATCCGGTACGCGTGGTCGAGGGGAGTCCCGAGAACCTGAAAGTGACCCGTCCGGCAGACCTGGAGGTGGCGCGCATCCGGCTCGGTGGGCGCCTTGAAATGCCTCGCATCGGTCTTGGTTTCGACGCGCACCGCTTCGGAACCACCGGGACCCTCCAACTGGGCGGAATTGCGTTTCCCGGTGTTCCGGCGCTCGAGGGGCACTCCGACGGAGACGCGGTCCTGCACGCTCTGACCGACGCAATCCTCGGCGCGGTAGCCGGACCGGACATCGGGGCGCTGTTTCCTTCGTCCGATCCGGGACTTCGAGGGGCGGCGAGCGATCGGTTCGTGCGGCGCGCTCTCGAGATCGCCGCGGGCGCCGGATACGGACCGGGCCAGGCGGATCTCACCATCATCGCCGAGCGTCCCCGGCTCGCCCCCCGGATCGAGGAGATGAGGCGCAGGATCGGAGCGATGCTCGGAATCGCCCCCGGCGCGGTGGGCCTAAAGGCCACCACCACCGACAAGATGGGCTTTACGGGCAGGGGTGAGGGACTCGCGGCGAAAGCCCTCGTCCGACTTGATCCCGAACTCCGTATCCTGGAACCGGCCCGGCCCGCGGGATGACGCGTCACGAGAAGCAGCGTCCGGGACGGGCCGGCGGCCCCGCCGGCGGGGTGGATCAGGATCGGGCCGCGACGTGGGTCTTCGGCCCCGCTCGGGTGGAGGAGACGCTGCAGGGCATCCCGAACCAGGTTCGACGGGTGCTCGTCCGCACGGGACCGCTGCAGAGCCGCCATCAGGCTCTGCTGAAGATCGCGCGGGCTCGCGGCGTCCCGCTGCAGCGCGTTCCGAATCAGTACCTCGACCGGATTTCGGCCGGTGCGCGCCACCAGGGGGCGGCGTGCGAGGTGTCACCGGTCGCGTGGCTGGCGCTCGGAGAGGTGCTGTCGATGGACCCGAAGCCGAGCCGCCTCCTGTTGCTCGATCGCATCGAGGACCCGCGCAACTTTGGCGCGCTGGTCCGCGCCGCGGACGGCGCCGGCGTGGATGCGGTACTGGTTCCCAAGCGCGGCGCGGCGCCTCCCTCGCCCGTTGCCATCGCGGCATCGGCGGGGGGCCCGCGCCCCCCCCCCCCCCCCCCCTCGTGCGCATCCCGGGCGCGGCGACTGCCCTGAGAGCGCTCAGGGCTCACGGATACTGGACCGTCGGCCTGACTCCGCGGGGGAGTGTCCCCTGGTACGAGTTCGACTGGACCCAGCCCATCGTCCTGGTCGTGGGGTCCGAGGGCCGGGGACTCGCCGCCGGGGTGTCCAAGGAGTGCGAGGTCCTCGTTTCCCTGCCGCAGTTGGGTTCGGTTCGTTCACTGAACGTTTCCGTGGCGACTGGCATCGTGCTTTACGAAACGGTGCGTCAACGGGGGCTCGCCGCGCGCGCGGGCCGGCCCGCGGATGGGGCGCCCGAGGACGTTGACGGTTCGTAGCCGGAGAAATGGCGTCCCGGTGGGGGCCTCGGCGCTCACGCGGGTTTCGCCACAGATTGCTACCGGCTGCAAGGTTGTGCCGACCCATCCGATTCGCAGTTGACACCCCGATTCGGGCGCTCCTATAATAGACCGTTCGCCGGTGCACGCTGGCGTAGCTCAGGAGGCAGAGCAGCTGATTTGTAATCAGCCGGTCAAGGGTTCAAGTCCCTTCGCCAGCTCCGGATCGGGCCAGATCGCATCGGACCGGACCGCGCTGGGTCCGGAGGGCTGGATTCTGGAGAGATTGATTCGGACAACGCGTCCGGATCGGCCGGCTGGTAGCAGAGAGGCTGCTTTTCTGTCTCATGAGCGGCGGAGTTTTCCCGGGCGGAGTGGTAGCGAAGCGGCCAAACGCAGCAGGCTGTAAACCTGCCGGCTTTACGCCTTCGGAGGTTCGAATCCTCCCCGCTCCACCACCTCATCCGGAGTTTCCCCAACCGAACCCCCCTTAACTGCTTTGACTACCGACAACGGCTCGCTCCGGTCCGCCGGAACGCGTTTTGGCGCCGAACACGACGTGCTCGTCTCCGCCGGCGACGCTGTACCGTTTCGTCCACGGTCGGCGGTCCCCTCATTCCATAACGCGGGAGTAGCTCAGTTGGCAGAGCATCAGCCTTCCAAGCTGAGGGTCGCGGGTCCGAATCCCGTCTCCCGCTCCATGCTGGCAGCCCGTGGACAAGGTCACGCGGCGTTCGGCGGGCGATGCATCCCGGCTGAACCGCGCCGCCTTGCGGCGCTCGGCGTTGCGTTTCGGTCGCAATACACTCGGTATTCCGCCCTCACGCGCCTTGTCAGCCGAGCGCCTCGCCCGCCTCGGCGCTCACGCGACTTTGCCCACGGGCTACCGGCCACGGTGCGGCTCGTGTCGTCCCCGAACCGCGGCCGATGCGTCGGCTCTCGCACGGCACGGTGCCGTACCACCGGCCCCCGCCCTCGTCTACGCCCACGTGGCTCAGTGGTAGAGCACTTCCTTGGTAAGGAAGGGGTCACCGGTTCAATCCCGGTCGTGGGCTCCACTTTCGCCCCCACCTCGGGGACGATCTGATTCCCCGCGCCCGCGGCAAACAACCAGGTCTCGCAGCTAACAAGGAGAAGACCAGATGGCCAAGGAGAAGTTCGAACGCACCAAACCCCACGTAAACGTGGGGACCATCGGTCATGTGGATCACGGCAAGACAACCCTGACCGCAGCGATCACGAAGGTCCTCGCCGCCGAGCAGGGCGGAAATTTCCGGAGTTTCGACTCGATCGACAACGCTCCGGAAGAGCGGGAGCGGGGCATCACGATCGCCACCGCCCACGTGGAGTATGAAACCGAGGCGCGCCACTACGCTCATGTGGACTGCCCCGGCCACGCCGACTACATCAAGAACATGATCACCGGCGCCGCCCAGATGGACGGTGCGGTGCTGCTGATTTCCGCACCCGACGGGCCCCAGGCGCAGACCCGCGAGCACATCCTCCTGGCTCGCCAGGTCGGCGTGCCCCGGATCGTCGTGTTCCTCAACAAGGTGGACATGCTGGACGACGAAGAGCTGCTCGAGCTCGTGGAACTCGAAGTCCGGGAACTGCTTTCCTACTACGACTTCCCCGGCGATGACATCCCGATCATCCGGGGCAGTGCGCTCAAGGCGCTCGAGTCGGACGATCCCAGCGACTGGGAACCCGTCCGGGAGCTGACGAAGGCGCTGGACGAGTACGTGCCGATGCCGGAGCGGGCGATCGACAAGGACTATCTGATGCCGATCGAGGACGTCTTCTCGATCTCCGGCCGGGGCACTGTGGTGACCGGCCGCATCGAGCAGGGCAAGGTCTGCGTTCAGGAAGAAGTCGAAATCGTCGGCATCCGGGAGACCCGGAAGCGGGTGGTGACCGGAGTCGAGATGTTCAAGAAGCTTCTCGACGAGGGTGAGGCCGGTGACAACGTCGGGATCCTGCTGCGGGGAACCGATCGCCGGGACGTGGAACGCGGAATGGTCCTTGCCAAGCCCGGTTCCATCACGCCTCACACCAAATTCCGGTCTGAGGTCTACGTCCTGTCCAAGGAAGAGGGGGGACGCGAAAAGCCGTTCAAAAGCGGCTATCGCCCACAGTTCTATTTCCGGACCACGGATGTGACCGGCACCGCCACCCTTTTGGGAGACCAGGTGGTGGCCATGCCGGGAGACAACATCCAGCTCGAGGTGGAACTGATCACCCCGATCGCCATGGACCGTGGTCTCCGCTTCGCGATCCGCGAAGGCGGCAGGACGGTCGCCTCCGGGATGACCACCGAAGTCCTGGAGTAGGCGACGTTAACGGGAAACGGTCCTTCCGCGGACGACCTGAGTCGCTCGTGGAGAGGCCATCCTCGGAACATCTGAGCGGAGAAAACCCACGGGGAAAGCGGCATGGCTCGCGAAAAGAAGCGGCAAATCGTCACGCTGGCATGTACGGACTGCAAGCGGCGCACGTATTCGACGACGAAGAACCGGGCAACCCATCCCGGCCGGATGGAGTTGCGCAAGTACTGCCGTTTCTGCCGCACTCACATACTGCATCGGGAGACGCGTTGACTTCCTCCGGGACGCCGGTGGGCCGCACTGACCGGGAGTACGTGCCAGTGGCTCGGTATCGTGGGACGCGGACACGCCCAGGGGGGCCCGGCACGGGTGCCCTTACGGCCCTGGAGCCGTCTGGCGCGGTGAGGGGTGCGAAGGCCAGTAGCTCAATTGGCAGAGCACCGGTCTCCAAAACCGGGGGTTGGGGGTTCGATCCCCTCCTGGCCTGGCATCCCCGCGTCCCCGCGCGCCGGCGGCATCCGAGGTTCTCGGCGTGAGCGTTCTCGACCGGTTCGGAACCGCCCGCGACTTCCTCGGGGAAGTTCGGGGAGAGCTGGACAAGGTCACCTGGCCAACGAGGGACGAAGTCCGGGGCACCACGATCATCGTGCTGATTACGGTCTTCTTCTTCGGGTTCTACCTCTACGGCCTTGACGTGGTGATGTCGTACATCTCCGCCTTCATCACGAACCTGATCGGGTAGTTCCATGGCCAGAGAGTGGTTCATCGTCTCGACGCACTCGAAATTCGAGGAGAGCGTCAAGGAGGCCCTGCGCCATCGCGCCAACGCGTACGGACTCGGGGAGCAGATCGGCGAAATCCTGATCCCTACGGAGAAGGTCGTGGAAATGCGGGGCGGACGCCGCGTGGTAACCACCAAGCAGGTCTACCCCGGCTACGTGCTCGTGAACATGGAGATGAATGCCGATACCTGGCAGGTCGTCAAGAACACCGACAAGGTCATGGGCTTCGTGCCGCCCCACAAGCCCCAGCCGATGCCCGACGACGAGGTTTCCCGGATTCGCGAACAAATGGACGACGCGAGCCAGGCGCCGAAGCTGCGGCACACGTTCCAGACGGGTGAATCGGTCCGCATCATTCACGGTCCCTTCAACGGCTTTCAGGGTGTTGTGGATGAGGTCCAGCCGGAACGCAACAAGGTGAAGGTCATGGTCACGATCTTCGGACGCTCGACCCCCGTGGAACTGGAGTTCCTCGAGGTGGAAAAGGTCTGACGGCCCCGATCGCAAAGACAATCGGAGAAACAACGGATGAAGAAAGTGCTCGCGGTCGCGAAGATCCAGTTGCCCGCCGGCAAAGCGACCCCGGCGCCGCCCGTTGGCCCCGCGCTCGGCCAGCACGGCATCAACATCATGGACTTTTGCAAGTCCTTCAACGCCAAGACCGCGAACGACCCGGGAATGATCATCCCCTGCGTGGTGACCGTCTACCAGGACCGGTCCTTCAGCTTCATCACCAAGACCCCGCCGGCGGCTGTCCTCCTGAAGCGCGCCGCGGGCATCGCCAAGGGATCAGGTGAGCCGAACCGGATGCGCGTGGGAAAGGTGTCGGTCAGCCAGGTGGAGGAAATCGCTCAGATCAAGATGCAGGATCTCAATGCGGTTGACATCGATGCGGCGCGCCGCATCGTGGAGGGAACGGCCCGCAGCATGGGAATCGAAGTGGCCTGAGGATCGGGAACGCGAATCATGGGAAAGAAATACAAGGCGGCCAGGACGGCCCTCGCGGATGTACGGCCGGAAACACTGGGCGAGGTCTTTCAGACGCTCAAGAGCGCAAGCTTCGCTTCCTTCGACGAGACAGCCGAGATCGCCATGCGGCTCGGGGTGGACCCGCGGCATGCCGATCAGATGGTGCGTGGTTCGGTGGTCCTTCCCCACGGGCTGGGAATATCGCGCCGCGTCGTGGTGATCGCATCCGGCGAGAAAGCCAAGGAGGCCGAGGAAGCGGGCGCCGACGAAGTGGGTGGAGACGACATGGTGGCCCGCATCCAGGGTGGATTCCTGGATTTCGAAGCGGTCGTGGCGACGCCGGACATGATGCGGTCGGTCGGAAAGCTCGGCCGGATTCTGGGTCCGCGGGGGTTGATGCCCAATCCCAAGTCGGGAACGGTCACGTTCGATGTGGCAAGGGCCGTTCAGGAGATCAAGGCCGGAAAGGTCGACTATCGGGTGGACAAGACTTCAAACCTTCACGCTCCGGTCGGGAAGCTGTCCTTCTCCGAGGATCGGCTGGTGGAAAACACGCTGGCGTTCGTCTCGGCCGTGCTTCGATCGAGGCCGGCGGCGGCGAAGGGCCGTTACATCCGGAGTGTCGCCATCAGTTCGACGATGAGCCCCGGCCTCCGCATCAGCCCGTCACTCGTCGGAGCCAAGTAGGCCGGTACAACCGGAGATTCGAGAAAGGTTCGAAACGATGCAACGCATGGAGAAGCAGGAGGCGGCCGCGTCGCTCGCCGGGTTGCTCAAATCACAGACAGCGGTGTTTTCTTTCGACTACCGGGGCCTTTCCGTGGCGGAAATCACGGATCTGCGTCGGCGGGTTCGCGAAGCCGGCGGCAGGTATCGTGTCGTCAAGAACAGCACGGCCAAGTGGGCCTTTGAAGAGGCCGGCATTTCCGGATTGGATGACCAGCTCGTCGGGATGACCGGCCTTGCCTGGTGCGAGGACGATCCGGTGGGATTGGCGAAGGCTCTCCACGAGGGGACCAGGGAATTCGCGGCCTTCGAGTACAAGGGCGGGGTCGTTTCCGCTCGGAAGGTCGATTCGCAGCAGTTCGAAGCACTGGCGAGGCTTCCGGGCCGGGAGGCGCTTCGCGGCCAGCTCGTCGGCGTCATCGCGGCCCCCATTCGGAACCTCATGAACGTCCTCGAAGGAGTTCCGCGGAATCTGGTCCTCGTGCTCAAGGCGGCCGAAGAGAAGGCCGCGGAAGGCGGGGGCGCCGCCCAGTGACCCTCGGAACCGACCGGATCCGGTCCCGGCGCCGCGGCGCCCGTCGTCCACTGTCCCTGTATTTGTCCAATTTCGATTCAAGGCGTAAGGAGTAGATGCCCACCATGTCGTCAATCAGCCAGCAGGATGTTGTCAACCACATCAAGCAGCTCACCGTGTTGGAGTTGTCCGAACTCGTCAAGGCGCTCGAAGATGAACTCGGAGTTTCGGCAGCGGCCGCCATGCCCGTGGCAGTCGCGGCCGGCGGCGGTGACGCCGCGCCGGTCGAGGAGCAGACCGAGTTCGATGCCGTACTCACGGAGACCGGTCCAAACCGGGTTCAGGTCATCAAGGCCGTCCGGGAACTGACGAGTCTTGGCCTTCGAGAGGCGAAAACGCTCGTGGAAGAGGCTCCGAAAGCGGTCAGGGAAGGCGTCCCCATGGAGGAAGCCAAGCAGATCCAGGAGCGATTCAAGGAGGTCGGCGCAACGATCGAAATCAAGTAGATCGGGTGCGTCTCCTTTGCCAATTCTTTTTCCCGGTTTTCGCCGCGTCCCGCGTTTCGCTGATGGTGGACGACCACCATCAGCCTGCGGCAGCGGCTGTCCGGGCCATCTCCCGACTCATCGAGGCGCCCGGTGGCGGCCTCGGGAAACGTCGGGTGTCGTGTAGCTACGCGAACAGGCCGTCCTCATGCTGACCGCTGAAATCACTCCGAAGAAAACGCGGCACGACTTCTCCCGCATCCGCGCGTCGATCCCCCTGCCGAAGCTCATCGAGGTTCAGCATCGGTCGTACGACCGATTCCTTCAAAAGGACCTGCAGCCGCAGGATCGCGAGGAGATCGGCCTCCAAGCCGTGTTCCGCTCGATCTTCCCCATCAAGGACTTTCGGGACAACTGTGAGCTGGACTTCCTCGAGTACTCGGTAGGCCGGTGGGCGTGCAGTTGCGGCGAACTCGAGGGCATCGAACACACCCGGAACGGTTCCGTCTGCAACTACTGCGGAGATCGGGTCCACCTGAAGGTCGAACACGACGTGGAGCAGTGCCAGCAACGCGGCAAGACCTACGCCGTTCCCCTGAAGGTGAAGATCAGGCTGACCGTCTGGGACCGGGACCCGGAAACCAATCAGCGGTCGATCCACGACATCAAGGAGGAAGAGGTCTTTTTCGGCGATATCCCGCTGATGACCGAGAACGGGACCTTCATCATCAACGGGACGGAGCGCGTCGTCGTCTCCCAACTGCATCGGTCGCCGGGCGTCTTCTTCCATGAGGCTGATCGCGGCTGCTTCCTGGCGCAGGTGGTGCCCTATCGGGGCTCGTGGCTCGAATTCGAGACGGACGCGCGGGGGCTCCTGCAGGTCCGCATCGACCGCAAGAAGCGCTTTCCGGCAACGATTTTCCTGAGGGCGCTCGGCTTCGGAAAAACGGAATCGATCCTGGCCCGTTTCTTTCGTGTGCACGAAGCGACGTTGTCCGGGGACCGTGTTCGGCTGCCCGTCACCGACGAGTTGAAGGAGATGCTCCTCGACGAGCGCATCGAGCGAGACATCGAGGCCGACGGCGAGGTCGTCATCGAGGGTGGGAAGCGGATCAGCCGGGGTGACATCCGGAAACTGACCCGGCAGGGCCGCGAGGCGCTTGATTTTCATCTGGAGGCCCTGGGTGGTTTCCGGCTGGCTGTCCCGGTGACGATTCCGGACACCGGTGAGGAGGTTCCGGCGAACACCCGGTTGACCCCGGAACTGGTCGACGAACTCGCTGAAGTGGGCTCGGTCAAGGTCGTTCTTCCGGGCGCCGATCCGGTTGGCGCCGTCTTGGGGGATACGCTGGACAAGGATCCACTGACCCGGCAGCGCGGAACGGATGCGCCGAACGCCGAAAGTGTCGATGGAGCGCTCGTGGAGCTCTATCGCCGGCAACGTCCGGGTGACCAGCCAACGGTGGAGAGTTCCCGGACTCTGCTCCACAACCTGTTCTTCAATGAGCAGAAGTACGACTTCTCGCGGGTCGGGCGCCGCAAGCTGGCGACCAAGCTCGAGCGTGAGATGGATCCCAACCGCACCATCCTCGCTGAGGAGGACTTTGTCCTCGTCCTCGACTACCTCCTGCGGCTCACCCGCGGCGAAAGCGGCTATCGGGCCGACGACATCGACCACCTTGGCAACCGCCGGGTCCGGTCGGTCGGCGAGTTGCTCGAGAACCAATTCCGCCTGGGCCTCGTGCGCATGGAGCGGGCGATTCGGGAAAAGATGAACGTGTATCAGGAAATGACGACCGCGATGCCGCGGGACCTGATCAATGCGAAGCCGGTGACCGCCGCGGTCCGCGAGTTCTTCGGCGCCTCCCAGCTTTCGCAGTTCATGGAACAGACGAATCCGCTCTCCGAGGTGACCCACAAGCGGCGTCTCTCGGCGCTGGGCCCCGGAGGACTCTCCCGTGACCGCGCCAAGTTCGACGTACGGGACGTCCACGCGACGCACTACGGGCGGATCTGTCCGATCGAAACGCCGGAAGGGCCGAACATCGGGCTGATCAGTTCGCTCTCCTGCTACGCGACGATCGACAACTACGGTTTCATCCAGAGCCCCTACCGGAAGGTGGTGGGCGGTCGGATCGTGGACTACGTGCGGGTCGACGATCCGGGGGACACCAAGCTCGAGGCGGGCGCCGTCATCCCGAAGCAGGACGCGGACGCGGCGAACGAAAAGATTGGACGTCGCCGAAAGCCCGCGAAGTTCATTCCTCACGCGTTCTACCTTTCGGCGCTCGAGGAAGAGCGCCACACGATCGCCCAGGCAAACGCCCGGGTAGGAGACGAGGGGCAGCTCCTGGACGCTCGCGTCAACTGCCGCCACGAGGGCGAGTTCGTTCCTGCGCCGAGGGAAAACGTCGATTTCATCGATGTTTCTCCCAAGCAGATCGTTTCGGTGGCGGCTTCGCTCGTGCCGTTCCTCGAGAACGACGACGCGAACCGGGCGCTCATGGGATCGAACATGCAGCGCCAGGCGGTCCCGCTGATCACCGCAGAGGCGCCGCTCGTGGGTACGGGCATGGAGTTCGTGACCGCCCGGGATTCGGGATCGGTGATCGTGTGCCGGGAGAACGGAGTCGTGGACCGGGTCGACGGTCGCCGCATCATCGTTCGCAAGGAGAGCGGAGAGGCCGGAGAGACCGAGATCGGGGCCAGCATCTACCGGTTGAAGAAATTCCGCCGCTCCAACCAGAACACCTCCATCAACCAAAAGCCCCTGGTGGATGTGGGCGAGCGGGTTGCGAAAGGTCAGGTCATCGCGGACGGTCCGTGCACCGACGGCGGTGAGTTGGCGCTTGGCCGCAATGTGCTCGTCGCCTTCATGCCTTGGCGGGGCTACAACTTCGAGGACGCAATCATCGTTTCGGAACGCCTCGTTCAGGACGACAGCTACACCTCGATCCACATCGAAGAGCACACCGTGCAGGCGAGGGACACCAAGCTGGGTCCCGAGTCCATCACGCGTGAGGTGCCCGGTGTCGCCGAGAGTTTCCTCCGGAACCTCGACGAATCCGGCATCGTCTGTATCGGAGCCCGAGTCAGTCCCGGCGACATCCTTGTCGGTCGCGTCACGCCCAAGGCCGAGGCGCAACTGACCCCGGAAGAGAAGCTCCTCCGGGCCATATTCGGCGACAAGGCGGGGGACGTCAAGAACTCGTCGCTCAAGTGTCCGTCGGGCGTCGAGGGCGTCGTCGTGGACGTTCGCGTGTTCCACCGCAAGGATGCGAACCGCGATGATCGCGCGCTCTCAATCGAGGCGGATGACATCGAAGCCATCGACCGCGACTACCGCGATGAGGAGAGGATCCTGCGCGAGGAGTGTGACAAGCGCATCGTTGATCGAATGGTCGGCGCCCGCCTGGTCGAGGACTGCATGAACCCGGCTACGGGAGAGGTCGAACTCAAGAAAGGTACGCGCCTTACCAGGAAGGAACTGCTGAAGAGGCTCGACTTCGTACCTCTGTTCGAGACCGACCTTCCCGACGACGTAAGGGACGAGATCCAGGAAATTCAGGAAAAGACGGAGGAACAACTGGATCTGCTCTCGGTTCGTCGGGACGAACAACAGGCCGTGGTGAGCCAGGGGGACGATCTTCCACCCGGCGTCATCAAGATGGTCAAGGTCTACGTGGCCATGAAGCGCAAGCTCAGCGTGGGCGACAAGATGGCTGGCCGGCACGGCAACAAGGGCGTCATCGCCAAGATCGTGCCGGTAGAGGACATGCCCTTCCTGCCCGACGGCAGGCCCGCGGACATCATCCTGAATCCCCTCGGCGTTCCGTCGCGCATGAACATCGGCCAGGTCCTCGAGACGCACCTTGGCTGGGCGGCTCGCATGCTGGATCGCCACTTTGCCACGCCGGTCTTCGACGGGGCTCGCGAGACCGACATCCGCAAACTCCTCGACGAGGCCAACGAAAGCGCCCAGGAGCAGGATGGGCTACGGGCGAACGTGCTGGAGGACGGCAAGACGGTTCTCTACGACGGCCGGACCGGAGGACCCTTCGATCAGCCCGTGACCTGCGGCTACATCTACATGCTCAAGCTCGGACACCTGGTGGACGACAAGATGCATGCTCGCAGCATCGGGCCCTACAGCCTGATCACGCAGCAGCCGCTCGGCGGAAAGGCTCAGTTCGGCGGTCAGCGGTTCGGCGAGATGGAGGTGTGGGCGATCGAGGCCTACGGAGCGGCCCACACTCTCCAGGAGATCCTGACCGTCAAGTCGGACGATGTCCGGGGCCGGGCAAAGGTCTACGAGTCCATCGTGAAGGGCGACACGAGTTATTCGCCCGAGGTGCCGGCATCGTTCAAGGTGCTGATGGCGGAAATCCAGAGCCTCGGACTCGATATCGAGCTGATCCGGGCCAAGAACTGATCGGCCAGTAGCTGTCAATCGAGAGGGACGAAATGCAGACAACCAGGGAAACCGCCGGAGTCTTCCCGGACCTTGAGGAAAGGGAAACTTTCAGCTCTGATTTCGACGCCATCAAGATCTCGATCGCGTCGCCCGAGAAGATCAGGGCCTGGTCCCACGGAGAGGTCACGAAAGCGGAGACGATCAACTATCGCACGCTGAAGCCGGAGCGCGGCGGCCTGTTCTGCGCTCAGATTTTTGGTCCCATCAGCGACTGGGAGTGCCTCTGCGGCAAGTACAAGCGCATGAAGCACCGGGGTGTGGTGTGCGACAAGTGCGGTGTTGAGGTCACGCAGGCATCGGTTCGCCGCAGCCGGCTGGGACACATCGAACTGGCCTGTCCGGTGTCCCATGTCTGGTTCTTCAAGGTTCCGCCGAGCCGTATCGGTCAGGTCCTGGATCTGACGCCGCGGGAACTCGAAAGGATCCTCTACTACGAGTCGTACGTAGTGCTGGATCCGGGCGACGTGGACATCAGTCTTCTCAAGCAGAAGGAGGTCACCCTCACGCTGGAAGAGGCTCAGTTGCTCCAGCAGCTCTTCGCATTCTCGTTCGACGAGGGCGACGATGGTTGCAGGGTCGGAAACATCAGGCTCGGATCGCTGCGGAAGGGACAGGTCGTCACCGAAGACCAGGATCGTCTGCTCAAGCGGCTCTTCGGTCGGACTGACAACGAGTTCCGCGAGAAACTGAAGCGCCCGGGACGTGCCTATCGAGCGGGGATGGGCGCTGGAGCCGCCAAGCAGTTGCTCAACGAAGCGGACCTCGAAGCGCTGGCGGTCGAGTTGCGTCACGGCATGCGTCACGAGCGGTCCATCCAGAAGCGGACCAAGGCCGCGAAGCGGCTGAAGGTCGTGGATGCGTTCCGGAAGTCGGGCAATCTCCCCGAGTGGATGGTCATGGACGTCATCCCGGTCATTCCGCCGGATCTGCGTCCACTGGTTCCCCTGGATGGCGGACGGTTCGCGACGAGCGATCTGAACGAGCTCTACCGGAAGGTCATCAACCGCAACAACCGCCTCCGGCGGCTGCTTGAGCTTCGCGCGCCCGACGTGATCGTCCGGAACGAGCAGCGGATGCTGCAAGAAGCCGTGGACGCGCTTTTCGACAACGGTCGCCGCGGACGGGTCCTCAAGGGCACGAACAACCGCCCGCTCAAGTCCCTGTCCGACACGCTCAAGGGCAAGCAGGGCAGGTTCCGTCAGAACCTGCTCGGCAAGCGCGTGGACTATTCGGGCCGCTCCGTCATCGTCGTCGGTCCGGAGTTGAAGGTCCATCAGTGCGGCCTTCCCAAGAAGATGGCCCTCGAACTGTTCAAGCCATTCCTGTTCAACCGGCTGGAACACGAGGGGCTTGCCGCCACGATCAAGCAGGCCCGCGAACTGGTGGAAGAGCAGCGCCCCGAGGTGTGGGACTACCTCGAAGAGGTCATCAGCGAGCACTCCGTGCTGCTGAACCGCGCCCCGACGCTGCACCGACTCGGGATCCAGGCCTTTGAGCCCGTTCTGGTGGAGGGGAAAGCGATCCGGATTCACCCACTGGTCTGCAGTGCGTTCAACGCCGATTTCGATGGCGACCAGATGGCCGTCCACGTTCCCCTGAGCCCCGAGGCGCAGGTGGAGGCGTCGCTGTTGATGCGGTCCTCCCGAAACATCCTCTCCCCGGCGCACGGCGGACCGCTCGCGGTGCCGACGCAGGACATGGTGCTCGGGATCTACTACCTGACCAAACCGCAGGTGATTCCGCCGAAGGTGACACAGGCGTTCGCCTCGATCGAAGAAGTACTGCTCGCTCACGAGAGCGGACAGATCGGCACCCTGACGCCGATTCAGATGCGGTACACCGGAGAACTCCTCGAAACGCACGACAGCCAGGACCTGCTCCGGGTGAAGGTCGCGAACATCGAGGGCAGGCGGATCGAAACCACCGTCGGCAGGGTGCTCCTCAACGACCGGCTTCCCAGGGATCTGCCGTTCGTAAACGGTGTGCTCAAGAAGAAGGGCATTCAGAGCCTCGTCCGCCTCGTCTATCTGCGCCACGGCCTCGAGAGCACGGCCGACATCCTCGACGCGTTGAAGGACATCGGATTCGAGTTCGCAACTCGGAGCGGAACGTCCATCGGACTTGGCGACCTCGTGGTGCCGCCGAACAAGGCGCGGCTGGTCGAGGAGGCCAAGGAAGAGGTCGGCAGAGTTGACGAGCAGTATCAGCAGGGTGCGATCACCCACGGCGAGCGGTACAACAAGGTCATCGATGTCTGGTCGAACGCCACGAACAAGGTGGCCGAAGACATGCTCAAGACCATGCAGGTCAGGGAGCGGGAGACCGGGCGATTCAGTCCGGTCTTCATGATGGTGGACTCCGGCGCCCGCGGTAGCGAGAAGCAGATTCGGCAACTTGCCGGAATGCGGGGCCTGATGGCCAAGACCTCGGGGGAGATCATCGAGACCCCCATTACCAGCAACTTCCGCGAGGGGCTCAGCGTCATCCAGTACTTCATTTCGACCAATGGAGCTCGAAAGGGGTTGGCGGACACGGCGCTCCGGACCGCGGACGCTGGGTATCTCACCCGCCGACTGGCCGATGTGGCTCAGGACGTCATCGTCACTCAGGTGGATTGCGGGACCCTCCGCGGGATCTACGCCGAGCCCATCATCGAGGCGGGAGAGGTCATCGAACCACTTCGGGACCGGATCGTGGGCCGGGTCAGCCTCGAGGCGGTCAAGGATTTCCGCGGTGATCTGATCGTTGATGCCGGCGAGGAGATCAGCGAGGAAATCGCGACCGCTATCGAGGCTTCGGGCGTAGCCCGGGTCAAGATCCGATCGGTCCTCACCTGTGATGCCCGCCGGGGCGTCTGCGCCATGTGCTACGGCCGGAACCTGGCTACCGGACGACTTGTGGATCTGGGAGAAGCGGTGGGGATCATCGCTGCCCAGTCCATTGGAGAGCCTGGCACGCAGTTGACCATGCGGACGTTCCACATCGGAGGAACGGCCAGCGTCTTCGAGAATTCGGCCCTCGAGGCGCGCCACGACGGCGTGTTGCAGTTCTCGGAAAGCTTGCGCACGGTCGAAGATCGCCACGGCAACCTGGTGGTCATCAACCGCGCCGGCACCGTGGAAGTGGGAGACGGCGACGGACGAGTCCTGGAGAGCCATCCGGTGGTGTACGGCGCCCGGATCAAGGCGGCCTCCGGCAGTGCCGTAAGCGGCGGCCAGGTGATCGTCGAGTGGGACCCGTACAGCTTCTCGATTCTCGCCGAGGAAGAAGGGACGGTCCGTTTCCAGGACA
Organism: Acidobacteria bacterium bin61; assembly: GCA_002238705.1. Classification (GTDB taxonomy): domain Bacteria; phylum Acidobacteriota; class Vicinamibacteria; order Marinacidobacterales; family Marinacidobacteraceae; genus Marinacidobacterium. The sequence goes on along the minus strand of MPMW01000004.1, from coordinate 29,894 downwards.
TCATCGCGGATGTGACGATGATCCAGGAGGTGGACAACGTCACCTTCCGGTCGCAGCCGGTGATCATCGAGTCCCAGGACGACCGGTTCGAGCCGCGGATCGAGATTCAGCGCTCCGGCGAAGACGCCCGGACCTACCTGATGCCCTCACGCGCCCATCTCGAGGTCGAGCAGGACAATGCCGTGCGTCCGGGGGACGTGCTCGCCAAGATTCCGCGAGAGACCACCAAGACGAAGGACATCACCGGAGGTCTGCCGCGCGTCGTCGAGCTCTTCGAGGCTCGGCCGCCGAAGGCGCCCGCCCTGATCAGCGAGATCGACGGACGGCTGCGGTACGGCGACGTTCGCAAGGGCAAGCGCATCATCACCGTGACGTCCCAGGTCACCGACGACGTTCGCGAGTATGAGGTGCCCCGCGGGGTCCACATCAGCGTCCGGGAAAACGAGGAAGTGCGCGCCGGCGACCCGCTCATGGACGGTCCGCGCAATCCGCACGACATCCTCCGGGTCCTGGGCGAAGGGGAACTCCAGCGCTACCTGGTTCACGAGATTCAGGAGGTGTACCGGCTTCAGGGCGTCGTGATCGACGACAAGCACATCGAAGTCATCATCAGCCGGATGATGCGCTGGGTGCGCGTCACCGATGTCGGAGATACGGACCTGATCGTGGACTCGACGGTGGATCGGCACGAGTTCGCGCAGGCGAACCGGAAGGCCCAGGCCGAAGGGGGGCAGGCGGCTCAGGGAGAGCCGATGCTGCTCGGCCTCACCAAGGCATCCCTCGCGACCGACAGCTTCATCTCCGCCGCGTCGTTCCAGGAGACCACCAAGGTGCTGACGGAGGCGTCTCTCACCGGCAAGGTGGACTATCTCCGCGGGCTCAAGGAAAACGTCATCATGGGTCGGTTGATTCCGGCCGGGACCGGGCTACGGGAGCACCGGCGCTTCGTGCTTCCGGAGGAGATCGACGCGCATCGGCAGGCCATGCTTCAGGAAGACCCGAATCCGGAAACCGAGTTGGCCGAAGAGATCCGCTAACGGCGTCTCTTTTCGAACCCGGAATAAGGGTCGAATCTCCTTCGCGCCAGCATCCGGACTCCGGCGCGATTGCCGGAAGCGCCGGTTTGCGTTGGGGTTCCGGCCGCGGCTGCTGCCACTCCCGGCGCCGCCGCAGCCAGCCTCTGCGATTTGACAGGTACTCGCCGCAGCGCGTAAAATCCTTCGTCCGCTACGCGCCTAGAACGCACTCCTTTCAGCGTCGTGGACGTCATCGTCTCCTTCGGGGGACAGCCGCCGATCGCATTTTTTCGAGCCCTGATGGTGAGGCCTGACGGGTGGGCGGTGCACGTCCCAGTTTCCCTTCGCCCGTAAGGGCTCAGCCTTTTCCTCCGGATACGAATTCCCCATGCCCACCATTCATCAGCTCGTCCGCCGTGGACGGAAGCGGATGGCCCCGGCCACCGACTCGCCGGCGCTCCAGCGGTGTCCCCAGCGGCGGGGCGTCTGCGTGCGGGTATTCACCATCAACCCCAAGAAGCCGAACTCGGCTCTGAGAAAGGTCGCCCGGGTGCGGCTGACCAACGGGATCGAGGTGACAACCTACATACCCGGGGTGGGCCACTCCCTGCAGGAGCACTCCATCGTGCTGCTGCGTGGTGGCCGGGTGAAGGATCTTCCGGGCGTCCGCTACCACGTGATCCGTGGGGCCCTTGACGCGACGGGAGTGGATGGACGAAAAAACGGCCGCTCCAAGTACGGAACGAAACGGCCGAAGAGCTGACCGGTAGAGCCGCGCACTAACCAAGAGGGATACGGAGCACCAGAGGATGTCCAGACGCCGTGATGTGCCGAAGCGGCAACCCGCTCCGGATGCCCGCTACCAGAGCGTTCTCGTCTCGTCGTTCATCAACAAGGTGATGCTGGACGGGAAGAAGTCCACGGCCGAATCGATTGTCTATGGGGCGTTCGACCGCATCAAGGACAAGACGGACGGTGAGCCGCTCACGACCTTTCGCGAGGCCGTCCAGAACGTCAAACCGACCCTCGAGGTGAAGAGTCGCCGGAAGGGTGGCGCGAACGTCCAGGTGCCGTATGAGGTCCGTCCCGAGCGACGCACTTCGCTGTCCCTGCGCTGGATCGTCGGCTACGCCCGGAAGCGGCCGGAAAAAACGATGGCGGAAAAGCTGGCGGGCGAGTTGCTCGACGCTTCCCAGAATCGGGGTGGCGCCATCAAGAAGCGAGAAGACACCCACAAGATGGCGGAGGCGAACAAGGCCTTCGCCCACCACCGCTGGTAGCCGCGCCCACGCCTCGGCTAACGGCAATACGGAGGATTCGCCATTCAGGAAGCGAGCACGATTTCGATCGGCAAGGCCGGTTCATCCGGCCCGCGGTGGCCGGCGACGGCGGACCTGATCGACGCGCCATCCGGCGCGAATCGGACCGCATGCATATCGGACTCTCTTCCAGTTAACCCGGCTTCCGTCAATTCAATCTTCCAGCACCTGTCGCCCAACAGTTCCTTCCACAGTTCCCATGCCCCGAAAAGTCGCCCTGGCCGACACCCGAAACATCGGGATCATGGCGCACATTGACGCCGGGAAGACGACCACCACCGAACGGATCCTCTATTACACCGGCGTCACCTACAAGCTCGGCGAGGTTCACGAGGGAACCGCGACGATGGACTGGATGGAGCAGGAGCAGGAGCGCGGGATCACGATCACCTCGGCTGCGACGACCTGTTTCTGGAAGGACCATCGGGTCAACATCATCGATACGCCGGGTCACGTGGACTTCACCGCCGAAGTAGAGCGGTCCCTCAGGGTCCTCGATGGTGCGGTGGCCGTGTTTTGCGCGGTCGCCGGCGTGGAACCCCAGTCCGAAACGGTCTGGCGCCAGGCCGACAAGTACGGCGTGCCCCGGATCGCCCTCGTGAACAAGATGGATCGGGCGGGCGCCGATTTCGAGCGGGTCGTGAAGATGATGGAGGACCGCCTCGGAGCGCGGGCGGCGGCGATCCAGCTCCCCATCGGGGCGGAGGACGCCTTCGAAGGGGTCGTGGATCTCGTTCGGATGAAGGAGATTCGCTATCACGGAGATTCCCTGGGCGCCCGGTACGAGGAGACCGAGCTCGCCCCCGAGCGGCTCGACGCGGCTCGCGCCGCTCGGGAAGCGCTGGTCGACAAGATCTGTGAATGCGATATCGAGGCGCTCGGGATCTGGGATGAGACGGGAGACCTCACCGCTGAGGAGTGCGAGGCGGCGCTTCGCCGTTCGACTGTCGCGCTGCAGATGGTTCCGGTTCTCTGTGGATCCGCTTTCCGCAACAAGGGCGTCCAGCCGCTCCTGGACGCGGTTGTTTCCCTGCTGCCGGCGCCGACGGATGTTCCGTCGATCACGGGCACCGCGTCCGTCACGGATCCGACCCCGGCCGTTCGGGACGCTCGGGATGACGCTCCCTTCTCCGCGCTTGTCTTCAAGGTGATGACGGATCCCTTCGTCGGCCAGCTCTCGTTCTTCCGGGTGTATTCAGGGGTTCTCAGGACGGGTGACACGGTCCTCAACTCCACCCGTTCGGTCCGGTCGCGGGTGGGTCGGCTTCTCAAGATTCACGCCAACAAGCGCGAGGAGATCAAGGAGGTCTACGCCGGAGACATCGCGGCGGTAGTCGGTCTCAGGAACGCCAGAACCGGAGAGACAATTTGCTCTCCTGCCGCTCCCGTGGTTCTCGAAGCCATGGAGTTCCCGGAGCCGGTCATCTCCCGGGTCATCGAGCCAGCGACCAAGGCGGATCAGGAAAAGCTGTCCGGAGCGCTCGGGAAGTTGACCCATGAGGACCCGACCTTCCGGGTAACGACCGATGCGGAAACGGCCCAGACGATCATCAGCGGCATGGGAGAACTGCACCTGGAGATCATCGTGGACCGGTTGCTCCGCGAGTTTCAGGTGGGTGCGGTCGTGGGTCAGCCCCGGGTGGCGTACCGCGAGGCCATCCGCGCCTCCACGAAGACCGAAGGCCGCTACGTGCGGCAGACCGGCGGCCGGGGCCAGTACGGCCACGTTCGGGTCGAGGTGTTCCCGAATCCGGCCGAACCGTTCGAGTTCGTCAATGACATCGTGGGTGGATCCGTACCGCGCGAGTTCATCCCGGCTGTGAAGGAGGGAGCTCGCGACGCCCTCGCCGCGGGGCCGCTCGCGGGGTATCCGGTTACCGGGGTGACGGTGCGCCTCTATGACGGCACCTTCCACACCGTGGACAGTTCCGAACTCGCGTTCCGGATTGCCGGTTCCATGGCGGTCAAGGACGCGCTGCGGCGATGCTCTCCGGTCATCCTCGAGCCGGTGATGAAGGTGGAGGTCGTGACGCCGGACGACTTCACCGGAGAGGTGATGGGTGATCTGAATGCACGGCGCGCCCGCATCAGCGGCCTCTCGATGCAGGGAAACGCCCAGGTCGTGGCAGCGCAGGTGCCGCTGGCCGGGATGTTCGGCTACGCCACGGACATCCGTTCGGCTACCCAGGGCCGGGCGACTTACACAATGCACTTCGGGTCCTACGAGGAAGCTCCCGAGAGCGTCATGGCGGAGGTCATGGCGAGCGCCTGACGGGAATGCCTGAAGAGGATTTCAACCGATGAACGAAAAGATCCGTATCCGACTCAAGGCGTTCGATCACCGCCTGCTGGATCAGTCCACGAGCGAGATCGTGGAGACGGCGAAGAGGACGGGCGCCACCGTGGCCGGCCCGATTCCGTTGCCGACCGTCAAGAACCGGTACACCGTGCTTCGCTCTCCGCACGTGGACAAGAAGTCCCGGGAGCAATTCGAGCTCCGCACCCACAAGCGGCTGCTGGACATCCTCGGATCCACGCCGACCACCGTTGATGCGTTGTCGCGTCTGGATCTCCCCGCCGGAGTACATGTCGAGATCAAGGCGATGGTCGCGGGCGAGCCGCAGGCCAAGTAGGGAACGGACAAACGGGGATCGCGGAGGAAGATCGATGAACGGGTTGCTGGGCACGAAGCTGGGGATGGCCCAGCATTTCGGGAAAGACGGCCGGGTCATTCCGGTCACCCTGATCCGGGTGGGTCCCTGCGTCGTCGTCCAGAAGAAGACCGCGGCGGCAGACGGGTACGAAGCCGTTCAGGTCGGCCTGGAGCGGTTGAGCGGTCCGGGAAGCCGGCCCGCTCGCAACCGCGCGCTCGCGGCCCGGCTGCGAGCCGCCGGAGCGCCCTCCGCGTCGGTACTGCGCGAGTTCGAGGCGGACTCGGGCGAGGGGCTGGAGGTCGGTTCCCGGCTCGGCGCCGAGGTGTTCTCTCCGGATGACGTGGTCCGGATTACCGGAGTCAGCAAGGGGAAGGGTTTTGCCGGAGTCATGAAACGGCACGGTTTCCACGGCGGGCCCAAGTCGCACGGCTCCAAGTTCCATCGCGCGCCTGGCGCGATCGGGATGTGCGCAACCCCCTCGCGCGTACTTCCGGGCACCCGGCTTCCCGGTCAGCACGGTCGCGAGCGCGTCACCGTGCGCAACCTCCGGATCGTGCGGGTGGATGCCGAGGAAAACGTGGTGGCGGTGCGCGGCGCCGTCCCCGGCCCCCGCGGTGGGACCGTCGAGATTCGCAAGTCCTGACCAGAGAGACCAAACCAACAGGAAAAACCAAAGTGACCGTGGCAGAGCAAGAGGCGCTTCCGACGGAAGGCGTGCCCGAGGCCGATCCTCAGGGGCGCGCCGCATCCGTGGTCGTCCGTGATTGCGAAGGCGGCGAAGTGGAACTCGATCCGGCTGTCTTCGCGGCGCCGGTGAAGCGGGGCCTTCACTACGACGCCGTGCGCCAGTACATGGCAGGGCGGCGGGCCGGAACCCACGCGACGAAGAACCGTGGGCTCGTAGCCGGCGGCGGCCGCAAGCCGTGGCGCCAGAAAGGCACCGGCAACGCGCGCGTAGGAAGCCGCCGCACGCCGCTCTGGCGGGGCGGCGGGACCGTGTTCGGGCCGCAGCCTCGCGACTACAGCTATCGGCTGCCGGGCCGCATGCAGCGCGGAGCGCTCCGCTCGGCGCTTTCACTGTGCGCGAGCGAAGGACGCTTGCGTGTCTTCGAAGACTTCAGTCTGGAGGGCCCCTCCACCCGGGCGGTGGTCCGCCGCCTCGAGGAGTGGGATGCGAACGGCGGGCGCGTGCTCATTGTGGAGACGGCGCCGTCCGACGAGCTCTACCTGTCCACGCGGAATCTGCCGACGGTAGAAGTGGTCTCGGTCAAGGCGCTTCACTGCTACGAGGTCCTCAAGGCGAAGACCGTGCTGATTCGGCGTTCCGCGCTCGCCCCGCTCACCGAGAAGCTGTCCGAGGAAGGAAGTTCCGAGGCAGGAAGTCCTGAGGCAGGGAGTTCGTGATGGAAGCCGACCGCGTCATCCTTGAACCGCTCACGACCGAGAAGGCGGAACGTCTTCGGGAAACCCGGAACGTCGTCTGTTTCCGGGTGAACCGGAAGGCCAACAAGGTCCAGATCCGCCACGCCGTGGAGAGCCTGTTCGAGGTGGAAGTCAAGGATGTCCGCACGTCCAACTTCACGGGCAAGAACAAGCGGTGGGGCCGCTTTGTGGGACGGCGTCCCAACTGGAAGAAAGCGTTCGTGACCCTCGAGGAGGGTCATGCCATCGAGATCTTCAAGGGCGTATAGATGGCCATCAAGAAATCGAAGCCGACCTCCCCGGGACGACGGTTCCACACCGTCCAGACGTTCGAGGAACTCACGACCACTACGCCGGAGAAGCGGCTGACGCGGGGCAAGAGCGAGCGCGGCGGGCGGAACCGGGCCGGGCGCATCACGGTCCGTTTCCGTGGTGGTGGTCACAAGAGGCGCCATCGGGAAATCGACTTCCGGCGGGCGAAGCCCGAGGTTCCCGGCCGTGTCGCATCCATCGAGTACGACCCGAATCGCTCGGCCCGGATCGCTCTTCTGCACTATCTCGACGGAGACAAGCGGTACATCCTGCACGCCGTCGGGATGAAGGTCGGCGACATGGTGATGGCGAGCGACAGCGCCGAAATCGCTCCCGGAAACATGCTCTGTATCGAGCGCATTCCCCTGGGCGCCACGATTCACAACGTCGAGCTCCGCCCCGGCGGGGGCGGCAAGATGGCGCGGAGCGCGGGCGCCTTCGTGCAGTTGGTTGCCAAGGAGGGACGTTACGCGCAGGTGCGCCTTCCCTCCGGCGAGGTCCGCAAGGTGCTGCGTGGGTGTCACGCCACGATCGGTCAGGTTTCCAACGTGGATCACGAGAACGTGAAGCTCGGCAAGGCCGGCCGCAAGCGCTGGCTTGGCCGCCGGCCCCACAACCGGGGAGTCACGATGAACCCGGTCGATCACCCTCACGGTGGCGGCGAAGGCAAGAGTTCCGGCGGACGTCACCCGGTGAGCCCCTGGGGCGTTCCGACCAAGGGGCACAAGACCCGCAACAACAAGCGGACGGACTCGATGATCGTCCGGTCCCGGCGCCGCCGCAGAAGGTAAACCGAGAAGTTCCCGGAGATAGAAGGATCAGAGAAGGATCAAAGAATGCCGCGTTCGATTCAAAAAGGCCCGTACATCGAGGAAAGCCTGATCCGCAAGGTCGAAGACGCGCACCTTGCGCGTCGGCAGACCATCATCAAGACCTGGTCACGGCGCTCCACGATCGTTCCGCAAATGGTGGGTTTGACCTTCGCCGTTCACAATGGCCGCAAGTTCATTCCGGTCTATGTGACCGACAACATGGTCGGTCACAAACTCGGTGAGTTTTCGCCGACGCGGACCTTCAAGGGCCACAAGGTGAAGACCGAGAAGTCGAGGGTGCGCCGATGAGATTCTCCTCGCGACTGGGGGTGCCGCGGTGATCGAAGCGGTTGCCCGGGCGATGGCGGTCCCCGGTTCGGTTCAGAAGGCGCGGCTCGTTCTCGACCTGATCCGTGACAAGCCGGCGGCGGATGCCATATCGGTGTTGCAGAACACGAATCGGGCGCCGGCGCCCATCATCGAGAAGGTCTTGCGGTCGGCCATTGCGAATGCCCAGACCAAGGCCCTTGGCGAAGCGAAACGAATTGACGAGGACAAGCTCATGGTCACCGAGGCGTTTGCCGACCAGGGGCCGGCGCGGGCAATCGCCCGTAGCGGGCGGAGAGCCCGCATTCGTCGCATTCGGCGGCGAACCACCCACTACACGATCCGCGTGACTACCGTGGAAGAGGAATAGGAATGGGTCAAAAAGTTCATCCGCACGGCTTCAGGCTCGGATACAGCAAGACCTGGCGGTCCCGCTGGTTTGCGGACAGCTCCTATCGGGACTCGTTGCACGAGGATCTGAAGCTGCGGCGTCTTCTCAAGCGCCGCCTGTACCACGCGGGTATTTCGCGGGTGGAGATCGAGCGCCCGGGAAACAAGCTCAACATCTATATCCACACCTCACGGCCCGGAATCATCATCGGCCGGAAGGGGACGGAGGTGGAGAAGCTGACGCGCGATCTCCGCAAGCGCACCGGGAAGGAAGTTCATATTCGGCCTCTCGAGGTCATAAAGCCCGAACTCGACCCGCAGCTTGTGGCCGAGTCGATTGCCCTCCAGTTGGAAAAGCGGATCGCGTTTCGGCGCGCCATGCGGAAGGCCGTCGAGAACACCATGCGGAACGGCGCCAAAGGGGTTCGGATTCGGTGTGCCGGGCGGCTCAACGGGGCTGACATCGCCCGGTCGGAGTGGTACCTGGAGGGACAACTCCCGCTCCACACGTTGCGGGCCGACATCGAATACGGGCTGGCCGAGGCCTTTACGACCTACGGTCAGATCGGTGTCAAGTGTTGGGTATACAGGGGCGTCAGCGACGTTGTCCGCCGGGCGGCACGTCCGGAAATCTCCCTGAAGTCGACAGCTTCCGGCTCCGAAGAGGCAAGCGCCGGGTGAGGCCCGGAGAGGACCTGCGAGGAGAAACGCCATGCTGATGCCGAAGAAGACCCGGTACCGGAAACAGCAGCGCGGCCGTATGCGCGGCAAGTCCTGGACGGGACAGACCGTGGCGTTCGGGGACTTCGGTCTCAAGACGCTCGAGCCCGGATGGATCACGAACCGTCAGATCGAGTCGGCGCGGGTGGCAATCACCCGTTTCATCAAACGAACCGGGCGCGTCTGGATCCGGATCTTTCCGGACAAGCCGCTGACGAAGAAACCCCAGGAAACCCGTATGGGCAAGGGAAAGGGCGGTCCTGAAGGCTGGGTTGCGGTGGTGCGCCCCGGACGGGTCCTCTTCGAAATGGAGGGCGTCAGCCGGGAGCAGGCCATCGAGGCGATGCGCCGGGCGGGCCACAAGCTTCCGGTGCGGACCCAATTTGTCGGCCGCTTCGAGGAGGAGACCTCGTGAAGTCCGCCCAGGTTCGTGAGCTGACCCACGATGAACTCGTGAGGAAGCAGCAGGAAGTCACCAAGGAACTATTCGATGCTCGGCTCGAGGCCGCTACGGGTCAACTGGGTCACACGCACAAGGTCAAGATGCTACGGCGCGAGGTTGCCCGGCTTCGCACGATCAGGAGGGAGCGCGAACTCCAGATCGGGACCGATTCCGCGGGGAGCGCCGCCGCCGATTCCTGAGGGCCGGGGACCAGAACGAGACGCTAGTACGAGAAGAAACGTCATGCCAAGACTGATCAGGACCGGAACCGTGGTTGCCAGCGGCGCCGAAAAGACCATCACGGTGCTTGTGGAGCGCCTGGTGGAACACCGCCTGTACAAGCGCCGGTACCGCAAGTCCACCCGCTTCGCGGTTCACGACGAGAAGAACGAGGGACGCATCGGAGACCGTGTCCAGATCGAGGAATGCCGTCCGCTCTCCCGGACGAAGCGGTTCCGGCTGCTCAAGGTTGTGGAGCGTGCGACATGATTCAGATGCAGTCGGTATTGCAGGTCGCGGACAACTCCGGCGCCCGCCGGGTCACCTGCATTCTTCCGCTTGGGGGCGGGGTGGGCCGCATTGCGCGGCTTGGGGATGTCATCACCGCTTCGGTTCGTGAGGCCGCCCCCGGGAGTGCGGTCAAGAAGGGCGCCGTCGTCCAGGCCGTGATCGTGAGGACCCGCAAGGAACACCGCCGGGCGGACGGTTCCTACATCCGCTTCGGCGACAACGCCGCGGTGCTGATCAACGAGCAGCGCGAACCCACCGGAACCCGGGTGTTCGGCCCGGTCGCCCGCGAGCTTCGCGAGCGTCAGTTCATGAAGATCGTTTCGCTCGCTCCAGAGGTCTTGTGACGATGTCCCGGAAGAAGAGTGCGCCTCCGCCGCGGCGTCTGCATGTTCGCAAGGACGACACGGTCCAGGTAGTGGCCGGCAGCGACCTGGGGAAGCGCGGACGGATCCTTCGCGTTTTTCCTGAAACCGGACGGGTGCTCGTTGAGGGCATCAACATGGTCAAGCGGCACACGAAGGCGAACCCGCGACAGAACATCAAGGGTGGTGTCGTCGAACGGGAAGCCTCGATAGCGATCAGCAACGTCATGATCGTGGATCCGGAGACCAATCTCCCGACCCGAATCGGGAGGACCCGTCTGACCGATGGACGCAAGGTTCGGGTGAGCGTCCGCTCCCAGGGAGTGATTGACAAGTGAGCCGCCTTCGTTCCCGGTATCGGGAGACGATCGCTCCCGAACTACGGACCAGACTGCAGATTGCGAGCGTGCATGCGGTACCCCGCGTCACCAAGGTCGTCGTCAACATGGGGGTCGGAGAAGGGTCGCGGGAGCACAAGTTCATCGACGCCGCGGTCGCGGACCTCACCGCCATTACCGGACAGCGGCCGGTCGTCACGCGAGCCCGCAAATCCATCGCCAATTTCAAGATCCGGGACGGCATGCCGGTGGGCGCGCGCGTCACGCTGCGTGGCATCCGGATGTACGAGTTCATGGACCGTCTGATCAACATCGCGCTACCTCGGGTGCACGACTTTCGTGGCGTTCCGGAGCGGGCTTTCGACGGACGGGGCAACTACACCCTGGGCCTGACCGACCAATCCGTGTTCCCCGAGATCGACTACTCGAAGATCGAGAAGACGCGCGGAATGAACGTCACCATCTGCACTACCGCGACGAGCGACGAGGACGCGCGAGAGCTGCTCCGCGCCTTTGGCATGCCGTTCGCCCGCCGGGAAGCGTAGTTATCAAGAGCTGAAGAAGCAGAGGAAAGGGTTTTGGCGAAGAAGTCACTCATTGCCAAGGCAAAGAAGCGGCCGAAGTTTGAGGTGCGGCGTTACAACCGGTGCCTGAGCTGTGGCCGCCCAAGGGCCTATCTCCGGAAGTTCGGGCTCTGCCGCCTGTGTTTTCGGAAGCTGGCGCTCGCGGGGGAGATCCCCGGAGTGATCAAGGCGAGTTGGTAGGGAGGCATTCTGATGTGGTCTGACCCGGTGGCCGACATGCTCACCCGTATCCGCAACGCGATTCAGGCGCGGCATGACTTTGTCGAGATTCCCGCTTCGAAGCTGAAAGAGGAGATTGCCCGCATCCTTCACGAAGAGGGATATGTGGATGGTTGGGAGCGACGCCCCTCTCCGCCACAGGACGCAATCCGCATCAAGCTGCGGCGCCTCCCCGGTAATCGGGAAGCGCTGAGCGGACTGAAGCGGGTCTCGAGGCCCGGCATCCGCGTCTATGTGTCGCACCAGGAGATCCCCAAGGCGCAGGGAGGGCTCGGTGTCACCGTGCTTTCCACCTCCCGCGGGGTGATGACGGGCCGCCAGGCGCGTCATCTCGGCGTGGGTGGCGAAGTTCTCTGCCAGGTGTGGTAGGCCGAAGGTTTTTCTCATGTCCCGCATAGGCGCCAAGCCAATCTCCGTTCCGTCCGGAGTCTCGGTCACGATCGAGAGCTCCGGGATCCGCGTGAAGGGACCGAAGGGCGTCCTCACGAGCCCCGTTCTGCCGGGTATCGAGGTGCAGGTCGCCGGCGGCGTGGTCCAGGTGACCCTTCAGGAGCGGGCCGGGAACCGGGCCTATTGGGGGCTCACCCGGGCGCTGCTCGCGAACGCGGTGACCGGCGTCTCCCAGGGTTTCAAGAAGGAACTGGACATCGTGGGAGTCGGCTACCGGGCGCAGGTCAAGGGACGGAGCGTCTCTTTCGCCCTGGGTTATTCCCACCCCGTCGAGTTCGCCTTGCCCGACGGGATTGACGTCCAGATCGAAAAGAACACCCATCTCGTGGTGTCCGGCCCCGACAAGCAGGTCGTGGGAGAGGTCGCGGCGCGCATGCGCGCTCTTCGCAAACCGGACCCGTACAAACAGAAGGGAGTTCGCTACACCGGCGAGCGCCTCATCAAGAAGGCTGGCAAGACCGGAGCGTAACGAGAGAGCCATGCGAATCACTACCCGTCGTCAGCGAAGGCGGCGTATCCATGCCCGCATTCGCAAGAAGGTCACCGGGACCGCCGAGCGTCCCCGGCTCGCCGTCTATCGCTCGTTGAAGCACATCTATGCGCAGGTCATCGACGATGCCGCGGGCAGAACCCTGGTTGCCGCGGGAAGCCGCGAGACCGGGATCGAAGGTGGCGGAAACGCCGGCGGCGCGGCCCTGGTCGGCGAGAAGCTGGCTGAACGGGCCCGCGCCGCCGGCATCGAGACCGTGGTCTTCGATCGCGGCGGGGCTCGGTACCACGGCCGCATCAAGGCGCTCGCCGACGCGGTGAGAAACGGAGGGGTTCAGTGCTGAACATGGATTCGGGCGGCCGATCGCGGCCACGCAGCGGCTCGCGCAACACGCAGGTGGAGCGCACCGGCGATCCCGATCTCAAGGACAAGGTCGTCTCGATCAACCGGGTGACCAAGGTAGTCAAGGGCGGCAAGAACCTGTCCTTTTCCGCGCTGGTTGTCGTCGGAAACGAGGACGGTCGCGTGGGCTTCGGTCTCGGCAAGGCACGCGAGGTGCCGGCGGCGATCAAGAAAGGAATCGAGATCGCCAAGAAGAACCTGACGGACGTTCCCCGCGAGGGAACCTCGATCGCTCACGAGGTCGTGGGCGTGTTCGGCGCCGGCCGGGTTCTGCTCAAACCCGCATCGGAGGGAACCGGGGTAATCGCCGGCGGCCCGGTGCGCGCCGTCATCGAGCTTGCCGGAATCAAGGACATTCTGACGAAGTCGCTCGGAACCGCGAATCCCAAGAACGTCGTCGAAGCGACGATGGTCGCACTGCTCTCCCTTCGCTCGAAGACCGCGGTGGCGGAGCTTCGAGGCAAGGACGTAAGCCACATCGAGGCGGAGATTCGAGCCTAGCCGCCACAGAGCCATGACACAGCCAGAAGACACCGCCGCAGGTCCGGGGCAGCCGAGGATCGTCGTGCAACTCGTGCGGGGATTGGCCGGCACGACCCGCTATCAGCGCGAAGTCGTGAAGGGACTCGGGCTTCGCCGGTTGGGAGCGACCGCTTCCCGGCCGGACAACCCGATGATCCGCGGGATGGTGCGGCGCGTTCCGCACCTCGTCCGCATCGTCGAAGAGACGGCATCGTCGAAATCGTCGACGGCCGATAGTGAATGAGGACCAGAGCAAGTGAGCCTTCATGAACTGGCGCCGCCCGAGGGCGCCGTCCGTCCACGCAAGCGCGTGGGCCGCGGTCCGGGATCAGGAACCGGAAAGACCGCCGGGCGCGGCCACAAGGGAGCCAAGTCGCGGTCCGGGTACTCCCTCCGCCGCGGTTTCGAGGGCGGTCAGATGCCCCTCATTCGCCGGGTGCCGAAGCGAGGCTTCACAAACATCTTCGCCACGCGGCAGGAGATCGTCAACCTCGGTGACCTCAACCGCTTTGAAGACGGCGCGACAGTCGGAGAGATCGAATTGGTCGCCGCCCGCCTGGTTCAGGGCGCTCGGATCCGTCAGCTTGATCCGGGCGAACCCCCACGTCTGGTCCGCCCGCGTCCCTTCCGGATCAAGATCCTTGGCGGAGGTGAGTTGGAACGGCGGCTCACCGTCCGCGCCCATGCCTTCAGCGCTGCCGCCCGCCGGAAGATCGAAGCTGCCGGTGGGGCTGTAGACCTCATTGGCGGGGACGCCCAAGACTCCGAAAACCAGAAGTGATCAACGCCGTCCGCAGCATCGCCCGGATTCCGGATCTTCGTACCCGGATTCTGTTCACGCTCGGCATGCTCGCCGTGTATCGGCTCGGAAATCACGTCCCCACGCCGGGCGTCAATCCGGCGGCCCTGACGGCCTTCTTCGAACAAAACCGCGCGACCTGGTTCGGCTTCGTGGACATGTTCTCCGGCGGCAACCTCTCGCAGGTGACCGTGTTCGCGCTCGGCATCATGCCCTACATCAGCGCGTCCATCATCCTGCAGCTCCTGACGCTGGTCTGGCCGTATCTGGAAAAGCTCAGCAAGGAGGGTGAACTCGGACGCAAGAAGATCACGCAGTACACCCGCTACGGCACGGTGATTCTCGCGGTCATTCAGTCGGCGAGCATTGCGGTCTTCCTGCAGAGCCAGAGCCTCCCCGACGGGATGAACCTCGTCAACGAACCCGGGTTGTCGTTCACCCTGATGACCATCCTCACGATGACGGCCGGCACGGTCTTCATCATGTGGCTCGGCGAGCAAATCACGGAGCGCGGCATCGGCAACGGGATGTCGTTGCTGATTTTCGCGGGGATCGTCGTGATGTTCCCGTCCGCGATCATCACCACGGTCCAGAACATTCGCGTCGGGCAGCAGACGGTCTTCGGCGTGGCTGTCCTGATCCTCTTCATGATCGCGGTCCTGGCGTTCATCGTGTTCATCGAGCGCGGTCAGCGGCGCGTCCCGGTGCAGTACGCGAAGCGATTCGTGGGCCGCCGGATGTACCAGGGACAGTCGACGCACATCCCGCTGAAGATCAACACCGGAGGCGTGATTCCGGTGATCTTCGCCAGTTCCATCATCGCCCTGCCGCAGACTTTCGCCTCGCTCTTTACCGAGAGCCGCTGGATGGCGGCCATCGCCGAGCAGCTTCGTTGGGGCATGCCGCTCTACACGCTGCTCTACGTCGTCTCGATCCTCTTCTTCTGCTACTTCTACACCGCCATCGTCTTCAAGCCTGCCGATGTCGCCGACAACATGCGGAAGAGCGGTGGCTACGTGCCGGGAATCCGGCCGGGACGGCCGACGGCGCGGTATCTCGACGCGGTGCTCGGCAAGCTCACCTTCGTGGGCGCCATCTACCTGGCCGCGGTCGCGGTCCTTCCGGAGTTCCTTCTGAACGGATTCACGGTGGCTCCGATCCCGGTGATCGGGCCATGGCTCGACTCGGTCCTTCCGACCTTCATCACCGAAGGCATGGGGGTGACGTTCTACTTTGGCGGGACTTCCATCCTCATTGTCGTCGGCGTCGCCATGGACACCGCACAACAGGTCGAGAGCCAACTCATCATGCGCAACTACGAGGGCTTTCTGCAGCGGGGCCGCATTCGCGGACGTCGCGGCTGAGGTGCTCCGGGGCTGACATGAACGCGATCATTCTTCTCGGCGCTCCGGGGTCCGGCAAGGGGACCCAGGCGATGCGGCTTGCCGAGTCGCTGGGTTTGCCCCACATCTCGACCGGGGTCATTCTCCGGCAGGCAGTCGCGGATGGAACGGAACTTGGGAAGGTGGCCCGCGACATCATGGCGGCCGGCAGTCTGGTAAGCGACGAGATCGTGCTGGGGATCGTCGAGGAGAGGATTGCCGCGCCCGATTGCGGGCGGGGCTTCATCCTCGATGGTTATCCCCGGAATCAGGCGCAGGCGCGAGCGCTTGGCGAGGTCCTGTCGACGCTTGGCGCGACCGAATGGATCGCGAACATCGACGTTCCTCCGGAGGAACTCACCGCCCGGGTTCGCGGCCGGCGTGGCACGGACGGCCGGCAGGACGACAGCGAGGAGGCCTTCCGCCGCCGGCTCGAGGTCTATGAGTCCGAGTCCCTTCCACTCCTCGACTACTACGGGAACCGGACGGTGAACATTTCGGGACTCGGGTCCCGTGACGACGTTTTTGGCCGCTTGTGTGCGGCGTTGCCGTTCGCGGCGGCCCAGTTGGTGACCCCCAAGTTGGTGACCCCCAAGTTGGTGACCCAATGATCTCCAGGTCCGACGGCGAGCTTGACAAGCTGCACCAGGCCAACGCGATCACCGTGGAAACCCTGGAGCTGCTCGCCCGGACGGTGGAGCCCGGAGTGACCACCGCTCACCTTGACCGGGTGGCGGCGGACAACCTGAAACACCACGGGGTGACTCCCGCCTTCAAGGGGTATCACGGGTTCCCCGCGACCCTCTGCGTTTCGATCAACGACGAGGTCGTCCACGGCATCCCGTCCCGTTGGCGGAAGCTGAAGGAGGGCGACATCGTGAGCCTCGACTTCGGCTGCATCGTGGACGGCTACTACGGCGACAACGCCATAACCGTCGCCGTCGGTCAGATTGACGATGAGGTGGCGCGTCTGCTGGAGGTCACCGAGCAGGCTCTTTACGCGGGAATCGGCGCCGCCCGTCCCGGAAACTCCGTTGCGGATATCGGGCAGGCCGTGCAGACCCACGCCGAAACTCATGGCTACTCGGTGGTACGCGAATACGGCGGACACGGGATCGGAACGAGCCTGCACACCGAGCCCTGGATCCCGAACTTCTATGATCCCCGCAAGCGGACTCGCCTGATTCCGGGAGCCGTGATCGCGATTGAACCGATGGTGAATCGCGGGAGCCCGGACGTGCGGGTGAAGCGGGATCGCTGGACGGTCGTCACTTTGGACGGCAGTGCCTCCGCGCACTTCGAGCGGTCCATCGCGGTCATGGAGGGTGGTCCCTGGATTCTGGCGGAGCCCAGAAAGCAGAACCCCGACAACGCGGGTTCAAAGGAAGATCATGTCTAAGGAAGACGCTATTTCCGTGGAGGCGACCGTCATGGAGCCTCTGCCAAACGCCATGTTCCGGGTGAAGCTCGATACGGGCGATCACAAGGTCCTCGCCCACGTATCGGGAAAGATGCGGAAGAGCTTCATCAAGGTACTCCCGGGCGACCGGGTACTGGTGGAACTCTCCCCCTACGACCTGAGCCGGGGCCGGATCGTCTACCGGTGCAAGTAGGAGCGGCAAGATGAAGGTTCGCGCCTCCGTTCGGCGTATCTGCGCCAAATGCAAGATCGTCCGCCGGCGAGGAGTCGTGCGGGTGATCTGCGAAAACCCGAAGCACAAGCAGCGCCAAGGGTGAGGGAAACAGGGAGAGACTGACCGATGGCCAGAATTGCCGGCGTTGACCTGCCGCGCGCCAAGCGCATCGATATCGGACTGAGATACATCTACGGGATGGGACCGCACCGCGCGGTGACCGTCCTCGAAAAGGTGGGGATCGAACCCCACCGCCGCGTCAGCGACCTGACCGAGGAAGAGGTCAGCCGGATCGGCCGGGCCATCGACGATGAGGGCGGCGTTGAGGGAGACCTGAGGAAGCGGATCTCGATGGATCTGAAACGCCTGATGGACATCGGGTGCTACCGCGGACTCCGCCATCGCCGGGGCCTGCCGGCAAGGGGGCAGCGCACCAAGACCAACGCCCGGACCCGTCGCGGTCCTCGTCGGGTCGGAATGCGCCGGCGCTAAGGGAAAACCCGCAAGAACAGGAACAACACATGGCAAAGAAGAAGACAGCCCGCCGCCGGACCGGAAAGAAGCGCGAGAAGCGCACGCTGACCGCTGGCGTCGTGTCAATCCAGGCGACGTACCACAACACCATCATCACCTTCGCGGATCCGGCCGGAAACGTGGTCTGCTGGGCCAGCGCCGGATCGCAGGGTTTCAAGGGTTCCAGGAAGCAGACGCCGTTCGCCGCGCAGCAGGCGGCCGGGGCGGCCTCACGCGAGGCTCGCGGGCTGGGTTGCACTCACGTGGAGGTCAAGGTGAAGGGCCCCGGCGCCGGGCGCGAAGCAGCGATCCGGGCGGTAGCGGCTGCCGGTATCGAGGTGAAGTCGATCAAGGACGTCACCCCGATTCCACATAACGGGTGCCGGCCACCCAAGAAACGCCGGAACTGACAGCCCGTGGAAAAAGCGCCCCGCACCGTACCCAGCACGGTACGCACGCCCCAACTGACGGTCGGCGTGTGTGCGGTGCGCTTTCCCCACGGGGTGATGGCGCGAATCGCTCCGCGATTCGCCCCTCCCCTTTCCGTTTCGCGGGGTGCCGCCCCCCCCCCCCCGCGGCGCGGCGCCCCGCGAGCCCCGTGGAGAAAACGCCCCGCACCCGGTCCCGGGCGACACGCACGCCCCAACTGACGGGCGTCGTGCGTGCGGTGCGCTTTCCCCACGGGGTGACGGGGCCACCCCCCACCGGGAGAACTGGTGCTCCGCGATTCGCCCCTCACTTTTCCGTTTGCTGCGGGCGGCGGGCCCGCACCCCCCCCCCCCCCCCCCCCCACCCCCGCGGCGCGATGCGCCGCGAACGGACGCAGCCAGGCATTGTCCAAAGGCTGTTAGGAGGACATCTTGGCGAGATATCGAGGTCCCGTTTGCCGGCTGTGCCGCCGGGAGGGGGCCAAGCTCTTCTTGAAGGGTGATCGCTGCCTCAGCCCGAAGTGCGCTATCGACAAGCGCAACTTCGCGCCCGGAGCCCACGGCAAGACGCGCCGCAGCCGCGTTCAGGGCTACGGCCTGCAGTTGCGCGAGAAGCAGAAGGCGAAGCGCGCCTATGGTTTGCTCGAACGTCAGTTCCGCCTGTATTTCGATCGCGCCGAACGCGAACGCGCGGTCACCGGTACGTTCCTGCTGCAGCTTCTGGAACGACGGCTCGACAATGCCGTGTACCGACTGGGTCTGGCTCCCTCCCGGGCCGCGGCCCGACTGTTCGTCCGGCACGGACACGTCGAGGTGAACGGAAGACGTGTGGACATTCCGTCCAACATCATCGATCAGGGAGATGTGATCCGCGTCTGCGACAAGACGCGAAAGAAGGATTTCTTCAAACAGATCATGGAGCGCGCCGAAGGTCGCACGGTTCCGGAATGGCTGGAGCGCGAAGCTGATGACATGGCGTCGGGACGGGTTGTCACGCTTCCCTCCGGCGAAGACCCGCAACTCAAGATCCGCGATCAGCTCATCGTCGAGCTCTATTCGCGCTAACGGGGCAGAAAGGAAAGGAGAGTCGGCGCTTATGTCCGAACTTCGGAGGCCCAGCGGCCTCAACATTGAAACCAGCAGCGACGACTTCGGTCGTTTCTCCGCTCATCCCTTCGAGCGGGGCTATGGGGTCACCATCGGCAACGCCCTGCGGCGGCTGCTGATCTCATCCATTCAGGGCGCGGCGGTCACGGCGGTGAAGTTCGACGGTGTTCAGCACGAGATGTCCACGATTCCCGGGGTCAAGGAAGACACCCTGGACATCATTCTGAACATCAAGCGGATCCCCCTGCGGCTCCATGGTGCGCAGCCGAGGACCATCCGGCTCAAGGGAAGAAAGGCCGGTGCCCTGACATCGGGAGATATCGAGACGGACCCCAACGTCGAGATCCTGGATCCCGAGGTGCACCTCGCGACGATCACCCAGCCGGCGGAGCTGGACATCGAAATGCGGGTCAAGAACGGCCGCGGCTATATCCAGGCGGAACGGAACCGTGATTCGGATCTGGAGGTCGGTTACATCCCTCTCGATTCGACGCACTCTCCGGTCCGCAAGGTCAACTACAAGGTGGAGCCGGCGCGGGTAGGCCAGGACACGGACCTGGACAAGCTCGTGCTCGACGTGCACACCAACGGTTCGATCCGGCCCCAGGAGGCGGTCACCACAGCCGCCCGCCTACTGCGGGAAATGTTGGGGATCTTCGTCGGCGGTGAGGGTGACGCGACGGAGGACATCGTGATCAGCGACGAGCAGAAGGCTTACGAGCTGCACAGTCACACCTCCATCGACGACTACGCGGACCAGCTTTCGGTTCGGGCTTACAACGGATTGCGCAACGCCGACATAGCCACGATCGGCGACCTGGTGGTCAAGAGCGAAGTGGAGTTGCTGCGGGAGCGGAACATCGGGCGGAAGAGCATCGAGGAAGTGGAGAGGATTCTCGATGGTCTCGGCCTGAAGCTCGGAATGGGACAGAGCTGAAATGCGTCACCGGATGGCACACCGCAAGCTCGGCCGCCGGCCATCGCACCGGCGAGCCTTGCTGCGGAATCTGGCCGCCACCTTGATCGAGCACGGGCATCTGCGCACGACCCTCGCCAAGGCGAAAGAAGTGCGCCCGTTCGTCGAACGCCTCGTTACCCTCGGGCGGCGGTCGGATTTGGCGGCGCGTCGCCGCGCTCTCCAGATCCTTCCGCGGAAACAGGTGGTTCGCCATCTCTTCAGCGAGGTGGCGCCGCGCTTTCAGGAGCGTCCCGGCGGCTACACGCGGATCCTCAAGCTCGGTCCGCGCCAGGGCGACGGCGCCCCGATGGCGCGCATCGAGTTCGTCGACTGACCGGGAGCGCCAGCGCCCGGTCCTGCACCGGGACCGGCGACTCGCGCTGACAGGTCCGCCCGGAGTCCGGCGGAACCAGCCAGCTACCTGGTCCGGACTTCTCATACTCCGCGTCACCCTGGCGTTCGCAGCGTGGACGCTCTTGAACGTGATTGGCGTGATCCGTTCTGCGGCCCTCTCGGGCCGCGGGTGCCGACTGAAGTCGGCGTTCCACGCCGTTTCGGCGGTAAAGGCGATGTGCCTGGTGCGGTTCCGCGACGCTGCGCGCCGTTCGGTGCGTCCAGGCTGGCGCCTGGTGGACAAACCACCGCGACAGAGTGGGTTACGACCCATTGCGGTCCGCCCGGGGCCGTGAGTATGAGAAATCCGGGCTAGTCCTTCCGCGACTGGTATTCGTCGATCAGAGCCTTCGCCAGGTTCCCGGGGACCGGGTCGTAGTGGGAAAACTCCATGTGGAATCCTCCGCGTCCCCCGGTAAGGGAGGTCAGCGTCGGCTCATAGGTGAGCATCTCGGCCATCGGCGCCTGTGCCGTGATCGCCGTCTGCGAGCCCTTCCGGTCCATGCCCTGGGTGCGGCCGCGGCGGGAGTTCAGGTCGCCGAGAACGTCTCCCGTGTTCTCGTCGGGGACGGTGATCACGACGGACATGATCGGCTCGAGCAGCGTCGGCCGGCACTTGGACATGGCATCCTTGAACGCGAGTGACGCCGCGATCTTGAAGGCGATTTCCGACGAATCGACGGTGTGGAATTTCCCGTCGAACACCGTGGCTCTGAAGTCCACGACCGGGTAGCCCGCCAGATAGCCTTTCTTCCGGGCTTCCTGGAATCCCTTCTCGATGGCCGGGATGAACTGGCGCGGTATCGCGCCTCCGACGATCTTGCTTTCGAACTCGAAATCCGTGCCGCGCTCGATCGGCTCGACGCGCACGTGGCAGTCGGCGAACTGGCCATGCCCACCGGTCTGCTTCTTGTGCCGGCCGTGCGCCTCGGCCATGACCGTGATGGTCTCGCGATACGGCACCCGCGGTGGTTTCAGATCGACTTCCACCCCGAACTTGCGTTTCAGCCGGGACACCACGACCTCGATATGCAACTGTCCGGTTCCGGACAGGAGCAGTTCCTGATCGCGATCGAACCTCAGGGTCAGGTCTTCTTCGCGAAGCCGCTGCAGCGCCTGGGAGATCTTTTCCTCATCTCCGCGCGACTTGGGCTCGATTGCAAAACTGATGACCGGGTGTGGGACTTCAGGACGGACGAAACGGATTCCCCCGTCCTCGCCGAGAGTGTCTCCCGTGAAGGTGTCCCGCAACTTGGCGAAACACCCGAGGTCCCCGGCTGACAGTTTCGACACGGCCTCCATGGCCTTCCCGTTCGCGACGTGGACGCCGCCGGTCCGCCCGGTCCCGCCCGTCGTCAGGTTCTTGAGCTGGGTCTCGGGACCCACCGTCCCGGTCATGACCCGGAACAGGCTCAGACGCCCGGCAAACGGGTCGGCGATGGTCTTGTACACATAGATGCTGGCCGGCGCGGAGCCAAGCACGTCGCGCTCGACCGCCTCCCCACTCCCGTTGACTCCGCGGGCGGGCCCGCGCCCGGTGGGGTCGGGAGCAGCCGCGACGATCAGATCGAGAAGCGCCCCGGTTCCCACGTTCTGTGCCCCCGTTACCGCCACCACCGGAAAAATGGAGCGGGCGGCGACCGCGGCCTTGAGACCCCGAGTCATTTCCTCCGGCGTCAACTCCCCTTCGGAAAAGAACCGATCCAGGAGTTCCTCGTCCGATTCGGCGATCATTTCCATCAGTTCGTTGCGCGCCGTCTCGGCCTGCTCCTGGAGTTCGGCCGGCACGTCGCCCGTCTTCGCTCCCTTCCCATCCGGCCCGGGGCCGCTGATCGCCTTCATGGCGATGAGGTCCACGACCCCGGAGAATCCGGATTCGCTTCCGATGGGCAACTGGACCGGGATCGCGGTGCGGCCGAAGGTCTCCTGGATCGCACTCAGAGTACGTACGAAAGATGCGCGGTCGCGGTCGATGCGGGTGATCGCGAAGATCGCCGCGGCGTGGTTTTCTTCCGCAAAGTTCCAGACCCGCTCGGTGTTGACACCCACTCCATCCACGGCGCAGACCGCAATGAGCGCGGTGTCGGCGACCGGCATGGCGAGCTTGGCCTCGGTCAGGAAGTTGCTGTATCCCGGCGTGTCCAGCAGATTGATCTTGGCGCCGTCCCAATCCAGATAAGTGGGCGCCGCACTGAGGCTGATGCCGCGTTCGATTTCGTCCTCTTCAAAGTCCGTCGTGGTGTTCCCATCTTCGACGCGGGCCAGGCGGGTCACGGCGCCGGCGGTATAGAGGAGTGCCGACACGAGCGTTGTCTTGCCGGACGTTCCATGTCCGGCCACGGCAAGATTACGAAGTTCGGCGGTCTGATAGTCGCGCATGCTTCTCCAGAATTGTCGACGTGTTAGGGATTCGCTCCGAATCGGGGATTTCCTGGGGGATCGTTCGGACTCCGGTGGTGCTGCCGGAGGCCGAACGAGGTTCGCCAACTCGAAACACTGGAACTCGTTCGGACGATAGTCACGCGGGCGAATGGCCTCAGCGCTCGCCTGCGCGGGCGGACATGGCCTGCAGACCGGCCACTCATCCTACCATCCAGGCGCCTTTCGCGTCCCCGCATTTGTCGGGAAGAACGGCCTCGCCCGTCCCGCGGGCCAACTGTCGATGGCGCTCGCGTCCGGGGTCGCCAGGTCCACGGACCGCCGCATGGGTTTTGCCACAGACTGCTAGCAGCCTGTGGTGGAACCCGCGTGAGCGCCGAGACGGGCGAGGCGCCCGGCTGACAAGGCGCGTGAGGTCGGAATACCGGGTGTATTTCGGCCGAAACGCAACGATGAGCGCCGGAAAGCGGCGCGGTTCAGCCGGGATGGATCGCCCGTCGAACGCCGCGTGGGTTTTGCCACAGACTGCTAGGCTAAATCCATCCTCACGGTTGGAGTTTTGCTTTCGTTGCCCTTCCTTGGCCTCGGTGCTCGGCGGAGCGCCGTGGCGATCACCTTTCGGCGAGATCACGTGTTGGTCCGGGCGGGCGACGGCCGTTGGGTGCGCTGGCGTCTGCCGTCGGATTTCGTCACGCCTTCGCCGACGGAGCCGAACCTGGCTTCCTCGGTGGAGGCGGCCCGGGCGGTGCAGGCCGCTCTCAGGCCTCTTGGCGCTTCCGGGAGCAGTTTCAGCGACGCCGTAATTGCGCTGCCCGATCGCGCTGCTCACGCCGCCCTGTCCGAAGGTGCGGGTTCCCGAGCGGCGCGCAGGCTCCGCACCGAACTCGTCCGTGGGTTGGCTACGACTTGGGCTCCGTCCCCCTCCGAACTCGATGGACGATTCCGGTTTGGAACTCTGGCGTCCGGTTCCCTCGGGCACCGCTCCCTGCTCGGCGCGGTGACGGGTGCGCCGGTTGTCCAGCAGTACGAGGCGGCCGCGGAGGCGGCCGGTCTTCGGGTGCGCTGGGTGGACGCTACGAGCCTGGCTGCGCTCCCCGAGTGGCTTGGACGCGGCTCCGGCAAATCGGATCGCCGTCTTCTCCTGCTGCTCCATCGGCGCCACTTCGTCCTCGCCGCCGCGTCTGGACCGCGTCTCACGGGTTTCCGCATGAAGCTCCGCGCCGCGCTGGACCCCGACCCCCCGGCGCTTGCTATCCGGCGGGCCGCCGAGCACGGGAGGCCTTCGGTCGAAATCCTGGGGGATGGGGCCGTGGCGGTCGCTGACCTCGTGCGCCCGCTGGGCTTGACGCTTACGGGGGCTCGCGACGCCCAGGAGAGCGCCGGGTCTCCCGCCATGTCTCCGGTGACGGAGGGAGCGCTGGCTGCACTGCTGCGGCGGGTTGGTGAAAGGCCGGCGCCACTCCACCCCACTCCCCTCGCCGTTTCGGAAGACTGACCGTGGCCCGAATACCCGCCGGCATTCAGCTTGGCAGAGGCGTCCGGCCTGGCGTCCTCCGGGTTGTGGAGGTGTTGATCCTGGCGGGGCTCCTGGCTGGCCTCTGGGGCGGTGTGGCGCTCTTGAAGACGCGCGCCGATCTGGCGGCCGCGGGAGGTGCGGGGTGCGCCGGGTCCTCCGGACCGGCAGCCTCGACCGGGCAGCCGGCACTCGAACCCGCAACTGCCCGGGAAGCCGCAGCCCTGCTTTTCGCCGGCGTACTGGACGCCCCCGACATCAGTACCGCCCTGGAGACGGTGACGGGTACGGCTCCTCCGGGTATCCGGGTTACCGGGATCGAGATTCGTCCCGCGGCCGGACCCGGCCGGGTCGAAGCGGTCATCGCTGCCGATGCGGCCTCTGCGGCGGATGTCGCGGGTTTCCTGTCCGCGCTGGGGGAGCACGATTCGGTTCGCTCCACCGAGGTGATCAGCGAAACGCGCCAGACGGACGGTACGGTGTTGGTTCGGATCACCGCCCAACTCGCGCTGGAGCGTTCGTAGAACATGGACGTGCGCCTGCGGCCGCGGGTTCTGCTCGCTCTGCTGGCCGGCTTGTTCGTCTGGCTGGTCTGGGGCGAGGTGCGTCGCGCTTCGGAGGAGCTCGATGCCGCGCTTCAGGTGCAGGAGCGGTCCGCCCGCGAGAACACCCAGGCGGCCCAGGCGCGAGAGCGGCGCGAGCGCCTTCGCCGGGTTTCGGAGCGGCTGGCCGGGCGGGTCCCGCCACCCACCAGCGCCCGGGAGGTCCGGCAGTTCCTGGTGCGGGCGGCCGGTAGCCAGGCGGCAGAGCTCTCGCAGCTACGGCTCCAGCCCGTGGTTCGCCCTCCGGAGGGGACCCTGGGCGCCGAGGCCGGAATCACGGCGCTGGGCGAGCCGGCTTCCCTGTCCCGCTTCCTGGCTGCCATCGAGGGAAACGGATGGCCAATCCGCACCGAGCGGGCGACGCTTGCGGTTCGGGGTGGCCTCGGAACGCTGACCGCCAGGGTTCTCGTGCTGTGGCCGGATCCGGCCGCTCCGTTCAGCGTGGCGGAGGCAGGACGATTGGCCGACGATCCGCGGCTCGAGCGACTGACCGCCTGGTTGGAGGCAGTGCCGCGTTCGGAAGCCCCGGCTTCGCTCGCCGCGGAGCAGCCAGTCGAAACGGAGCCGGTCTTCGAAGTCGATCCCGGCGCGGAAGCGTTGATCGAGCAACCTCCGGAAACGGCGGCTCCGCCGGCGCCCGCAGCCGAGACGCCGGAGCTTCACGGCTTTGTCGACGTCGGCTCCGGAACTCCCATCCGGGCGGCGCTCTTCTACCGGGGAGAGACCACGCTGGTCGGGGTTGGCGACCGGATCGGGGATTACACGGTCGTCACGCTCGAGCCGTCGGAAGCTGTCGTTCTCTCGAGCGCGGAAGGACCGCCGCTCCGCCTCGTACTTCGCTGAAGCGGCCCGGTTCGCCGCGCGGTCGGCGCCGAACCGCTCGACAGCTACTGAGCCCCGGCCAACGTTCGAAACGCGGCGGCAATCTCTTCGGCGTTCCGGCCGGCGCCTAGCGCGGCAATCAGGAGCATACGGGCCTTCAGGCCGTCCAGGTCGCCCGCGGAGAGGATGCCCCTTTCCCGCTGGGCGTCCGAAAGGACCACCCTGCCCGCACCGGTGCGGGTCGCGAACACCACCAGGACGCCGGCCCCGATCGCGGCATCCACCGCTTCGGCGACCGGCGGCGGCGCATTGCCGCGGCCGAACGCCTCCACGACCACTCCCCTGGCGCCCGCTGCGGCCGCCGCGTGTATCGCCACGGCGCCGCCGCCGGCGGTGAGCCGGACGAGTTCAACACCTGGTTCGACTCCGGCGGCGGGAAGGTGAATGCGGCGCGCCGGAGTCGTGAAGAGGAGCACCTCCCCGTCATCCACGGCGCCGATCGGCCCCGTGTCCGGCGAAGCAAAGGCGTGCAGCGCGATGGAGTGGGTCTTCTTCACTTCCCGGGCGGCGTGGATCTGGCCGTTCAGGACAACGAGCACGCCCAGGTCACGGGTTCGGCCGGAACCGGCTACCCGGATCGCATCCAGCAGGTTCCGCGGCCCGTCGGAGTCCTCGTAACGGGGCGGTCGCTGCGCCGCCGCAAACACGACCGGACGGCCGGAGGGCAGAACCAGATCCAGCAGGAAGGCCGTTTCCTCGAGAGAGTCGGTGCCGTGCGTCACCACGACGCCGGCCAGTTGGGGCCGCTCGGCAAAGACCGCGGCGACGCGTTGGGCGAGCTCGAACTGGAGTTCCGGGTGCATCCGCGAACTGCCGACGCGAACGAAATCCTCGCTAGTGACCGAAGCCACGGAATCGATACCCGGCAGGGCCGCCGAGAGATCGCCGGCGTTCAGCGGACCTCCCGCACCCCCGGAAATCGTCCCTCCGGTGCCGATGAGATGGACTTCCGGGAGAGGTTGTCCCGCCGCCGGCGAAGCGAAGGCGAGGATGAGAGAAGCGGCTCCAGCACGCACGATTCGGTTCATGGGGCGGGGTTTATATCCGGTGGAGGAGAGGGGCCAGCGCGTCCCCGGTCGCGGTGGCGGTTCGCGGGCGTCATCTCCGGGCCGGCGGCAATCCCATGGCGCGGCGCCAGGCCGCGACCTGCCCGAGATGGAGCATTTCGTGGGAGGTCATGAGGTAGACCACCTGGTCGCCCAGGGTCGGGAAGCGTTTGCGCCGTTTCTCGTCGGGGTTCCGCGTGTCGAACCACGCCGGGTCGGTAACTGCGACAGCGGCGGCGCTGCGTGCGTGCTGCGCGGCCAGTGCGTCGAGGAGTTCTTCCTTCGTCGGGTAGCGGGAAGCGTCATTCGAAGGGATTCCCCCGGTCGCGAAGATGGGCGCCCAACCGTCGGCGACTTCCGACTCGAGGCCCAGCAACTGGGCGAGCCCGTCGGCGACCATCACCAGGTGGCCCAGCGACCAGGCGGGATGGTTGACGACGCCGTGAGGCTGCTCGGTCATCTGCTCCGGCGTCAGGTCGTTCACCATCGCCCGCGCCACGCGGAGATTGAAACCATAGAGGGAGGTCAACTGCGGAATCATCGGGTCTCCTTTCGGCGGAGAGGATTCTGCCCGAAGTTCAGCAGAGCAGGGTCGCGCGATCGGTCCCGCTGTCGGGAGTAACGGGCCGCGCCGGTCTCGCCGCCGGTCGCCGGGCCTGGATCAGGCTGCTAGGAACCGTCAGTGACGTGGATCGTGCCGTTCAGGGTTCGTACCCGGCACTCGCCGCCACCGTCGCCGACCTGCACTCTCTTGCGGCGGCGGGTGGGGGTGTCCAGATGCTCCAGATCGGCCAGCTCCACGACGACCCGGCCATTGATCGCGCGGGCATCCACCTGACCCCTGGCGTCCGGGCCGAAGGTCAATCGGACCTGGCCGTTCACGGTACGGAACGAGTGGCTCTCTCCCTCGCCGAAGCTGTCGAGTTCACACTCGATGCGCCCGTTCACCGTCTTGGCGTTCACGCTCCCCCGGTGTCCGGTCAGACGGAGAGAACCGTTGACCGTCTGCGCTTCGACCTCCCCCGAAATCCTGGCCACCTCGACGGGTCCGTTCACGGTGGCGATCCTGAGATCGGCGTTTTGTGGAAGCCGGATGGAATAGTGGACGCTGCCGTACCGCTGCCCCCACATCCGGCCCTTCTTCGGATAGCGCGTGCGAACCTCGAGCCCGCGCGCGGAGCGATTGACTTCCACCCGAATGTCCTCGAGCGCGGCGCTGCTGGGCCCGACCTTCCGCGCCACGATTTCCGCTTCGTCCCGGTCCCACGCGGTGACTGCCACGCGCCCGCTGATGTTCCTCAGATCCAGGAGTTCTCCCGCCGCAAACGGTTCGCTGAAAGTCCTCGTTTCCTCGACGGTCGGTTCGGCCTGAAACGGGATCGTGCAATTGGCGCCGCCGGCCAGCGCCGTCACTCCGAGCACCAGGACGAGGGGACGCCCGGTGAATCCGGCGCCGGACGCATTCCACCGAAGCATGATGAAGGGAGGTTACGAACGTGCGCCGCGAATGTTCCGTGCGCCCGGGCGGCCATCCGCTTCCCGTATCCTCCGGAACTGCCGAGCCCGGCTACCGATTCGGGAGGTTCTGATGAAGCACGTCCACCGCACCCTGGCGACCCTCGCCGCCTGCCTGCTTGCCGCTCCGCTGGCCCTTGGGCAGGGGGATTCCCGGCCGCGGGCGAGGGACATCGGTCTCTCCCCCGGAGTCCTCGATCCCGGACCGCATAACGCCATCACCGACGTCCCCGGCGTCCTCGTCGGGCAGGTGACGCTGATGGAGGGGGACCACATCCGCACCGGGGTCACGGCGATCCTTCCCCACGGCGGCAACATCTTCCAGGAGAAGGTGCCCGGCGCCGTCCACATCGGGAACGCCTTCGGAAAGCTGGCGGGGTCCACCCAGGTGGTGGAACTCGGGACGATCGAGACCCCGATCGTGCTGACCAACACCCTCTCGGTATGGGATGCGGCCCGCGCTGTCGTGACGTATGTGCTCGGTCTTCCCGGCAACGAAGACGTTCGTTCCGTGAACCCTCTCGTCGGAGAGACCAACGACGGCTTCCTCAACGACATCCGGGGCCTCCACGTGAAGGAAGGCCATGTCCACGAAGCGATCCGCGGCGCGTCCTCGGGACCGGTCGCGGAGGGAGCGGTGGGGGCCGGCACCGGCACCTCCGCCTTCGGCTGGAAGGGAGGGATCGGCACCTCATCGCGGCGTCTTCCGGAGAGCCTCGGCGGTTACACGGTTGGAGCGATGGTTCAGAGCAACTACGGCGGGGTGCTCGTCATGGACGGGATTCCGGTCGGAGAGGAACTCGACCGCTACTACCTTCGGGACCAGTTGCGGGGCGGCGATGACGCCGCGGGTGGCGACTCGCTCGACAACCCCGACGGGTCCATCATGATGGTGGTCGCCACCGACGCTCCGGTCCGCTCGCCGGGTCTCACGCGTCTGGCCCGGCGCGTCATGCTCGGCCTCGCCCGCACGGGCGCCACATCGTCCCACGGGAGCGGTGATTTCGTCATCGCCTTTTCGTCGGCTGCGTCCCTCCGAAGCGGTTTCCGGAGCGACTCCCCGACCGAAGACGGCGCCGTGCTCCGCGGCGATCGGCTGTCGCCGCTCTTCCAGGCCGCGATCGAGGCTACCGAGGAAGCGGTCTACAACTCGATGCTCAAGGCCACCACGGTAGTCGGCAGGAACGGGAACACCCGGGAAGCGATCTCGATCGAAGCCCTGCTCGAGGTCGGGCGCAAATTCAACCGACTCCACCCGCCGGGTGGTAGCCGCTAACCGCGCCCGCCGTGCTCTACCGGTCCCTGAATCCCGCCACCGAAGAGACGGTGGCCGAGTTCCCCACGGCTACCGACCGCGAGGTGGAAGCCGCCCTTTCGCGCGCGGACACGGCGTTCCGGGCCTGGCGGCAGTCCGCCTTCGCCGAACGATGCGCGGTCAACGAGCGGCTGGCG
>MPMW01000125.1 GCA_002238705.1 Acidobacteria bacterium bin61 | reverse complement strand
GTCCATCGAGGTCACCCGCGACCTGCCGGAGGTGAACGCGGAAGACGGGGCACGGGCTGCCGTCGCCCTCACCTCGGGCACCGCGGGCGAGCCGAAGCGAGTCCGGTATTCGAAGCGGCGCCTCGCGGCGACGCGCGGCGTTTTCGTGGACTCCATGCTTCGCCTCGTCGCGTCGCGGCGGATCCGGCGTCCGGGCCTCTACGTTTTCGGAGCACTCGATCCGGACCGTTCGTTGAGTGCGCTCCTCGTCCGGGAGCGGCGCGCGCCGCCGTGGTTCGTGCTGCTGCAGGCGCCCTACCGCGCCCAGTCGGACCCGGCGCTACTCGAACTGAAGGAGAGGTACGGCGCGGCGGCGCTACGCCTGCTGGTGCTCACCCTCGCGAACCCGGGGATGCTCTACGCGACGAACCCGTCCACGCTGAGCGGTTTCCTGGAGGCGGTGGAGCGAGACTGGGAGGCGGTCTCGGCGCTCGTTCGGCGGGTCGTCCGGGACCCGGACCGGGTGTCCCCGGCCGCGCGCCGGATCCTCCGGAGGCTCGCATCCCGGGGATCGCGGGAACGTCTGGTCCGGGTCGCGGAAAGCGCGACGCCGCTGCCGATCACGGTCTGGAATCCGGCGTTTTCGACCTACGTGTGCTGGACGGGGGGCGCGGTGACGCCGTTTCTGGAGCGGCTCGACCGGCGCCTGCCGGCGTCGGGTTTCCGGAGGGAGCCGATGTTCTCGATGTCCACCGAGACCGTGGAGACGATTCCGGACTACCGCCGGGAGGAGACGGCCTTCCTCCCCGCGGCCCCGGGAACGGTGCACGAGTTCCTGCCGGAGCCGGAGGCGGGTCCCCTGAAGTCTCGCGAACTGGAACCGGGGGGTACCTACGAGATGGTGGTGAGCCACCGCTTCGGTCTGAGGCGCTACGCCACCGGGGACCTCTTCCGGGTCGAGCGATTTGTCGGCGGTCTGCCGGACCTCCGTTTCGTCGGGCGGCGCGGACTGGGCTGGTCCTTCACCGGGGAAAAGCTCACCGCCGAGCAGGTGGATCAGGCGCTTCGGAGGCTGGAGGCCGAACATCCCGGCCTGCGCGACGGGCGCTGGCTGGCGCTATTTCCCTCGAACCCGGGCGGGGCGGCGCTGCCCTGCTACCACTTCGCCGCGGTAGGCGGGGATCCGGCGGGCCTGCCCGAAGGCCTGCCCGAACGCCTCGACGACCTGCTCGGGGAGTTGAACCTCGAGTACCGCGCCAAGCGGGCGAGCGGCCGCCTCGGCGAAATCCGTCTCACCACGCTCGCTCGCACCCAATTCCTCCGCCGCGCCGCCGGCGGCGGAACGGCCCACCCCGACTCCCAGTTCAAGTTCCAGCCCTTCTACCCGCGCCTCTGGGAGGAGGGATAGGCACCGGGGGCCGGTGCCGACTCCGTCGAGCTGCGAACCGAACTCACGCCTCGGAGCGCCGGCCTCCGGCCGGCATCGACCGCCGAGAGGCGGTCGAAATCGCACCCCACTCCCCGCCGCGACGGCCGACACGCGGGCAGCGAACCAGCGGTTCGCTGACATTTGGTTTTTCTCCCGTTTTGGAGGGCCGGAGAGGTCGTAACCCCACCCTCCTTCACGGCCCACCCGGTACGGGAACGCCGACCTCCGGACCTCCGGTCGGCACGCGGGCCGCAGGCCCGCAAGAGCGCGTCTCGCCAACCGAAAAGAGGTACGTACTGCTTTAGCGACCCTCCAGCCCGCCCACCTCGAACTCCACTCCGAACCGCTCCCCGTAGTCCACGAACTGGGTCGGATTGGGATCCACGTTCAGGATCACGAAACTCGCGCCCGGCGGCTCGAGCAGGTAACGGTCGAGCGAATGCCAGGTCCCGGTCTTGTAGGCGTAACCCTTTCCGGGATCGATCAGAAAGGCGCGCACCTCTTCGGGCTTCGGAATGGCCTCGGCGTCGTCGAGATCGGTGGGCGGCGCCACGGCCACCACCGCGGCCGAGCCTTCCAGCGGAATGAATGCCTGGGTGACGGCAAAGTGGCGCTCCAGCAGGCGGAACCTCCTTCCACCGACGGGTTGCCAGATGACGTCCATCGTGGTTCGGCCGTCGATCCGGAAGTCCACCGGAAAGAACCGCCGGCCGTCGGCCGGACGCTCCCGCGCCTCGATAACCTCGCCGTAGGGGGCGAAGGACTCGGCCGTCATGGGTTCGATGGGGAGCCTGACGATTCTCATGAGTGCGCTCCAGGCTCCTAAAACGGACCGAGCTGTATGTATTGGGCGATGACGAGCCCGCTGGTCGCAACCAGGAGAATGATCCCGAAGAGCGGCAGGTAGTACCGGATCCACCGCACGAGGCCGACGCGCGCCATCACCAGCGTCGCCATGAAGTATCCCGATGTCGGGAAGATCACGTTCGTGATCCCGTCGCCCCACTGCGTGGCGAGCACCACCACCTGCCGGGTGACCCCGGCGAGGTCGGCCACCGGAACCAGGATGGGCAGGGTGATGAGCGCCTGTCCGCTCCCGGACGGAACGAGGAAGTTGAACGCCGTCTGGCCGAACAGGACCCCGACGGCGGTGAGCGCCGGGGGGAGCGAAGACACGAGTAGCGCAGCGCCATAGACGACGGTGTCCATGACCATCCCCTCGGTCATCACCACCGACACTCCCCGGGCCACGCCGCACACCAGGGCGCCGACCAGGATTTCCCGGAACGAATCGTTGAAGTCGGCGCAGATCTGATTCGGCCCCCGGCCCGCCAGGAGCGAGACGACGACCGCCATCGCGACGAAGGCGCCCCCGATCTCTTCGAACCCGAGGCGGAGCACCAGGACCGCGACGACGAACACCACGAACAGGCCGAGCGCCACGATTCCAGCGGTCTTCTGCCGCCCGCTGAACGAAACGGGGGCGACGCCCTCGGCGGGAACGGTGGCGGTTTCCCGCGGCGCTCCGGATTCGTCGCGCCGGGCAATCTCCTGCCGCGCCCGGCGCACCACGAAGACCGCCGCCGCCGTCTGGATGATCAGGAAGAAGACGAACCGGTACCCGGCTCCGGAAAACATGGGGAGACCGGCGAGCATGTGCCCGATCCCCACCGTCGCCGGCACGGTCACCCCGAAGGCCGCGCCGAGCGTGGTCGGAAGGAGCGCCACCGCGGTTCCGGTGACCGGCCCGCATCCCATCCGAACGAGCAGGGGCTGCACGATCGGCAGGTAGGCGATCGAGAGCTCCGGCATCCCCACGACACCCGACACCGCGGAGAAGGCGAACATGAGCGCCGGGATCAGGAGTTCGACCCGCCGCCCGGTGGCCGCGGTCAACCGGTTCACGCCGAGATCCAGCACTCCCGCCCGGCGCATCACGCCCACGGAGCCCGCGACCAGAAACACCAGGAAGACGACGCTCGCCGCGTCGGCGAGCCCGTCGGGAATCGCGGTGATCACGTCCATGAAACCCGCCGGCGACCGCTCGATCGTGTGGTACGACCCGGGCACGACCGCCTCCCGCCCGTCGGGAAGCACCGTCCGCTCGTAACGGCCCGCCGGAATGATCCAGGTGAGGAGCGCCGCGACAGCGATCAGCGCGGAGAGGACGATGTAGATGTCGAGCCCGCGATGGCTCTCAGGTGACCGCTTCGTCGCTTGGGCTCCCATCGCACAAGGGTATGGCGAACTCTCTCCTTGGCAGCCGATGGACACAGGAGCGTGAGCGCGAGCGGCCAAGAGACCGCGGCGGCTGCGTCCGCCGGAGTTGCTCCTCCTCCGACGAGGCCGCGCCCCGCCCGATCAGCGCGGGCGGTTGGCCCGCCGCATGGTCTCGAAGCCGGAAACCAGATCGCTCCGGTCGAGGGCCGCTTCGAGGGATCGCAACAACCGCCGGATCCGGCGGTGGTCCACCGCGGGTCCGTGCAGGCGCCAGAGATTCCGCGCGTCCTCAATGTCCTTGGGGCGGCCCGCAAGGATCTTGGCGATCACGAGATCCGCAACATCAATCAACGGGACCGGGACGCCGCCGATGTCCGTCGTCTTCACCCGCTGGAAGAATTCGTCCTCGAGGCCGGACCCCGCGAACACGACATCGAGCGGCATCGCCGTGGCGGTGTGAACGAATGGCATCACGCGCGTCTCCCGCACAAAGTCGGGGTCCTTGACCGCAAGAGCGAACCCGGCGGCCTCCATGTCGCGGACGAAGCGCTCCGGTTCGTCGGGAACGAGCCCCAGGGTGACATCAACATCGGCGCTCAATCGGGGCACGCCATGTGCGACAACCGCCTGTGCGCCGAACAGGTACCAGCGTCCCCAGCGGTTCAGGACCGCCGCCAGCGCCGCCAGCAGATCACGGCCGGCGGGCTGCATCGGCGCGCGCGAACAGATCGGCCAGGCGGAGGTGGGAGCCCAGGTCTTCGCGGCGGCTTTTCGCATCCGGCCAGTCCGGGTTCTCCAGGATCGCCTGTTGGCGCAACTCGTCAGCGATCCGCAGTCCTTCCAGAGGCCCCAGACGTTCGATGCGCTCGGCCCAATAGACGTCCTTGAAGTCGCGCGCCCGCTGCCAATCGCGGGCCATAAAAGCGCGGATGCCGGTGGTGATCCTGTTGTTCATCCTGATCCCGGCACCGAGCCTACCCCATCCGGCAACGGGAGCGGCGTCGCCCGGCATCGCCCGCTGGAGGCGGGCGAAACAGCCAACGCCAGGGACAAGCAGGAAGGGACTTCACCTCCGCTCGTAGCGCCGCGCCGGGACGATCCAGGTGTCGAGCCCGCGATGGTGTTCGGCGGAACATTCCGTCACCTCGGCTCCCATCCGGGAATCGTACGGCGAACGCTCCCGGCTCGCCGGGGGTACGGGCGCCCGAGCCCGCGGCGCCGTTCCGGCGACCGCACGCCCTCTGCCTTTCCCACGCCCGAAGGGTACGGCCTGCCCCGCCGGCGGCCCGTGCTGTATAACCCGCCTCCCCCGACGAGGAACAACCTATGTGCCCAGGCAAGACGCTCCCCAACGCCCCGCGCAAACTCGACAACTTCCACGGCGGCCTGCGAACGCCCCACGAGTCTTCCGTGACGCTCGGGGGAGCGGTCTTCCGCCTCACCAGCTTCGCCTGCCCCGAGCAGTACGACGTGGATCTGGGCGATGCCGAGAATCGAGGCTACGTGCGGCTCCGCCACGGCGACCTGACGGCGGACTACCTGCCGGATGGCGACTTCTCCCGGGCCACGCGGGTCTTCGAGCACGACATCGGCGACGACGCCCCTTGCTTCGAGAGCGACGAGGAGCGTGACCGGTTCCTGACCGAGATCGCGGAGAAGCTGCACAGCCAGCACCGCTCCCATACCCGTCCGTAGCATCACAGCAGGTCGTAGCCGATGGTCCGGCACGCGTTGCGGATCGGTTCGATGAGCAGCGGGTCGTCCAGTGCCCGATGGACAGCCGGAGTCGCGGGGAACCGATCGAGGCGCAGCGCCCGTTCGTAGAGCGCCACAACGGGCCGATTCGTCAGGGAACCGGGGTAGTAGAGCCCGTGGATGTCCGGATAACAGTCGTGGAAACCCCGGGACCGATTCTGAGAGTAGAGCGCCGGACCGGTCACGAGTTTCAGGGAACCGCCCACGCTCACCGGGAACGTTCCCGTCAGATCGAGCAGCGTTGTTTCGCAGGTCACACTGAACGAAACCAGCCACGGCCGGTCCGTCCGGCGGTTCACGGTGCGCCGGTGTTGAAAGGTCTCGGCCAGCACCGTGACGATGTCGGCCGCCGCGTAGAACACGCCGCGCTCCTGCTCGCAGGGGTCGCCATCTTTGTCCGGCAGGTGGTGATCGAACCGCGCCGAGGTAGGACCGAAGAAACGAAAGGCGTTCCAGAGCGTGGGATACGGGCCGCCCCGGCGGTACACCCGGTGGAGCAGCGATCCGGGAGGCAGCGAAACCAGGCGAGGCTCGCGACCCCGCAGCCGGGCGGGGTCCGGCCGGTTCGGTAGTTTGGGCACCGCGCCCTAACAGCCTGTGGATAAAGTGACGTGAGCACCGAGAACGGTGAGGCGCCCGGCTGACAAGGCGCGTGAGGAAGGAATACCGAGTGTATTTCGACCGAAACGCAACGATGAGGGCCGCACAGCGGCCCGTTTCAGCCGGGATGCATCGCCGTTTGAATGCCGCGTGACTTTGTCCACAGGCTGCTAGAGGCGGCGGGCCAGCAGGGCAACCCGGGAGCCGTCGTATCCCGCCTTGAGCCAGTCAAGCGGCGACACGGTGGCGTCCAGGTCTTCGTCCCGGAAGAGATCGGCGTTTCTGGCATAAAGCCAGTTGAAGACCTCGACGGGATGCAACCGGGGATTCAGCACCCGGTTCACAACAGCAATGTTCGGTATCAGCCCGTCATCGGGCAGGAACTGGAATTCCGGGATCAGGCGCCGGCTACCCATCAGGAAGCTGTAGAGGGACCGATCCGCGATCAACTGACGGACCCGGCCGCCGGCCAGGCCCAAGCGTTCGCCGGCCTCCCGCGAGGTGAGACTCCGCTCCACGATGGCGGCGTACTTGACGGCCGTCATCGCGAGCGGATCGGGGCCGGGCCGCGGTTCCAGATCCAGGCCGCCCGCACGCAGCACCGCCTGCTCGGCCGCCGGCAGGCCACCGGGGGCATCGCCGTACGCCAACGGTTCCATGCCGTCCAGAACCGCCGCGAGAGCGCCGTTCAGGACTTGCGGGTCCGTTTCCCGGAGGCCCCGGGAGGCCAGCAGGCGTTCGACAGGCGGAGTCATGGGTGGTTCTTGTATGAGCATATTCTAGCACCGCTAGATATTGCATCAATCGAGATCACACGCTTCGGTGGGTGTGGGCGCGGCCCCCCGACACACGGCCTCGTTGTGCACTGATGGGCAACACGCCCGGATGCGGCGCCGACGCACCCGGACTACGGCCGTGCAGGACGACTCAGGCGCTGGGCGTCGAAGGTGCAGGACGCGGGCGCCGCCCGGTGAAGACCGGGATTAGCCCGGACTTCTCATACTCCGCGTCACCCTGGCGTTCGCAACGTGGACGCTCTTGAACGTGATTGGCGTGATCCGTTCCACGGCCCTCTCGGGCCGCGGGTGCCGACTGAAGTCGGCGTTCCAAGCCGTTTTGGCGGTGAAGGCGATGTGCCTGG
>MPMW01000124.1 GCA_002238705.1 Acidobacteria bacterium bin61 | reverse complement strand
AGTTCCGCAGCGCTCTCGCGCCGCGGGTGCCGGCTGAAGCCGGCGTTCCAAGCCGGGTGGGCTGTACCGGATGGTGGCGTTCCGAGCCGTGTGGGCGGTGAGCGCGGGTGGCGTGGCGCAGTTCCGCGGCGCTCTCGCGCCGCGGGTGCCGGCTGAAGCCGGCGTTCCAAGCCGCTATTGCTGTGAAGGAGGGTGGGATGGCGCGGTTTCGACCGCTTCTCAGCGGTCGATGCCGGCCGGAGGCCGGCGCTCCGAGCCGTCAGCCGCCGCCGCGGGCCTCGTCGATGAGCTGCTTGAGCCGCGCGCCGTCCACGGCGCCCGGCACCAGGGTGTTCCCGATCACGAAGGCCGGGGTCCCGTTGATCCCGAGCTCGCGGGCAAGACGCTGTGTCTCTTGCAGATAGGCAACGATCTCCCGATCGGCCATGTCCTGCTGCAGGCGCTCCAGGTCGAGCCCGACCTGCCCCGCGATCTCCATCACCGACTCCTCGCTGAGGCGCTCATCCGCCCCCATGAGCGCCTTGTGGAGTTCCAGGTACTTTCCCTGCTTCTGCGCCGCCATGGACGCGAGCGCGGCGAAGGTCGAGACCTGCCCCAGCACCGGAAAGTCCTTCCACACGATCCGCAGTTCCGGGTCGCCCTCCAGCAGGTCCATGACCGAGTCGAGCGAGCGCTTGCAGTAGCCGCACTGGTAATCGAAGAACTCGACGAGCGTCACGTCGCCCTCCGGGTTTCCGGAGACCGGCGACATCGGATGACCGATCAGCGCCACGCGGTTCTTCACCAGTGCATCCCGCGTCCTCGCCGCCTGGTCGGCCTGCCGCCTCGCGCTCAGCGCGCGGATCGCCTCTTCGATGACCTCCGGATGCTCGAGCAGGTATTCCCGGACGATCTTCCGCACGGCCTCCTCGTCCACGGGCGGTTGCGGCTCGGTTTGCGCCCGGCCGTCACCAGCAATCGCCGCGCAGAGGAGCGCCGCCGAAAGAGTGAGCGCCACCTTTGACCTCATGCCGAGCCTCCCTGGTAAAGGCCGGACGCCGCCGGGGCGCGGCGTTCTGCAGGCCTGACCTCGCCCGGTTCGGGGGCGATGGAGGCATTGTAGTTGCGCTTCCCGGCACCCCCCGGGACTCGCTTCAGTGCGACACGCCCTCCAGTTCTTCCAGATACCCGACCCCCGGCAGCTCGACGTCCTTTCCCAGCAGATAGAAGTCGAAGAACGCCTTCATGTCGGCGAGCATTTCCATCCGGTTCCCGAAGCCGCGGACGTAGAAGTTCTCGCCCGAGTAGGCCTTGTAGCGGGCGGGCTTGTAGAGGCGCTGCAGCTCCCGGAAGAACTCGGTCATCTGCGGCGAGCCCGGATAGCGCCCCTCGCCGTGGAGCACGAAGACGGGTGCCCGGGCACCGGCGAGGTGGTAGTAGGGGGAGTTCGCGAGGTAGCGGTCCCGGTGCTCCTCGAGCCGTCCCATCTCCTTGCGCAACTGCTGCAGGTGACGGAATTCGCCGTCCTCGAAGAAAGTGACCCGGTCGCAGTAGCCGGACGCCGCGATCACGGCCTGAAAGGTCTCGCCGCCGAAGCTCACCGCCGCGCACGACATGAACCCTCCGTAGCTGGTCCCGGTGGTTCCGATGCGCTCCGGGTCCACGTACGGGAGGGTCCGGAGGTACTCCGCGGCCGCCACCGCATCGGCAAAGTCGCACTTGCCCCAGCAGCCGTCGTTCGCCTCCTCGAACGCGCGGCCGTACCCGGAGCTGCCGCGCACGTTGGGCAGCAGCACCACGTAGCCGCGCTGCACGAAGAACTGGACCGCGGGCTCGAAGCTGTCCTCCCACTGCGACGTGGGTCCGCCGTGGGTCCAGACGATCGCCGGATGGCGGCCATCGGCGTCGCCCCACCCGGCGCCGGGACGGTAGAGATACGAGGGGATCGTCAGGCCGTCGCCGCTCGGGAACTCCACCTTTCCGGGCATAACCAGGCGGTTTTCGATCGCCGCCATCGGCATCGAATCGTTCAGCCGGGACGACTTCCCCGATGCGAGGGCGTGGACCACCAGATCCCCGGGGCGCGTCGGCGTCTCGAGGGTGTAGGAGATCCGGCTGCCGTCCGGAGACCACTGGGGCGCCGTGATGATCCCGGACTCGGGAGCCGCCAGGACGCGCGGCTCGCCGCCATCCACCGGCGCGACCTTGAGCTGGTAGGTGCCTCCGTAGTTCTCGACGTAGGCGAACCCTCCACCGTCCGGGGACCAGGCCCCTTCCGTCTGGTCGGCCGCGGCCGCCGCCAGGGGCCTTGGTTCCCCTCCCGGCCGGGGCACGCTCCAGTAGTTGATCCATCCGGAGCGGTAGGACGGAAAGACCACCGTGGAGCCGTCCGGGGAGATCAGCGGATAGCCGAACGTGCCCCCCTCCCCGTAGTCGAAAAAGTCCTCGTCGCGCGCGATGACCCGCTCTTCTCCGCCGCCGGCGGGGACTTCCACGACCTCATGGTCCATCCATTCGCCATCGAGCCGGACGAACAGGACCGACGCGGAATCGGGGCTCCAGGCGGGATAGACCTCCAGTTCGGGGCCGTCGGTCAGCCGGCGGGCCTCCCCGGACGGGACCTCCACCGTCCACACGTCGTACTGCCCGTGACGATTACCGGAAAAAGCGATCCGGCTCCCGTCCGGCGACCAGGAGTAGCCCTTGATCAGCCGCCCGCCGTTCCCGGTGAGACGGGACGCTTCCCCTCGCTCAACGGACCAGAGCCAGATCTCCGGCGTGCCGCTCCGGTCGGATACGTAGGAGATCCATCGTCCGTCCGGCGACCACCGCGGCTCGGCCGACGCCAGGAAGTGACCGCTGCCTCCCGTAGACACCGGCAGTTCGCTGAT
This sequence comes from Acidobacteria bacterium bin61, assembly GCA_002238705.1. Classification (GTDB taxonomy): domain Bacteria; phylum Acidobacteriota; class Vicinamibacteria; order Marinacidobacterales; family Marinacidobacteraceae; genus Marinacidobacterium. The sequence goes on along the minus strand of MPMW01000124.1, from coordinate 4,276 downwards.
CGCGCCGCCGTCGGCACGGATGAGCCGCAGGTTCGAGCCGCCCAGGAGGATGCGGTCACCGTCCGGGGCCCAGCGCGGCGTCTCGCCACCCACGGCAGAGGAGAGCGACAGGAGAGTCTCCACCGGCAGCGGTTCGGGTGCGTTCTGGCCGGCGGTGGGGGCGGCGAGGAGCGCGAGCGAGAGGGCCGAGAAGGCGCTGATTCTCGTGACGGAGAGCATGGGGAACCTCCCGGTGCCTCCCGATAAAGGTCCGGGGGGCCGGCGACCGATTCTACGGGGGCGCGCCGACCCGAAACCGGACGGGCGACCGGGCCTCGCGGCCTTGACCGCCTGTCCGAACTCGCGGGCCAGCGTGCACTCTGACTCGCGAGTTGACACTCGCGCGAGTGTCGGCGTAAGCTTCGGGGCGAGACGCAAGCCTCGCTTGCCCTCCTTCCGAAGCCCGCGCTCCGGCGCGGGCTTTCGTGCGTTTTGCAGGCACAGGTGACGTATCTCGCGTATCTGGATGAGTTCGGGCACATCGGTCCCTATGTCGGTCGATCGGACCCGAAACACAACGACAGCCCGGTGTTTGGACTCGCCGGGCTCGTACTTCCGGCGAGTGAGGTGCGCGGTTTTGGAACCTGGTTCTTTCAGCGGAAGACTGAACTACTCGGGTTCGAGATCCAGCGCTCCGGGGAGCATCCAGCTGTCTGGGAAAAGAAGGGATCGAGTCTCTACACCGTGACCAACATCGGGCGCTACCGGCAGCTCCGCACCTTCACGAACCGTTTCTTCAACAAGATCGCAAGCGTCCGCGGGTTCGTGTTCTATGTCGGGATCAAGAAGACCCACCCGCCTGACTCGCACAACCCACATCGACTCTTCGCCAAGGTGCTCATCGAGGCGATCAAGCGCATAGACGAGTTCTGTGCTGACCAAGACCAGACTGACCGGCGTTTCCTCCTTGTTCTCGACGAACACGAACAGCGTTCTTCCCTGATCACCGAGGCATCTCGCAGCATGTACGGAGGAAGAGAGCCCCGGCGACATCTGATCGAGCCGCCGTTCCAGGCGGAAAGCCACCGCTATCAGACGTTGCAGGCCGCGGACTGGATCGCGGGTCTCGTGGGACGCTTGGGCGCGGTCTGGGCTGATCCGGACGCCTACGCAGAGAACGAGGTGTTCCGCCGCTATTTCGAGCAGCGACTCGTCAGCGTTCAGCACCGAAGCGGGCTTCGAAGCTAGCCCGGAGCACGCCGTCAGGAAGACCGGCGGTCCCGGTGCCCTGCCCGGGTGGCGTGAGCGAGTTTCGACCGCCTCTCGGCGGTCGATGCCGACCGGAGGTCGGCGCTCCGATTAGCCCAGCGCCTCGCGGGCCTCGCGCTCGGCCTCGCGCTTCCGGATGGTTTCGCGGCGGTCGCGGCCGCTCTTGCCCTTGGCGAGCGCCACCTGGACCTTGATCCAGCCGTTCCGGAGATGGATGCGGAGCGGCACCAGGGTCAGGCCCGCGGTGGTGAGTTTGCCGGCGATCCGCCGCATCTCGTCCTCGTGGAGCAGGAGCTTCCGGTTCCGTTCCGGATTCCCCTGCTCCGGAGGAGCGTTCACGTAGGGCGCGATGTGGCAGTTCACGAGGAAGATCTCGCCGTTCCGCTCGCGGCCGTAGGAGTCCTTGAGGTTCGCCCCGCCCGCGCGGCACGATTTCACCTCGGCGCCGGTGAGCGCGATGCCCGCCTCGAACTGCTCGAGGATGACGAAGTTCCGCCGCGCCCTCCGGTTCTCCGAAAGCACCTGCTCGTTGCGGAAGCCTCCCCCATGCGCTCCGGCAGCGCGCAACCGGCGTTTCTTCCTGGCGGTCTTCTTTCGACTCATGCACCGAGTCTAGCGGCCCTCGTGCCGGAATCAGCACGGCCCCGGCACGGACGTTTACCATGCGGAAATCCGAAGATGCCCGAGTTCCTCTGCCAGGTCGGCGAACCCGCGGGCGACCTCCGTCGCCTCCGGCTGACCGCCCGCGATGCCGACGCGGCCCGGCAGGAGCTCCAGAGCCAGGGGCTCCACGTCTTCGCGATCCGGCGCCTGTCCTCGTTCGCCGCGTTCGGCCGCCTCTTCGAGGGAGGAACTCCCTTCTTCCGCCGCCGTCCGGTGCGGAGCCGCGAGGTGCTGCTCTTCAACCAGGAACTGGCGGCGCTGCTGCACGCCGGGCTGCCGCTCGCGGAGTCGCTCGGCATCATGGTCGAGCGCATGGAGAACCCGACGTTTCGGGACGCGGTCCAGAACATCCTCGCCGAGGTCCGCTCCGGCGTGCCGATGAGCACCGCGGTCAGCCGCTATCCGTTCTTCCCGTCCGTCTATCCGGCGTGCCTCCAGGCGGGTGAGACCAGCGGCGACCTCCCGGGCATGCTCGTGCGGTTCACCGATGCGATGCGGGTGGCGGTGAAGGCCCGGTCGAGCCTGACCGCCGCGATGGTGTATCCCGCCTTCCTGCTGGCGGCCCTGCTCGGCACCGCCGCCTACCTCCTCCTCGGGGTGGTCCCGAACTTCATCCCCTTCTTCGCCGGCTTCGGCCAGGAACTGCCCCCCCTGACCACGGCGCTCCTCAGCGGCGCGGAGTTCGTCCGGACGCACCTGCTGTGGGTGACCTCGGGCCTGCTGGCCGTGCTCCTGCTCTTCGCCGCCTGGTCCCGGACCGAGCGGGCGAAGCGGATTCGCGACCGCGGGATCCTCCGCCTGCCGGCCATCGGAGACGTGCTCCGGCTCTACGGCGTCTCCCAGTTCTCGCGGGCGCTCGGCACCCTGCTCACCGGCGGGATGCCGCTCGCGAACGCGATCCCGGTGGCGGCGCGCGCGGTGGGCAACCGCCACCTCCGGAGCGCGCTGGAACCCACCGCCGAGCTGGTCCGCGAGGGCCGCTCCTTCGTGGAGACGCTCGCCGAGAGCGGGGAGATCCCCGGGTTCGCGCTCCAGATGGTGCGGGTGGGCGAGGGCACCGGCGATCTCGCGCGGATGGTCTCCTCGGTCGCCGACTTCAACGACGAGGTGATCGAGAACCGGGTGACCGTGCTTCTGAGCCTCCTCACCCCGGTCGTGCTCCTGATCCTGGGCGGCTTCGTCGCGCTGGTGCTCCTCGCGATCTATCTGCCCCTTTTCAGCCTCGCCTCGGTGCCCCAGTTCTGAAAATGCACGTCCTGATGCGCGCGGAGACCGGACGGCCGGACGCCCAGCGCGGCTTCACCCTCATCGAGCTGGTGGTGGCCGCGGGGATTCTCGCGGTGCTGGCGATGGGGATCATCCCGGTCGCCAAGGTCGCCTCCGTGCGCGCCGACGAGATCGAGCTCCGCCGGAGTCTCCGCACCGTCAGGATGGCGATCGACGCCTACCGCGAGGCCGCGGAGGCGGGCGAAATCGACCCCGACTTCATCGAGCCCGACCACGAGAACTACCCGCCGGACCTGGAGGACCTGGTGGAAGGCGTTCCCGGCCCGCGGGGTCCGGACGGCCGGGTCCCGGTGCTCCGCTTCCTGCGGCGCCTGCCGGCGGATCCGATGACCGGGCGCGCCGACTGGCTGCGGCGCTCCTACCAGGACGATCCGGAACGGCTTAGCTGGGGCGGTCAGAACGTCTACGACATCCGCTCCGCCTCACCCCGCCTCGCCCTCGACGGCACCCCCTACCGGTCATGGTGACGAGACCGGCGCCCGCTCCCCGCGCCCGCGGCGCCGCCGGCTTCAGCTTCATCGAGATGGTGCTGGTGCTGCTGGTCCTCGGGATCCTGTTCGCCATCGCGGTGCCCCGCTACCAGGCGCAGGTCCTCAAGGCGAAGGAGGCGGTCCTCGAACACAACCTGGCGACGATGCGGGAGAGGCTCGACCAGTACCGGGCCGACCACGACGAGTTCCCGGCGAACCTCGCCGACCTCGTCGTCTCCGGCTACCTCCGGGAGATCCCCGAAGACCCCATGACGCAGTCCATCCTCTGGGAGGAGGTGCGGGACGGCTACGACCCCATGTTCCCGGACGCCCCGGCGGGGGTCTCCGACGTCCGCAGCCGCTCGGAGGAGATCGGAAGCGACGGACGCCCGTATGGTGAGTGGTAGCCGCGCCGGGAACTCTCCCGGCAATTCCGGGGGCTACGTGCTCTTCGGGGTGCTCATCGGCGTCACGCTCATGGGCATCGGAGTGACGGCGGCGGTCACGCTCTGGAGCCAGGTGGTCCAGCGCGACCGGGAAGCGGAGCTGCTCTTCCGGGGCGAGTCGGTCGTACGCGCCCTCGAGCGCTTTCAGGAGGACCGGCCGGG
>MPMW01000123.1 GCA_002238705.1 Acidobacteria bacterium bin61 | reverse complement strand
CTGGGCGGCCGTTTTCCGAAGCGCTATCGGATGCACCAGGGACGTCTCACCCGCGAGTAACCAACGATGGCCACCGCCTTCGGGGTAGTCCGGTTCGCGCGGCGCGGCATCCGGCACTACCTGCGTGAGCACATCCTGGTCGCCGTTGCCACCGGGGTCGCCGTGGCGGTACTCGTGGGAGCGCTGGTGGTCGGAGACTCGGTGCGCGGCAGCCTGCGGGCGGCGTTCACCGAGCGCCTCGGGGCCACCGACTACGCCGTCATCCCGCTGCACGCCTTCTCCGACGATCCCGAGTCCGGGCTGGCGACCCGACTGGCGGCGCGGGACGACTACCGCGAGCGGTTCGAACCCGCCGTACCCATCTACCGCCTGCAGGGGACCGTGGCCGCTCCCGATGGCGGGACGCTCCCAGCGACCGTGTTCGGGGTGGACGAGCACTATTTCGCGTTCCACGGGCTCACCGACGCCATCGAGCCGGGGACCGCACGAGTCAGCAGCGGCATTCGGCGCCTCGGATTTGCTCCGGGGGACGGGGTGCTGATCGGGATCGGGGGACACGAGGAAATCGCAGCGGCCTCCCTTTTCGGCGAGAAGGAAGAGGCCGGAATCACCGTCCGGCGGCAGGTCGCCGCCTGGCCGAATCCAGTGTCCGGGGTCGGTTCCGGTGACTTCGCCCTGTTCCCGGAGCAGGGGGCGTCCCGCGCGGTGTTCCTGCCGATCGACGACCTACGCCGGATCGTCGATGCCGCCGGGGAGGGACGGGACGGCGGAACCACGGCGCGAGCGAACGCTCTGCTGATCCGCGCAGCAGGCCAGGGGAGCGTCGATTCCGACGGGCTGACCGCCACGCTGGAGGCCGCCCTCACCGGCGCCGCCTCTCTCGACGACCGGGGGCTCAGCCTGACGCCGGGCGCGGCGGGAGACCTCGTTCTCGAGAGCCGCAGCCTGGTGCTGGCGGACGGCGTGGTCGAAGGGGCGCTTGCCCTGGCGGACCGGGAAGGAGTCGCCGCCGCGCCGGTCCTGACCTACCTGGCCACCTCCATCCGGACGGCCGATCGGGAGACCCCCTATTCGCTCGTCAGCGGACTCCCCGCGGCGCTGCTCCCGGAAAGCGGGCGGGAAGCCGGAGAGGACGTGCTCTATCCGGGACCCTGGCTGGCCGAGGATTTGGGGCTCGAGCCGGGTGATGCGCTCGAACTCACCTTCCTCGTCTGGGAGGAGCGGGGACGTTTCCACTCCGAAACGGCATCGTTCGTGGCCGGGACGCCGGTCGCCGGAGAGGGCCTTTTCACCGATCAGACCCTGGCTCCCGAATTCCCGGGAGTGAGCGATTCGACCCGGATGGGTGATTGGGATCCCCCGTTCCCCGCGGATCTGACCCGCATCCGGGAGCGCGACGAGCTCTATTGGGAGGAGTACCGGGCCCTGCCCAAGGCGTTCGTGCCCCTTTCGGTGGCGCGCCGCCTCTGGACGATGCGCCAGGGCAGCGCTACCTCGGTCCGCTTCCTCCCCGGGGAGGCCGCGCCGGGCGACGCGGAGCTTGCCGGCGCCCTGGCCGCGGCGCTGCCGCCGGCGGACTTCGGCCTCGCGCCTCTGGCGGTCCGCCAGCAGGGTCTCGAGGCCTCTCGGGGCGCTACGGACTTCGGGCTCTATTTCCTCTACTTCTCGTACTTCCTGCTGGTGTCCGCTTTCGTGCTGTTGGCCCTCCTGTACCGGCTGGGAGTGGAGCGCCGGCTCCGGGAGATCGGCATGCTCCTGGCCTGCGGCTGGTCCCCGCGCCGAGTCTCCCGGAGCCTGCTGCTCGAGGCCGCGGTGATCGCGTCGGCCGGGGCGCTCGCGGGAGCGCTCGGGGGCATCGCCTACGCCAGCGGGATGATCGGGCTCCTTTCCGGGGTCTGGGAGGGCGCGGTGGCCGGAACGCTCTCCGGGGACAGCGGCGGAGGCAGTGCGGGCGCCGCCCTCGCGGTGTCCGTGAGTTGGTCCTCGGTGCTGGCGGGCGCCTTTTCCGGCGTGTTGATGGCGCTGGGCGCCGCCTGGTGGACACTCCGGAAGCTCGTCCGGTGTTCTCCGCGGAGCCTCCTCGCCGGAAGACCCGCGGAAGAACTCGGGAGCCTGTTGATGCTGGCGCCGGTGCGCTCACCCGGCGGGGGAGCCCGGCGAGCGGCCTTCGTCACCGGAGCGGGCGGTCTGGCGCTGCTCGGCCTCGGGCTCGCGGACCGGATTCCCGAAGCCGGCGGGTTCTTCGGAGCGGGGGCGGCCCTCCTCGCGACGGCGTTCCTCGTGGCCTGGTCACGTTTGAAGGGATTTGCCGATCCCGCGCGGCGCACCGCTGCTTCCGCCACCAATTCGGGTCTGCGAGGACTCGCCTTCCGCGCCACCACCTTCCGGCCCGGGCGCAGCCTCGCCGCGATGATCCTCGTGGCGTTCGCGGCGTTCACCCTGGTCGCCGTCGAGGCCTTTCGGAAGCGGCCGGAGCCGGGAATCCTCCCGGCGGGGACCGGTGGTTTTGTCTCCATCACCGAAACCGCCTTCGGTTCGCCCTGGGATCCGGGGGATCCCGCGGGATCCGAGGCACTGTTCCTGCTGCCGCCGGAGGATCTCGGACTCCGCATCCGGCCGCTCCGGCTGGCCGGCGATGAAGACGCGAGCTGCCTGAACCTCTACGTCCCCTCGCGGCCGCGGGTGATCGGCATTCCGAGGGACCTCGCGGAGGAGAACCGGTTTCCTTTCGGCGCCCATCTCGGCGAGAGCCCCGAGGAAATCGAGAACCCCTGGCGCCTGCTCTGGCGGGACCGCGATCCGGGAGGGGCGATTCCGGTCCTCGGCGACCAGAACTCCATGACCTACGTGCTCAAGTGGCCGGTCGGCGAGGAGCGGGTCTTTCCCATTGGGCACGCGGGCGCTCCGATCCGGCTCCGGCTCGTGGGAACGCTCTGGGACAGCGTCTTTCAGGGCGAACTGCTGATGGCGGAAGAGGACCTGCTCGAGACGCTTCCCGTTCCGGACGGCTACCGGCTCTTCCTCACCGAGCGGGAGGAGTCCCCCCGGGGAGAAGAAGCGCTTGCCGCGGCAGAAGCGGAGGCCATCGACATCGTCAGTCAGGCGTTCGTCGACTACGGTGCGGTCTCGACGTCCACCCGCGCCCGGCTCGAGGAGTTCCACCAGGTCGAGAACACCTATCTCTCCACCTTCCAGGCGCTCGGCGGCCTCGGCCTCCTGCTGGGGACCTTCGGACTCGGGGCGGTACTGCTGCGGAACGCGGACGAACGGCGGCAGGAGTGGGCTCTGCTCCGCGCCGCCGGTTACCAGCGGCGGGACTTCGCGAAACTCGGTTTCTGGGAGAACGCGCTCCTGCTCACCGCCGGCCTCGCCGCCGGCAGCATCGCCGCGGCCATCGCCATCCTGCCGGTGCTCGGGGAGCGGGACGCCGGCGGCAGCATCACCCTCCTGACGCTGCTCCTCGCCGGAGTCCTCGCGTGCGGCCTGGGAGCGGGAGCGCTCGCCGCCCGCGCTGCCGCGGGCCGCCCGATCCTGGAGTCTCTGCGGGCGGGGTGAGCAGCCGCCACCCGGCGGTAGCAGCGATCTCGTCAGGTGCGGGCGTCGAGCCGGTCCAGTTCGCCGGACCATCCAAGGATCTGGTGGTCAGCGGTGAGGAGAGTGTGGCCCTGATGGAGCGCACTGGCGACGATGATGCGATCCGCGGGGTCACCGTGCATTCCGGAGAGGAGGCCCGCCCGCAGCGCGATGCCCCCATCGGCGGGAATCTCAACGAGTCCGGATTCCAGCAGACGAACACGCCACGCATTCAGATCGAAACGGAAGTCGAGGCGACCGTTCTGGACGCGCATCGCCACTTCCCAGAAGGAAATGCTCGATACGGCCACTTCTCCCGTCCGCCAGCGCGCGTCAAGGGTCCGCCGGGTCTGCGATCCGAGCCTCCCGTCGTCGGTCAACAGCCACAGGACGACATGCGTGTCGAGGAGGATCAAAACAGATCGTCGTCGTTACCGGCAGGCTTCTCGAACCATTCGGCGGGCAGGGGGGAGACGATGTCCCCCAGAATGCGAATCCGGTCTTGATCCTGGCCGAACGGAGCCCGCCGTTCGCGCTCGTACGGGGCGAGGCGCGAAATCGGACGACCGTTCTTGGTGATCACGATCTCCCGGCCGCTCTCGGCAACCTCGTCCATGAGCTTGAGGCACTTCGCCTTGAATTCCGAGGCTTTCATGGTTCGGGTGGCGGGTGGCTGCTGACCGTGCTGATTCATCTCGGTGCTCCCGGTGTTTTCGTGACTACTATTTTACATAGTCATGACCATGGTCACATCACGTGGCGGAGGCGCGGATCATCCCGCGCGGACGCCGCCGCCGTGGATCTGCGGCTCAGTGAGCCGCCGGACGAGTTCCGGCATGGCCCGCACCTTCCTGCAACGCGAAGAGTTGCGTCGTCGATGCCGCATGGCGGAAGGTCCTCGCCTGGACGTAGTCCGGATCCGCGTACCAGGCCTCGGCGGAGGCCTTGTCGGGGAACTCCAGGATGACCATCCGTCCGTCGAATTCCTCACCCTCGAGGGCGGTGACGGCCTCTCCTCGGGTGAGGAAGCGGCCTCCGTGCTTCTCCAGGGTCGCGGGCGTCCGGTCCGAGTAATTCCGGTAGGTCTCCGCGTCGTGAACGCTGATCATGGCAACGACGTAGGCGGGCATCGGGCTTCCTTTCGAGGGTGAGATTCCTGGCCGTCAGGGCAGGAAGATGTTCTTGGGGATGTATCCCGTTACGACCTGGGTGAGGTCCACCACCTCGCTGACGCGGAAGTCCACCGCGATACTCGCGAGGGAGAGCGCCTCGGCCGGGGAGAGGCCCTTTTCTTCGCCCAGGAACGCGACGACCTCCCAGGTCGCCTGCCGGGCGGCGCGGTCCAGATCGAGGTCGATCCCCATGACCAGGTAGTAGTCCTCGTCTTCCGCCCAGGGTGAAGACGGAGCCCGGCCCTTGTGGACGGCGAACCGGAACACCCCGCTCAGCGACTGTTCGATAGCCGTGCCGCTCACCTCGCCGTCTCCCTGGGCGCCGTGCGGGTCCCCGGCATAGAAGAGCGCGCCGGGATGAAAGACCGGGAGATACACGGTGGTCCCCGCTTTCAGGTCCTTCACGTCGAGATTGCCGCCGAAGGCTCCCGGAGGACGCGAACCCTGAACCCCGGAAACGGTTACGCCCGGCTGTCCGACGACCGGGTCCGGAGCGACCGCCAGAATCCCCATGAAGGGGGCCAGCGGAACCTGGATGTCGTCCGCGAGGAAGGCCACTTCGCGGCCGTCCACCCATCCCGTCCGGATCAGGTGCCGCGTCCCGGGGGGGATATCGAGCGCTGGGTCGTCCGCGTGGAAGCCGGGGTAGCCCTCGGAGAACACCCCGCCGCGGGCGGAGGTGTTGTTGATCCCCCACGGCGCCCGGGTCTCGACCGCGAGGATCTCGATCTCGAGCATGTCTCCCGGTTCCGCACCCTCGATGTACACCGGGCCGGTGATGACGTGGCCGCTCCGGCCCTCGCGGGGACGACCCGCGCGGGAGGCCCAGAAGTCGAGGACATCCTGGTGGATCTCGTCCTCGGACACCCCGAGCGCGGTGAGCCAGGCCACCGGCTCCTCATCCTGAACGGCGCCGCTATGGGTCAGGGTGTCCATCCGCACGGTCTCGCCGGGCCGGACCCGGAGCACCGGCTCCTTGTCGGTGGGGAACCAGCCCCAACTTACGTTGTCCGGCGACGACGGCACGAAGTAGTCGGCGGCGAGCGGCGCCGGCGGACCGCTCTCGGCGGGGACCGCATCGCTTCCGGGCGCGTCCGTCCCGGTTGGTGGTGGGGCGCAGCCGGCGGCAACCCCTATTGCCAGGATCCAGCCGAGGCCCGGCCGGATTCTCTCGTTCTTGCGCATCGAAACGGTCTCCTCAGCGGCCGAGCCCGGTGGCGGCGGGCAGGGAGGCGCCCCGATTCGCACCGGTGAAATCCGGCTGGGCGTCGGAGTCGGCCAGATCCCAAGCCATCTGGTAAACGAGCCGGACGATCCGTTCCATCTTCTCGTATTCGATCCTCTCCGGCCGGTCGTAGATCGTGTGGTAGTCGGGGTGGAGCCCCGTGTGGAAAAAGAGGGCGGGAACCCCGGTCTGCAGGAACGGCCACTGGTCGCTCCGCCGGAGCAGGTTCGACGGGTTGTTGTCGTAGCGCATCTTGAGATCGAGTTCGGACTCGCGGTTTGCGGAGCGCACCATTTCGGTCATGGTGCGGCTGTAGCTGTACCCCATGATGTTCACGGTGTTGGCGTTCGACGCGGCCGTCTGTGGTTCCAGGCCGCGGAAGCGCCTCCCGCCGCCGCGACGCACTTCTTCGTTCCGCCCGATCATGTCCATGTTGAGCACCGCGACGGTCTGCTCGAGCGGATGCAGCGGGTTCAGGGTGTAGGCCCAGGCGCCCAGCAGGCCCCGCTCCTCCGAGTTCCACGCCGCGAGGAGGATCGACCTCCGGGGACGGCGTCCCGCGTCGGCCGCGCGACTCAGCGCTTCGGCGATCTCGATCAGGGCGACCGTTCCCGAACCGTCGTCGTCAGCCCCCGGCCAGACGAGATTCCCGTCGGCGCCGTCGTGGTCGTAGTGGGCGCAGAGGATGATCCACTCGTCGGGCGCTTCCGCTCCCCGCATGAGCCCGACCACGTTGCGGTCGGGCGTGGTCGTGCGGGTGACGCTGGTGGCGAGACGCACCCGGGCGTCGAGGAACAGCGGTGCGCTCATGCCGTCATCCGCCATCGCGCCGAGACTCTCGAGGGAGTGACCACTCCCAGCCAGGAGCGTTTCGGCGACCCGCGGCGAAATGACGGCCGCCGGAATCCGGACGGATTCCACCCACTCGGCGAGGGTGATGCGCGGCGCCCGGCGGGGTGGATCCGGCCAGGCCCCGCGCGCCGCCGCGGCGAAATCGAGCTCGCCGGGGTGCTGGTGCACGTCCCGCACGAAGAGGACCCCGGCCGCTCCGGCGCGGGCCGCGGCGACCGCCTTGCGAAAGGGCCGCGAGGGTTCCGAAGTCACCACCCCGTCAAAGAGGCTCGCCGGGTCGGCCTCCCCGGGCTCGTGGTCGAGGACGAGGGCGATACGGCCGGCGAGGTCCGCGCCCTCCCAATCGCTCCACGCGAAGGCGGACGACTCGATGCCG
>MPMW01000122.1 GCA_002238705.1 Acidobacteria bacterium bin61 | reverse complement strand
GTCCAGGCTGGCACCTGGTGGAGAAACCACCGCGACAGAGTGGGTTACGACCCATTGCGGTCCGCCCCGGGCCGTGAGTATGAGAAATCCGGGCTAATCGTTCCGCGCGATTGGCGGAACCAAAACCTGAAGGAGTCAGATGCTTCAGCGGCGACTCCGGGATGTCGCCGGGATTGGGCAACTGGCTCCGGCCTCCAGCCGATTCCCGGTTCGTGGCTACGTCAGGTCCAGATAGCGGTCGAACAGGTCGTGGTCCGGCCAGCGGGCGACGGAGTCCGCCGCAACGTCCAGCAGGCGGTAGATCTCTCCGTAATCCACGTTCGCATCCGACCGATTGAACAGGACGGCCCAACTCAAGCCATCCCGGCGCCGGACCAGGAACGTTCGTTGTCCGCAGCCGCCACCGGAATGCCAGGTGTTTCTGCTTCCGTTCCCATAGTCCCGAACCTGCCAGCCACACGCATAGTAGGGATCGCCTAGCGTGTAGGCCGCTGGACCGATGTTCTCGGGAAGCCCGAACATGATCTCGATGGAGGCGGCGTTGAGTACGGGGCTCGCGGCTGGCTCGTCCAATGCGGCAGCGAACCGGACCATGTCCACTGCGGAACTCAACCACGAGCCACCGGCGCCCCAGTTCTCCCAATTGACGCCTCCATACGGGCAGGGAACGATGGCGCCGGAGTCGTCCATCACCGTCGGGTACGAGCGCGGATCGTGGTACTTCACCTCTCCCGGTCGCCGGTGTTCTTCCAGCGCTCTCCCGAGCACCGACCGTGTCACATCCAGAGGGCGCCACACGCGGTTCGTGACGTACTCCTCGTACGGCGTTCCGGTCACCCGCTCGATGAGCAGACCCAGGAGCAGGTAGCCGTAGTTGCTGTACAGGTACGTCGTTCCCGGCGGGTGCTCCAGCGGCTGGCCCGTCATGTAGGTGGCGATGTCGGCCTGCGAAATGGGTAGCGGCACCCCCAGCGCCTCGGAGATCTCTTGGTCGGGCCAGGGCCAATCCCGCGGGAATCCGGCCAGATTCTGCAGCAGGTTCAGGACCGTGACGTCATGGAGGCGTGGATCGGGACGTTGTCCGGGTGGTGGTGTCAAGGAGAGCAGTTCCGTGAGCTTCGCCGACAGTTCAAGTTCGCCGTCCTCGACCAGCCGCAGGACGGCGGCCGCCGTGATCGGCTTGGAGATGCTGGCGATGCGGAACAGGGAGGTTGGCTCGGTTATCAGATCATCGTCATCGCTGACGCTCTCGTCGGTGTAGCCGCGGGCGAGCACGAGTCGCCCGTTCCGCGTCACCGCCAGCGATCCGCCAGGGATACCGAGCGGCTCCATGAAGTAACGGAGCGCCTCATCGAAGCTGGCCAGTTCCGGGAACTCGAGGCCCGTGGTCATCCACGCCCCGTCTCGAACCGGCGGCGGGTCGGCAGGCGGGAGAGCCGGTGGTGACGGATCGGGTGGCGGGGGCGGCGTCGCCAGCGAGGGAGAGGGGGCCGTGGCCGGAGCCGCGCCTTCCCCACACGCGGTAGCCACGAGCGGCGCGCTCACCAGCCGGAGAAAATGCCTTCGCTCGAGGTCGCCGATCATTTGCGCTCCTGGCAGCCTGCCGCCACTTACCAGCCGGGCGGCAGCCAAACCTCAAAGCCGAAGGCGCGGATTGTGGGCTGGCTGGAGGGCTGGCTGGCCCGCTGCAGGAACCCGGTCGGCGCTCATCCCCCACAGTGAACGGCAAGGTCGGCGAGTTGCTGATAGAGCGCGGTCAGCCCGGCCACGCGCAGATCCGTGTGCTCCACTAGCTGAAAACCCTCGACCCAGCGGGTGTGGGTCCGGTCGCCCGCGTACAGCCGGAATGCGAAGGTGGGCAGCCCCTGCTCGGCACCCTCGGGAACAGCAATGGTCTCCTCACCCTCGATGGCGTCGAGCCCGAGGGAGGAGATCGCCTCTCGGAGGGCGGCAAACTCGGCCTCTTCGAGGGTGAGATCGCACGGCGTGCCATTCACGAAACCCGTAAGTGTCCCGTCATCGGTGAGCGTGAAGACCGGCGTGGGCGCGAAGTCCGGCAGCTTGATCAGGATCTCCAAAAGGAGCCTCGCCTCCATCTCCTCTGGCGCCGGTTCCGGTGCCGATGGCGGCGCCGGCAGGTCCGGAACCGGCACCACGGTCGGCGGCGACTCGTCCGCGCAGGAGGCCAGCAGCAGCGCTGCGACCACCAGAAGCATCCTCATTCCCGTCGACTCCCATCAGACGCCACACGACCGGAACAACAGTCCGGGTCACGTATCTCGACGGTGATGCCGGAGGTCCGCATGGCGCGACCAATCATCCGGGGGGAGGGTCTCCCTGTGCAGCGATTGCCTTCCCGCAGGGATGGGCAACGGGCGCCATGTCCGCTCCGCCCGTACTGCGCCGACCGCAACTTGTCCCTCCTGGGGGTGCACTCCAAACCAAGGATGACCGGAAGGAGCCTCTCCAAAGAGACAGAAGCGACATCGGGCGCAGCCTTCCCGGCACTCAATCCGCCGTTCACGTCATCTCGTGTCACCATCAAAGCCGGAATCGTAACGTTCTCGACGCGAAACATGTAATTTCGTGTCACGTTGCGTGGTGTGAGTGAGCCTGTGCGGTTTCCGGTCCGAATGTCCCGAGTTACCGTCTCATCGCGCTGAGTATCGCACCGGCGCGCCGCCGGGAGGCGGGGTCGCCAGCGGCGGAATCCCGCCAAGAATCCAGGGATCCGCCCGGACAACGCGCCCGTTGTCAACGGATTGGTTGACAACGAAACTGTTGACTGCTATTGTCACGCTGCACGCGCGAACGGAGGCGCCGCCGCATGAGGGTATCTACGGGCCGCTGGGTCAGCGGCGACGACTTCTTCGACCGCGAGCCCGAGCTGCGGCTGCTGGAAACGCTGGCCCGGGAGCACAACCATGTCCTGCTCACCGGTCAGCGGCGCATGGGGAAGACCAGCCTCACGCGGGAACTCGGGCGTCGCCTGGAGGCCGACGGGTGGGCGTTCCTGTTCGCCGATGTGGAAGGAGCCGACGATGCGGAAGACGTGATCGCGCGGATAGCAGGGGCCTCGCATGGGGTTCGCTCCCTGCGGTCGCGCCTCGCCGGGCGGATGGGGCGATGGGCAGAGGAAAACATCAATGAAGTCAGCGTGTCACATTTCCGGATCGGCCTCCGCGCGGGGCTGAGCGCGGGGAGCTGGAGGCGACACGGCCAGCAACTGCTGGAGGAATGCGCCCGCTACGAACAACCCGTGCTCCTCGTTGTGGACGAACTGCCCATCTTCCTCAAGAGGATGCTCCGGCATGCCGAAGGTCGGGGACGCGTGGACGCCTTCCTGAGCTGGTTGCGCGGCGCGCTCCAGGAGGTCGAAGGTGGATCGCTCAGCCTCATCGTGTCCGGGAGCATCGGACTCGAACCCCTGGTGCGGCGGCTCGGGATTCCCGATCGGATCAACCACTTCTACCCGGTACACCTCGGACCGTGGAACCGCGAAACGAGCGTTCGGTGCTTCAACCGGCTTGCCGAAAGCCAGGGGTTATCGGTAGCGGCTGGCGTGGCCGAAGCCGTCTATGACCAGTTGGGCATCGGGATTCCGCACCACGTCCAATCCTTCTTCGCCCGGCTGCGGGACTTCGCGCTCATGGGGGGCCGGGAGCGGCTGACCGCGCGGGATGTGCCGGAGGTTTACCAAAGCGCCCTGCTTGGCCCCCGCGGACAGAGCGACCTGGTCCACTACGAAACCCGCTTGAAGGATGCGCTGGACGAGGAGGGCTATTCCATTGCGATGGAAATCCTTGCCGAGGCGTCGCTCCGGGGAGCATTCACCCGTGAGGCTCGCCACCGCCTCGAGCGCCGCTACGCCCCCCTCATGGACGACGTCCGCGAGCGGGTGGGCGACGCCCTGGATGTGCTGGCGCATGACGGCTACCTGGAACCGGGTCCCGAGGGACACCGCTTTGGTTCGCGGCTACTGAAGGATTGGTGGGCTTCCCGGTTCCGGGACAGCCGCATAACGCTCGGGAGTCGTCCGCAGGACGACGACGCTCGTACGCGAGGGGGCGCCGACGATGATTGAACTGGCGGACCGAACCCGCGAGGCCTTTCGCAAACACCATCCGGGCCTCCTTCAGCCGGACGAGCAGGTCATCCGGCAGTTCGTCGTACGGCAACGCGAGCTCGACATCCTGCTCGAGATTCTGCGGGGCAATCTGGACTCTCCGTCGTGCCAGCACGCCCTGATCCTCGGACCGCGCGGCCGGGGCAAGTCCACGCTGCTCGCCCGCGTGGCCGCTGAACTCCGGACCGAGCCCGCGTTCGCGTCCCGTGTCGTTCCCGTCCGGTTCGCGGACGAGAGCGCCGGGATCTTCAATGCCACATCGTTCTGGCTAGACGCGTCGTTCCACGTCGCGCGAGAGGTCGAGTCGCGTGAACCGGAACTCGCGCGGGAACTGCGGGAGACCCGGTCCGATCTGATCCGGCGCTGGCGTGGCGACGCGCTGGAGGAGCGCGCCCTCGGCGCCGTGCTCGAAGGCGCCGAGCGGATGAACCGAAGACTCGTCCTCATGGTCGAGAACCTGCACGCGCTCTTCGGAAACGCAAACGACGACTTCGGCTGGAAGCTCCGCGCAACGCTTCAGTCGGAACCGCAAATCATCCTGCTGGGGACCGCCACCACGCACTTTGAGGCGCTCGATGACGCCGGGGCGCCGTTCTTCGAGCTGTTTCGCAACGTCAACCTGGAGCCCCTGAGTTCGGAGGAGTGCCGGCGGCTATGGGAACGCGTCGCCGGGGAATCCCTGGACGGGCGCAACATCCGGCCAATCGAGATTCTCACCGGCGGCAGCCCCCGCCTGCTCGTGATCGCAGGGCGATTCGCGGAGCATCCGTCGCCACGAAGCCTGATGGAGCGCCTCGCGGTGCTGGTTGATGACCACAGCGAGTACTTCCGAAGTCAGATAGCGGCGCTTCCTGTTTCGGAACGGCGGGTTTTTCTCGCCGTGGCTGACCTCTGGCGACCCTCCGAGGCGCGTGAAATTGCAACGCGAGCCATGATGGACATCCGAAGCGCTTCGGTGATGCTCGGTCGTCTCAAGAATCGCGGCGCGATCGTCAAGGAGGGAGAGGGGAAGAAACCGCTCTATTCCGTCGCGGAACGGCTCTTCAGCATCTACTACCAGCTCCAGCGCGAGCAGAACGGAGCCGGGGTCATACACAACCTGGTCCGGTACATGGCGCTGGCGTACGGCTCCGGTGAAGGTCATGAGCGATTGTCCGGTCTGGTCGTGGAGGCGGAAACCGCGCCAGAGGTCCGCGAAGGTCTCGCTCGTGCGGTTGCCGAACAACCAGGTCTGCTGCGCGTCTTCCGCCACGGAGACGAGGAGCTGCTCAACCACCTTCGTTCCCGAGCGGAGGAAATCGGCGAGGACGCTCTGAACCAGCAGCTTCCGGGAATCACTGCTGCCCTGGTCAGACGCGATTTCGCCGAAGCAGTTGAGTTCCTGGATCAGATGCACCGGACGGATGGGGGCTTCGGGTGGGCGCCGCAGTCGTACCGCTATGCGATGTGGCTCCTGGCGCAGGCCCACTGTCGGGAATATCTGCGCCAAACGGACGAGATGTTGGATTCCCTCCAGGAATTCGCCTCCCGATTCGAGCAGACGGAGAAGCCGTTCCTCAAGAAACATGTGGGCTTGGCTCTGACAACGATCGCGAACCATCAAGTGCGAGCCGGGAGTCCTGATGCAGCACTTGTAACGTGCAACCGGGTTGTGGAGCTTTTCGGGAACAGTCCGACTCCGGCGCTACAGAATTCCGTGGCGTCTGCATTGAACACGTCCGGGGCGGCACACGGCGCGCTCGGGGATAGCAAGGCTGCCCAGGCGGCGCACGAGAACCTGCTGGCTCGGTTCGCTGCCTCCGAGGACCCGGATCTTCAGGGAGAAATCGCGGTAGCAATGGTGAACAGGGGGATGTTCCTGGCGATGGCCGACGACTCGGGGCGAGGGGCTGCATTGCTCCACGATGTCGTCGCGAGATTCGGGGACACGCCGGACGAGAAGTGTGTTTTTTCGGTGGGCGCGGCGCTGGTCTGGATGTCCCTCGAGTCGCAGTTGCGCGGAAAGACGCAGGAGGCGCTCGACGCTCTGTGTCACGCCATTGATCGGCTCGGCAGGCTTGACTCGCCTCAAGTACAGCCCCTGCTTGCCAGCGCCATGATCCGCAAGGGCGAGCTGCTGGTGAAGAAGGGGGATGCCGAGGGCGGAATCAAGGAGTACGCGCGAGTCGTGGATCGCTTCGCTGCCGCCAACGGTGCAGAGTTGGACGTATGCGTTGCCGAGGCCCTGCTGAACCAGGGGTTCGCCCACCGGCTCCGCGACGAAACGGCGCTCGCGGTCGAGCGGTGGGATGAAGTGGTGCAACGCTTCGGGGACAGCGCCGCGCCGGGAGTGCAGCGGCAGGTGGCGGACGCCTTGCTGGCGAAGGCGTTGCAGCTGCGCATTTCCGGATCATCGGAGGAAGTGCTTGGTCTCTGCGATGACATCGCGCGTCGCTGCGGGAGGGTTCCCGATGCCGGCCGCGCCTCCCTGACGTGGAAGGTGCAATGCGTCCGGGTGCGTGCGTACTTGAAGATCGGGTTCAGTGACGCCGCGTTGGAGGCGTTTCGCGCGGGGTACGAGGTCTTCGCCCCAAAGAGCGACCTCATGGTGTCCGTGATGCAGAGGCTGGTCCCGGAGCTCGTGGGCGCGGGAGCATCGCCGGCTGAGCTGGCGCAGTTGCTTTCGAGCGACCCGGCGAAGGCCGCATCTCTCAGCCCACTCATCGCCGCGCTGCGTCACCGGGCGGGGGAATCGCTCCGCGTGCCAGCCGAAGTCCGTGAGGTTGCGAAGGACATCGGCGCACTCATGAATGGCAAGACCGCCATTCCGCCGGAATAGGACACCGCTTCGCCATGCCCGCAGCCCTCAGACCGGCTCGACCGAACGGTTACCACCCGCGTCGCCGCGTCGCCGCGTACCCGCGTCGCCGCGTCGAAACGGCGCGTGACGACCGACGGGAAATCACGCATGCAAGAAGCAGGGTGATATCCAGATTCTGGAAGAACCTGTAACCTGCTGATTTATCCGCAGATTATTGAGGGATGGTGCCCCCTGCGGACCGCGTGGCGGCCGGAGCGCGGCGCGCCCGGCCGTTTCCGTCATCGCGGTGCTTGCGGCTCCCTTGCCGCCGTGCCCTCACCGGGTGAATGAACGCGTCTTCCCGGCCCCGCGCGCTGCTAACCTGAACTTCACCTCGCTTTTGGGAGAGGCGAGGTCCGTAAGTCATTGAGAAAGGGTGGCTTGGACACGGCGATCTTTGTCTTAGAGTGGGATATTTGTTGCCATGTGATGGCA
>MPMW01000121.1 GCA_002238705.1 Acidobacteria bacterium bin61 | reverse complement strand
AGCGGAGACGGCGTAGTAGTGCCGGTAGCCGGTACGCTCCCAGGGAAAGAGGATGCGGCCGTCATCCGTCCAGTGGAGCTGGTTCGCCGAGGCGGTGCCCGAGAAGACACTGCCCTTGCCCGGTTCCGCACGGAACACTTCGCGGCTGGCCGCCGGGTTCTCCACGGAAACCACCCGGATGCTCCAGGGCGGACCCTCGCGCTGGGGGACGAACATGAACCGCTCGAGCACTGGCGGAGTACGCAGGAATGCCACCTCGCCGCCATCGGGGGAGAACGCCGGCGAACCGTCGCGGTCCACCGCCGGATCCAGCCAACGCACGGTTCCCGCGTCGAAGTCGTGGACTCCGACGAACGAGTGCGCCCCGCGGCTCGAAACCAAGGCGAGGAGCGCGCCATCGGGGGAGAGCGCCGGCGAGCCGCCGCGGCCCCCCGCCGGATCCAGCCAACGCACGGTTCCCGCGTCGAAGTCGTGGACTCCGACGAACGAGTGCGCCCCGCGGCTCGAAACGAAGGCGAGGAGCGAGCCGTCGGGAGAGAGCCGAAGGCTTCCGAGGGATCCGCGCACGTTGACCAACGCTTCGGCTTCCGCGCCCGGATCGAGTCCGATCCGCCAGATCTTGCCCCGCCGCACGAACAGGAGAGCGTTCCCGCCGGCGGTGAACAGCGGGCTGCCGGCGGGCTCGGTGAGACGGCGCGGGCGATCCTCGATCACCCACAGGGCTCGTTCCACCCCCTCCGGACGGCTCAGCGGGTTGGGCAACTCCCCGGCCCGGTTGGGGCCGTCGCCCCGAATGAAGGCGATTCGGGAGCCGTCGCGGCTGAACGCGAGGCCGGAAATGGTGGTGCCGTCGTCGCCAGCGAAATCGGTTACCCGGCGCCCCTGGAAATCAGGCGCGTCGGCGACCCAGACATTCCGCGCGCCCTGCTCGTCAAATACCCAGGCCACCCGCGACCCGTCGGGAGACGCGGTAAGGCTCGTCGGGAACGGGGCCGAGAAGACCTGTTCGAGGGTGAACGGCCCCTGGGCGGCTCCGGCGGCGGGAAGGAGAAGGGCAGCGAGCGCGAGCGGCAGGACGGCTCGGGCACGTGGGTTCAACAGTCGGCAGGACATGGCAACTCCCGGGTCAGCGGGGGACGAGGCGCACCGGCAGGTGCTTCACGCCGTGAATGAAGTTGGAGCGGAGCCGGTCGGGCGGTCCGGTGAGTTCGACGCCCCGCACCCGGCGGAAGAGTTCCTCGAAGGTGACGCGCACCTCGAGGCGCGCGAGCCAGGCGCCAAGACAGACATGCCGTCCGGCCCCGAAGGCGAGGTGGGGGTTCGGGCTGCGGCGGATGTCGAACCGCTCGGGCTCCGGGAAGGCCTCCGGATCGCGGTTCGCGGCGATGTACCAGAGGACCGCCTTGTCACCCCGGCGCATCGCGGCGCCGTCGAGGTCGAGATCGCGGGTCAGGGTGCGCCGGAAGTGCATGGTCACCGAGGTCCAGCGGAGGATCTCCTCGGTAGCCGACTCGAAGAGGCCGCGGTCGCCAGGAGCGGCGTCGAGGGTCTCGCAGGCGGCGGGGTGTTCGAGCAACGCCAGCAGCCCGTGGGAGATGGTGTGCCGGGTGGTTTCGTTCCCGGCCACGATGAGGAGCAGGAAGAAGTTCTGGAACTCCAGCTCGGTCAGGGGCCGGCCGCCGGGGTCCTCGGCCAGCATGCCGGAGATGATGTCGTCGGTCGGCCGGCGGAGGCGCTCCAGCCGGATCCGGCTCGCGTAGTCGAAGACGGAGCGCGCCGCCGGGCTCCGGAACGGCAGCAGGCGGAACGCCTCGGTGTCCTCCCGGTCGATGACGGCCATCGAGAACTCGGGATCGGCGTTCGAGATCAGCGCGTCGCCCCATTCCACGAGTTCGCCGGCGTCCTCCTCGGGCACCCCCAGGATGCGGCAGAGCATCCGGATGGGGAGTTCGCGGGAAACCTCCTCGACGAAATCGAGCTCGCCCCGTTCGAGCGCGCGGTCGAGCACCTGTGCGGCCAACTCACGCACCGAGGCTTCGTAGGTCGCGATGGACTTCCGGGAGAAGCCCGCGCCCACCAGCCGGCGGAGCCGCGCGTGCTCGGCGCCGTCGTACTCCATCATCGTGCGGCGGGCTTCGAGTTCGTCCTGATCGAGTTCCTCGAGGCGGATGCCGCGGGCGCAGGAGAAGTCCCGGGGGGTGGAACTGGCCTGGAAGACGTGCGCGTGGCGGGTGAGCGCCCAGAAGCCGGCGCCGTCCTCCTCTTCGATCCAGCAGGGGGTTCGCTGCTCCCGCATCCGCTGGAAGAGGTCCCAGGGGACGCCCTTCGTGTAGGTGTCGTGGGAGACGATCGCCTCGAAGCCGGATGCGGCTTCCGTCCGCCCGTTGGTCGTCACTGCCCGGATGGTATGCCGGGAATCGGGCACGGACCGAACGGGAAAGGGGGGGAGAACCAGGAGCGCCTGGCTTGGTAACCTCTCCCGTTCCGATGAACCCGAGCAAGATCGTCTGTGTTCATCTCAACTACTCGAGCCGGGTCGAGGAGTTCGGCGCGCGGCTTCCCAAGGCGCCCACCTATTTCCTGAAGCCTCCCTCCGCCCTGATCCGGAGCGGGGAGCCGGTAGTCCGTCCACGAGGCTGCCGCTACCTGAACTTCGAAGGAGAAATCGTTGCGGTGATCGGGTCGCGTTGCCGGGGAATCGAGCCGGAGGACGCCGGCCGGTTCGTCGCCGGCTACACGGTCGGCAACGACTTCGGGCTGCACGACTTCCGTGACACGGACGCCGGCTCGATGCTGCGGGTGAAGGGCTCGGACACGATGTGCCCGGTGCTCGAACCGGTGGTCTCGGGGTGGGACTTCCGGGGGCGCGGGATCCGGACGCTCGTGAACGGCGAGGTGCGGCAGTCGGGGAACACCGACGAAATGCAGTGGGACCCGCACTACCTGATCGCGGACATTTCCCGGACGCACACGTTGCTGCCCGGCGACCTCGTCTTCACCGGTACGCCCGCCGGATCGCGACCGGTGGAGCCGGGCGACGAGGTGGCGGTCGAGGTGGACGGGCTCGGGCGCCTCGTGAACCCGGTGGTGGCCGCGGAGTGGGGGATTCCCGAGGGCTACGGGGCGCAGCCCAGCGAGTCCGAGGAGGTGCGTTCGACCGCGCTCGGCGGCGACTGGGAATATCGGGGAGTCCGGCCTCCGCGGCCGGCGGCGCGATGAGCGGCCCCACCCTCCCAAGACGTCCCCGCATCGGGCTGTCCTCCTGGAAGCGCCCGGTCCACACCATCGTGGGGGATCCGGAACAGCTCTTCACGCTCGCCGAGGAGTACGTGGACAGCGTCCGCTACGCGGGCGGCCTGCCGCTCATCCTGCCCCCGGCGCCGCTGAACGCGGCGGCCGACGCGGTCGCCTCGGTGGACGCCCTGGTGCTGACCGGCGGAGGAGATTTTTCGCCGTCGTCCTACGCGAGTCACGACGAGGGCGTGAGTTCGGACATCGATCTCGAGGAAGACGCCTGGGACGTCGCCCTGGCACTGGCCGCCCGCGACGCGGGAATCCCGTTCTTCGGCATCTGCCGGGGCATGCAGGCGCTGAACGTCGCGCTCGGCGGGACGCTCCAGCAGGACATCTCCGACCGGGCGAACCATCCGCCCATCCCCGGTGCGCCGAAGGACGCGGTGGCGTTCCGGCATCCCGTGACCATCAAGGAGGCAAGCTGGCTCGGCCGGATCCTCGGCGTGACCGAACGCAGCGTGAACAGCATCCATCACCAGGCGGTGGACCGGCTCGGGGAGGGGCTCGTTCCCGTGGCCCACGCCCCCGACGGGATCATCGAAGCCGTCGAATACAACGGATCCACCCCCGGGAGCCGGTGGCCCTGCGTCGCCGTGCAGTGGCATCCCGAGCGCATGGGCCACACCCTCGACCAGCGCATCTTCGATGAAGTGGTGCGGATGGCCGCGGAGCGGGGACGCAACGGGGAATAGCGGAAGGGGCCCCCGCCGGGAGGGCTGACCGCTGGCCATCAGGCCGGCATCGCCGCGCGAAACGCGTCGGGACTTGATACGACTCTTGCTTAGTCATATCATTGACTAAGTTCAATGGGCGGAGGCAGCCGGTGGCTACGGTGAATGTGCACGAGGCCAAGACGCATCTCTCCCGCCTGCTGGCTCAGGTCGAGGCGGGCGAGGAGGTCGTCATCGCCCGCAACGGCGCGCCGGTAGCGCGGCTGGTTCCCTGCAAGGGGCCTGGGAAGCGGCAGTTCGGAGCGCTCAAGGGACGCCTGACGGTCCCCGAGAGCTTCTTCGAGCCGCTCCCGGAATCCGAGTTGGAAGCCTGGGAGAGGTAGCCGGTGCGGCTGCTTCTCGACACGCACACGTTCCTGTGGTGGTTGAGCGGCAGCGAGCGGCTGTCGGTTCCGGCGCGTACCGCGATCGGCGACGAAGCGAACGAGGTGCTGGTCAGTGCCGCTTCGGCTTGGGAAATCACCACGAAACACCGTCTCGGCAAACTGTCGGGGGGCGAACTGATCGCACGGGATGTCCGGTCCGGGATCGCGGGACAGGGCTTCGCCGAACTGGCCATCACGGTTCGGGACGCGAGCCGCGCGGGCGGTCTGGCGGGGCCGCTCCGCGATCCGTTTGACCGGATGCTGATCGCCCAGGCACTCGTTCACGACCTGGCTCTCGTCTCGAACGAAACCGTTTTCGACCGGTACGGCGTCCGGCGCCTCTGGTGACACCTGGGCAGGTAGCACGGACTGCCGCTCCAAGGGGGATTGGAGCGCCACGTGTGGCGGTGCCCCCCACCCACTCTTGAGAAGTCCCTCAAGCGGCTCATCGACGCCCGGCTCATGGAGCACGAGGCGCGCCGCTCTCCACGGGAGTCACCAACCAAGGAGGAGATCGAGGCGACGCTGCGCGCGAGGCGCCCCGCGAGGGGAGGCGGCCCGTTGCGCACGGTCAACGCCGCAGATCATCGCATTCTCGCGAAACCACTGCCATATATGATCGCGTCATCGCCCAAAACTGACACATTTACGGGGATGATCGCGGAAGTGCGTAAGAGCCCAGCTCTCGTAGTCCGGACACGACGGTCGGCTGCGTGGTCGTCGTGGGCATTCTCCCCCGCCTTCTGGCAAGGACGAGTGTGGCGCGTCAATCAGGATGAGACGCCACAGACGAGTTCCATCATGAGAAAACTGGGGTGGGTGACTCTGCTCGCAGTTGCGGTCCTTTCGGGCTGCGGAGACGGAGGATCCGGCACACCGGCGACCCCACGGCCTGCCCCTCCCCCGCCGGCCCCGCCCCCGGAGCCGGAGCCCGAGCCGGTGCCAACCTGCACGGTCGGGCTCGTCCTGCGACCGGGCGAGAGCTGCCGCCATCCGTCAACCGGGGCGCCGCTCACCATCAACGACGACGGCAGCGCGAGCTATCTGCTTGTGCGGAGTTCCAGCCGTATTGGCCTTGGGTCTGGCGCCGATTCACTGATCGCGGTTCGCCAGGAGGACGGGAGTTGGCTTGTCGAGCAGGTGGGCGAGGACTCCCTGAACCGTGCCCCGCAGCCGGTTGGCGAGATTGGAGAGCAGACACTAACCCTCGGAAGCGAACCAGCGACGCGGGATCTCGCCCCCAGTTTCTCGGATCCTGACGGTGACGCACTCACCTACCGTGCCGCCTCGTCCGATACGGCAGTGGTCCAAGCGAGCGTATCGGGCAGTGTCCTGACGCTTACCCAAGTCGCTGTCGGAACAGCAACGGTGACCAATACGGCGACGGACCCGGGCGGGCTCAGCACCACCCAGATCTTCGGAGTCACGGTGGAAGCCGCCTTCGTGGAAAGCGGGATCTGCCGGAACAGCGTGGCGACCCCAAGTGGTTCCAGCGAAGAGCTCGTGCGGGACTGCGGGATCCTGGTGGAAGCGCGGGCCACGCTGCGGGGTACGGGGTTCCGCCACTTCAGCACGAACACCCTTAACTGGAGCAAGGACCGTCCCATACGGGCGTGGTACGGCGTCGAGGCCACTCCGGACGGCGTGATCGAGATAGACGTGTGGAATGCGAACTTGCATGGAACGATCCCCCGCACCCTGGGGAACCTGACCAATCTCGAGGTGCTGACCCTCAAATTCAACAGCTTGACGGGCAGAATCCCCCACTCGCTGGGGAACCTCGCCAATCTCAGGGTCCTGAATCTGCGGGACAACGACCTGACGGGCCGGATCCCGGACTCGCTGGGAAACCTGAGGAATCTTGAGGAGCTGAAGCTCTTCGACAACGACCTGACGGGCCGGATCCCGGACTCGCTGGGAAACCTGAGGAATCTCCTGGAGATGTACCTTTGGGACAACGACCTGTCCGGCGTCATCCCGGACTCGCTGGGAAACCTGAGGAATCTCGTGGAGCTGGCGCTCGGCCAGAACAACCTGACGGGCCGCATCCCCCACTCGCTGGGAAACCTGACGAATCTCCAGCACTTGGGCTTGTACCTCAACGGGCTGTCGGGCGCCATCCCGGACTCGCTGAGAAACCTGAGGAATCTCCAGGAACTGCGGCTGTATAACAACAACCTGACGGGCTCCATCCCGAGGTGGCTGGGCAACCTGGCGAATCTTCGGGAACTGAACCTGTCCCGCAACGGACTGACGGGCGCCATCCCCGTCGAACTGGCGCAGCTTACAAGTCTCCGACTCCTGTATCTGCAAAGCAACCAACTGACGGGCTCCATCCCCGCCGAGCTGGGCAACCTGACGAGCATCTTCCACTTATGGCTGAACAGCAACCAACTGTCGGGGTGCGTTCCCACGGTGCTGGCGGAATTCCTCGGCAACGTCCAGCGCCAACGGAACGACGTCCGTCTCGAGCTTTGCAGCGCATCGAGCGGGGAAAGCGTGGCGATGTCGGCCGGCGCGGGGATTCGGCTCGGACTCTACGCTCGCCCTCCGGGGCCGACGATTGGACGCCAACCGCTCGCGGGTTCGTCCTCATGACTGGTTCCCGTTCTGCCCGCCCTCTCCGATCTCCGATGCGGAAACAGTCTCACCCGCATTGGCACGGAGTGGAAGGCGGGTAGGGGGCGTCGGGGCCGAAGGCTTCAGGATCCGGGAGCCAGGTTCAGCGCCGCCACCACGTCCTGCCAGGACACGAAGTTGAGGTTCTGATTCGCCTCGGAGCCGTCCGAGGCCACGTTGACGCCGTCCTGGATTCAGCCGGGATGGATCGCCCGTCGAACGCCGCGTGGTGTCGCGCGTCAATCAGGGTGAGACGTCAGCGGCGATCAAGGTGAGACTGGATCGTTCGGTGGGCTGATCCGGCTGGGGTGTCCCGGTCGGTAGGGTCGTAGTCCGGGAAGAGGCTTCGCGGAAGCGGGGCCTTTTGGGGAACGAGGTCGTTCAGGGGGAGGCTCTTATCTGTCCGCGGACAGAGGAGGGCTGGATGCCTGGTCGCCACATCACCGACTGTCA
>MPMW01000120.1 GCA_002238705.1 Acidobacteria bacterium bin61 | reverse complement strand
CGGGAGACGCTGGTCGAGATCGAGGACACGACGTGGGGCGTGACGCTGCGGGAGATCGACGGGGAGCGGTTCCTGGTGCTGCCGGACGGCGCGCTGGAGGATCCGCCCTGGACCGTGGGCGGGCGGCCTGCCTTGAAGCTGTCGAGCGAGTGAGGGAACTCCATGACCGAGCTAGAGAAACAGTTGGCGACCGCCTTGGAGCGGTTGTCCGCGCAGTCCGCGAGAGAGCGGCAGCGGGACGCCGAGCAGATCGAAGCCTTGCAGTTGCAAGCCGAGCAGACCGCAGCCTTGCAGCAGCAAGTCGAGCAGCAGGCCGGGGACAACGCGACCTTGCGGCGGCAGCTCGAGCGGCTCGACGGGCAAATGACAGGCTTGGCCCAGGACTACGAGACGCTCGCCGCGACGTTGCGCGGGTTCTTGACGTGATGCGCTGGCGCGGGCCGGAGCGGGATCATGGTCCGAGCCGCTAACGCTTCTCGGGAGCGCATCGTCGCCATGTCGTTCACGGTCGGGCGAGGCCCCTGGGCCGCACTAACATGGGAGACCGTCGCTTTGAGATTCGGACGGATATTCCACGAGGACACCGGTAGCGTCTGATGGCGGAATACGACCTGCCCGCTGGGCCGGCCGGCCTCCTCGAGGCGCGAGGCCTTCGGGGAGCACTTGGGCGGGGAAGACCGCATGCGTCTCGGCGGCGGGACCGCCTTGGCCGCCCGCTGGGCGCACCGCCACAGCACCGTCGTGGACCTCTTCACCGATCAGGAGTCGTACGTCCGGCTCTGGGAGCGCCGCGACGCGTTCCTGCGCGCTATCACGCAGCGCGCCGGTCCAACCGAAGTCCTCACCGTCCTCCGCTGGAACACCAAGATCATCCTGCAAGGCGGACGGGAGGTCACCCTATTCACCAGCCTTCCACAGACCGACAAACCCCGATCCGCGGATACGGTCCGCGGCACGCGTGTGCCCCTGGAAACCAACGCCGAGATCCTTGCCAGGAAACTGTGGGGCAGGATGCTTGATTCCAGGAAGCTGCTGGCGCGGGACCTCTATGACTTCGCCGTCGCGAGGCACCACGACTCTGCCGCGGTCCAAGCCGCAATGAAGAACATCGAAGTCTCGGACCTCCGGCAACTGCACCGCGAACTCCAGAGCCTCCCGGAGGGCTGGATGGAGCGGGCTGGCCAGCGGCCGCTAATCCGCCCGGTCTACCCCAAGGAGGCCCGAGATCCCGCTCCCTTTGTGGCCGACGAGGTCCGCCGCGAGATCCGCTCCAGAACACCGCCTCTTCACGAGCGGTCCCCTCCCGCCTGGAAACGCTGAATCGCACCATGCTCGACATTGCGAAGATCCGCCACTTTTACTTCCATCCACCCGCCGACGATCCAGACCGGCTTCCTTCCCGGGAGGAGCTTTACGCCCGCATGGAGCGGCGCGATGTCGAGAACTGCATTCTGACCGGCGGAGACCCCCGCGAATGGGGCCTCGGCAAACACGGTGCTCTAATCGGTGGCCCAGGGAAACCGCCTCGTCATATCGCGCAGGATCCCGAGTTCGCGATCCCTTACCGATCACCGCGCCCCCTGACGTGGTTCCAGCACCCGAAGGCCCTTTCGGCACCCCCCACTCCCCCGGAGGAAGTGCACGCCTTCTTCGCGCATCTGTCGGGCGGCCACCTGGCCGGCTATCCGGACCGCCCAACCGGCGCAGAACTCGCCTGGATCTTTCGTTCCCCGCACCTGACGACCATCGAACGTGACCAGGTGAGGCACGTCTTCGCCTGTATCCACCCCTGGGACCTGCCCGGGCTTCTCTGGTCCGGAGGCATGTCCGTCCACGAGGTCGCCCGCGCCATCCACATTTGCACGACACGCCGGCAGGACGTAATCGCCTGGATCAATCTTTTCGCAGTTCCGCCGGACAACCGGGTCTGACCGGGGCGGCCCGCTCTCCGGGCTGGCGATCGTGAAGCTGGT
This sequence comes from Acidobacteria bacterium bin61, assembly GCA_002238705.1. Lineage (GTDB taxonomy): Bacteria > Acidobacteriota > Vicinamibacteria > Marinacidobacterales > Marinacidobacteraceae > Marinacidobacterium. The sequence continues at coordinate 5,522 of MPMW01000120.1, read as the reverse complement.
CCGGGACGCCGGGATCGGGGCGGTGCCCGGGCGGTGCCCCAGGCGTTCCGGTCGAGTTTCCGTGACGGGGCGGCAGAGTGTTCGGACGCGTCCCGCGAGGTGTGTGAACTTGCCCTGGCCCACGTGAAGTCGGACCGGGTGGAGGCTGCCTACCGCCGGACGGACCTGTTCGAGCGGCGGCGGGCGCTCATGGAGGAGTCGGTCGCGTTCCTGGCTGGACCCGCCCGTTCCTCGCCGCCGGTCGGGCACCCGGCGGGCGTGCGAACCGGGTTCTGCGTGTCGGTTCGATGTAGCCGGCATGAAGAAGGCAGACCTGATCAACCGGATAGTAAAAGCGACGCCTCTTCGAAGGCGGGACGCACGGGCGACCGTGGATGCTTTGTTCGAGGGCCTTGGCGCGGCGCTGGTGCGCGGGCAGCGGGTGGTGCTCCGGCGGTTCGTGGTTTTTCACACCGGTCGCCGCAAGACGGGCGTGGCGCGGAACCCGCGCACGGGAGAGCCCAGGCGGCATTCGGCGAGGACGAGTGGTGCGCTTCCGCCCCTCGGTGAGTTTCCGCAGCTTGACCGGTTGAGCCAGCTCCGGTCGGCAGGTCCGGGATCGTGCTTGGGTCGGCATTAGCACCTGATGCACCGCCGGTTGCACCGACTGCTTTACCGCAAGATTCCGCGGTGAGCGGACCAACGGGGCCAGAATCTAGCTGCTTGGAGTCGACATCACGGATCTACGGTCTCCCTCATCCTCGGCGATGAGCTCATAGATAGGTCCGAGGAGGACCGCACCCAAGCCAAACCCGGAAGACAAACCGAATACGTACTTTCTTAAGAGGATCCGAATCACGTGATACGCGACTTCATACGTGATGAAGCTGACGCCGAACCTGGCGCCGACCACGACTCCGGGAAAGGCGAGTCCCCCTTGAGCGAATGCGAAAGCTGACACTAACAAGAGAGCGATCCCAGCGGCTCCAAGAGCACGTCCCTTCGTGCTCTTCTCTTCAGGGAGTTCCGCAAGCCAGGCCATACCTCGCTTCCTCGTGACCATCCAAAGATCACCGGTTGGCACGCCAGTTTATTCTCTACCCCATTCTCTGTGACATGTCGGACTGCAAGATCGCTGTTGATGGTGACACTGCCGCGACGCTCATTGCGATACATCGGGCTGGATGTCGCCCACGGCGGAACCGCTAGGGTTGCGGCCCGTCCGCAACCGGCGCCCGAAAGGTGTTGACTACGCCGCGAGCGGTGGATGGCGAGCATTCGTGCATCGGGCTCATCCCTTACTACTGAGGATGTAATTGAGGACATGAGCCGATCGCGGACTGAGACCGGCGCGGGAGCCGGATGGGGATGCGAACTGTGGCTCTTGCTGGAGGTCGCGGCTTTCTTCGGACTGTTAGCGTATTGGGGGTGGTGCGGAACGTGACCGGAACGCTCAACGCAACGGTTGGTAAGCGTTCGGTCGTTGGGGGTATGAGGCGGTCCCTCCCTGCTTCGCACGGGCGCGGTGCGTCCCAAGAGCGAGAGCGACGCCATCGAACAACGAGGCGATCTAGCCGTGCTGGTCGCCCACGATTCTCGTGTCGTCCTTGATCTGCGCGCAGTCGTGTAAACACTGGCGCAGTGCGGCGTTGTCGGCGCGCTCTTGCCACAGGAAACCACCGCTGCCCCGCCCTGGCGAGGCCGCCGAACGCCGGACCAGGAACATCGGTCTCTGCCGGCGGGAGAGTGACACGGGCGTCTGCTCCATACCCCCACGACCGAACGCTTACACCCCCGTTCCCTCGTTCCTGCAAGAGCCGACGCAATCCGGTCATCGGCGTGCGTGATAGCCACAGTGATATCTAGATTCCAAGATCTCACGTAACACATTGATAAATCAGCCAGTTAAAGCCGCGCAGAAGTGGACCTCCGGTCGGCACCCGCTGCGCGAGAGCGCAGCGGAACAGGACCGCCCCACCCACCCCCACAGCCAAAACGGCTTGGAACGCCGGCTTCAGCCGGCACCCGCTGCGCGAGAGCGCAGCGGAACAGGACCGCCTCACCCACCCCCACAGCCAAAACGGCTTGGAACGCCGGCTTCAGCCGGCACCCGCTGCGCGAGAGCGCAGCGGAACGGGACACCCTCACCCAGCCCCTCAGCCGAAACGCCTCGGAGCGCCGGCCTCTGGCCGGCACAACCGCCGAGAGGCGGTCGAAACCTCCCGCCGCTCCCCACCCTCACGGCACCCCCGGTACGGGAACGCCACCCGCAGGGCCGCTGCACGGCCGCGCAACCTCGGACTCGGCACCTGGCCCCACGTCAGCCTCGCCGAGGCACGCCAGAAGTGCGTCCTCAACCTCCTGGCGCGCCAGCGGGGAGTTGGTGACCGGCCGCAGGCGGACCATCCCCACGTTTGACGAAGCCGTCGAGAGGTCATCGCAGTCCACTCTGCCGGCTGGAAGGACGGCGGGCGGCAGTCCACTTCCGCGAGATGCTTGTGCAGACGGGCCATCTCGGCCTCCGGGGCCAGCGCGTCCTCCGGCACGTGGGGCGTTTCATCACCAATGCACCGGCGTCTTGGTCACGGCGCCTTGCTTCATCTCCGACCGTGTTGCAAGACCACGGCTGCGGTAGGACGCCATGAGCCTGATTCGGAATCTGGTAGCCGTCGTTGCAAAAGTTCCGCTCACCGTCCATCTCCGTACCTCATCGGCCCGTAGGTCGCCGAGTTGGTCTCGATCCGTTTCGACGACTCTCCTGTCTCCGTCAAGCCCGGTGAGCTCCACACGGACACCGACGTTCTGCAGAGCGACCAACGCACGCACGCTCCCCTCGCAGTGGACGATCAAAGTGCCGTCCGGCCCGGTCAAGTCGCAGTCCTCGTCCAGGAACTCAATGTTGTTGCCGGAGGGAGGAGGGGCCCCCGGAGAGCGGACGACGACTCCTTCCGTCACCAGTCCGTTGTCGATCCCGCATCGGTTCGCCTCACAGGTGAAGGTCCAGTCCGGGTATTCCACAACCCCGCCGCGCTGCATGGTGATGACGACCGACCCGCCGCTCATGACAAAGCTGGCTCCGCTCACCCGGGTGGGAGTTCCCGTCGGGAAGTTCGGAATCCGGTCCCCGGCGCGGAAGGTGTCGGCGGATCCCCCGCCGGATCCCAGCTCCACGGTCAGCCTGAAGGCCCCTTCCCCACCGTACGAGGTGGCCTCGATCGTGTAGGTCCCTGCCGCCAATCGGCTGGTGATGCGCGCGTTCAGGCCGTCTCCTCCGTCGTCGTCGAACGCCACCTGCGGCCCAGTGAAGTCCGTCCCCTGACGAAGAACCAGCAGCGCATCGAAGGCCGAAGACGTCAGGTCGATCTGCACCTCGCCCGCCTGACGCAGGGTAAAGCGGTAGTAGCGCGCGGGAGAGGGGTCTTCTGCCCCAAAAGAACCAACGCAGTCGGGCCCGAGGGTCCCGCGGCGCGTCACCCTCCCCGTCAGCGTGCCCAGATCGTCCACGGCACAGGTGTTTTCCACCACGGTTGCCCGGAACGTCTGGGTGGTCTGCAGCCCGCCCGGGTCCGTCGCCGTGACGGTGATCGTCGCGCTCCCCGCGCTCACCGGCGTCAGGGTGACGCTGCTGCCCGCGGCGTTTGCGCGCACCACACTCGAGCGGCTCGACGACGCCTCATAGCTGAGCCAGTCGCCGTCGGGGTCCGAAAAACTGTCCAGGACCGAAAGCGTCCGCGGCTTGCCCGCGGTCACCGTCTGGTCGGCAATGGTCCCGGCGGCGCGCGGCGCCTCGTTGGCGGACGCCAGTTCTCCCTCAAGCGACGCGCATCCGGCGAAGTCACAGACCACCAGCGGCTCGCGGGCGCAGGTGGCGTCCTCCGAGCGGAAGCGGAGGGTCGGCGCGGCCGCCTCGGGCCACGCGACGTCCATCACCTGCCGAACCACCGACCCCGACCGCTCGATCCGCAGGGACTCGCTGATCATGTCCCGTTCCGCCGCGCCCAACCAACCCTTCCGCGCGCCAACCCCCCGGCTACGCCTGCGGAACCAGTCCCGGTACGGCGCCGTCCAGTCGAAGAACACCGAAGCCGACCGCGGCGATTCCACCGTGATCGTCGTCGCAAACCAGTCCCCCAACTCCTCGCCGCGCGGCGTCAAACTCTCCCCGCCGGGCGGCTCCCAGGCCTGGGGGCGCGCGGCCCGCACCCGGACCCCGCTGCACACGTTGACTCCGGCCGCCGGGATCGGGGTCGCAGGCTTCCCGGTCGGGGGGCGCTCTTCCGTCGCGCCACCGTACGGCGCCCGCACCTCCCGGCCCCAGCGCATCGTCAGCGCGATGCCGCCGCTGTCGCTGCCCGCCGTGACGCGCGCCGCACCGCCGTACACCACGTCGTCCATCCGCCCGGAGAAGAACTCCGACCCCCCGTGCGCCGCCCCGATCACCGCCGGCTGCGCCATCAGCACGTACTCTCCCGGATCGAGACCCTCGATGACGAATTCCCCCTCGCTCCCGCTGAACACCCCGATCCGGTCACGAAGCGGCCGGGTTCCGACCGGAAGCGCCCATACCACTGCGTACTCCACCGGGGCCTCCGGCATGGACAACGTGCCGGAAAGGCTCCCGGTCCGGCGACCGAACCCGCTGGCCGGGCGCAGCAGCGAAGCCCCCACGATGTCGTCCCGCGAAAGAGTCTCCGGAGGGTCCAGCTCGAACCCGTACGACATCGCGGGATCCCCGGGGTGAACGCTGCTGACACCCGGAGTCAGCGAAAGCGCTCCCGAGTGCGCGAGGCCCAGACAGTGCCCGAACTCGTGCACCAGGGTCCGTACCGCCTCGTCCCGTTCGGATTGCCGGAACTCGGCCTGTCCTTCCTCAGCAATCGACTCCGGGATTTCGGCGAACCTTGCGCCGAGGGCGACATCGCACTCGTAGATCTCCCACGGCCCCTCCGGCCCCGCGCGTTTGCTCCAGATACGTGCGTAACCCAAAGGGCCAGACGCCTCCTCATCAATGAAGATCGCATTGGTCCCGTCTTCGGCCACCTCCGCCGGGGCGCGGAAACCGTCGAGTCCCCACGAGATATCCGCCGTCCGTAGCCGGGACCACGGGCGCAGCGACCGCTCCACGAACGGTCGGGCCTCCTCCGCCGAGCCGAAGAACGCCTCCCAGTCCGGGTCGTCCGCGATGTCCCACGCGAGCCTCTCTCCGGGGCCCCACGCCTCAGCCCGCCACCGGACCGCGGTCTCCGACGTGGGCGCCAGGTCGTCCCCGAAGAACCGGTAGGCCGCGACCCGGCCCGCCGCCACGACGCCGACGAACGCCGCCACGAGGCCAGCGACGAGCGTGTGACGCCCCGCAACCAGCGCACCGCGCCCACGAATTCTTGAAGATTGACCTTTGCACACTGCGTAACTCCTGTTCCGGCGGGGTCCTTGACCTCAGCATGTGGCTAGCGCGGATTTCTCATACTCCCGCCGGGCGGCGGATCGAGGATTCTTGCAACCCGTGGATTCAGCGCGGGTACCGCGAGCTGCGGGGACCCCGA
>MPMW01000119.1 GCA_002238705.1 Acidobacteria bacterium bin61 | reverse complement strand
GAACTGATCGGTGGCTGCTGCCGGACCCGGCCCGCGGACATCCGGGGAATCCGCGCGGCGATCACGGCCGGCGGACAGCCCTGATTCGGCGGGCGCTCAGCCCAGGCGGCGCAGCCGATCCGCGCACTCGGCCACCCCCGCCCCGATCCCGGCCTCCCGGTACAGCGTCCGGGCGCGGTTCCAGAGCGCCCGCGCCTCGCCGAGCCGGCCCCGGGTTTCCTTCAGGATCGCCAGCGGGCGCAGCGCGTTCGCGTGCGCGAGCGTTGCCACCCCGGCTCCCGACGGACCGTAGAGCGCGAGCGCCTCCTCGTAGCACGCTTCGGCCGGCGCCAACCGGCCCGCCTCGCGATGAACGTCTCCCAGATGGCGGACCGCATGGGCCACCACCACGGGGTCGCCGGTGTCGCGCGCCACGGCGACGGCCTCCTCGCAGCATGAACGCGCTGCCTCCTGGCGGCCGGCGTCCCGCTCGAGATGGCCCAGCTTGCCGAGCGCATCGACCAGTTCCGGGTGTGCGCCGGCCTCCCGAAAGACGGCGGCCGCCTCGCCGATCCGGGTCCGGACCCGCTCCGCCACGGCTCGGGACGCCTCCGGGTCTGCCGGCGCGGCGGCGAGCGCCTCGCCGCGCAGCGCCCAGGCTTCGCCAACCGACGCGACCGCGCGGTCCACGGTGGACATGGCCCGCATGGTAGTCGGATGACGATCATTGACAAGGATCTTGTCAATGATTCCAATCGCGTCCATGCACGATGTCGCCGTCCTCGAAGCGCCGGCCGCCGCACCCCCCCGGGAGGCTTCGTGAGCGTCAAACGCGATCCTTCCGGCCGCCGTTCCATCCAGGTCGCAGCCGAAGTCCCCGGCACACCCGAGGAGGTCTGGAGGGCCATCGCCACCGGCCCCGGCATAAGTTCCTGGTTCGAACCGACCGACGTCGAGGAACGCGTCGGCGGCGTCCTCAAGTACCGCACCGGTTCCGGGACGGACGACGTTCCGGCGAGGGTGGCCGCCTGGGACCCACCCCGGCGTTTCCGGTACGAGGGGAAGGACTGTGGACCGGAGGGGCCGCCGACCGCCGCCGAGTGGACCATCGAGCCGCGCTCCGGGGGCCACTGCCTTGTGCGCCTGGTGCACAGCCTGGTCGCGGGCACGGACGACTGGGACGACCAGCTCGAGAACTTCGAGAACGGCTGGCCCCTGGCGCTCGCCATCCTGCGGCTCTACCTCACCCACTTCGGCGGTCAGCGCGCCACCATCGTCCGCGCCTACGGCGCCGTCGACGGTTCGGTGGAGGACGCCTGGAACGCCCTCCTCTCGACGCTCGCTGCCGGCGCCCTCGCCCCCGGCGACCCGTGGGCGCTCCCCGATTCCGGTGATGCCAGCCTCGCGGGGGTTGTCGAGGAACTCCGGCCCGCAGGTCGCCAGCCCTACATCCTCTTCCGTCTCGGCCGGCCGGCGCCGGGCATCGCGGAGACGTGCGTCTACAAGATCGCGGAACGGGCGACCGTCGTCCTCACCGTCTACTTCTATGGCGACGAGGGGGCCGCGGCGGCCCGGGACGCCGCCGGCTGGCAGAGCTGGATCAAGGCGCGCTTTCCCTAGTTCGCCCGCCGGACGCTGCCTGGTCCTTCAGGGGGTTCCCAGCTTCCGGAAGCGTTGGCGGTGGGTCCGGATGGTCACCTCCGTGCGAACGCCGTCACGGAGCACTCCGAGGTCCACCTCCTCCCCGGCGGAGACGTTCAGCCGCAGATAGACGAGACAGTCCGACACCGACGGGTCGGCCTCGACCCCGCCCACGGAGTAGATGACGTCGCCGGGCTGGAGGTCGTGGAGTTCGAGCACCTCGGCGCGGCGGTTGACGCGGGTGACCTCGCAGGCGAAGCCTTCGGGATCGAAGCCCAGGTCGCGCTTCCTCGCGTCGGCGAGCGGAGAAGTCGTCAGGTGGGTCTGGGGGTCGATCGACCAGTAACGGTGGGCGATGTCCGAAACCCACCACTGCGCCGGCAGTTCGATGCGGAGATCAACCGGCCCCACCGCTGGGCGCTCGACGGTCAGGGAGAGGTGCGTAGCGCTCCGGTCCAGACCGTCGTGGACGTAGAGCAGGTCCCCGAACGTCAGGACCCGTGTTCCGGCGAAATTCACGATCGCGTCGCCGGGGAGCAGTCCGGCCGCCAGGGCCGCTCCCTCGGCGCGCTCGACCACGAGGCCCCGCGGCACGTCGAGGTGGATGCCGAGGTTCCGAATGTCGGGCGAGCGGAACATCTCGCGCCGCTTGTCCAGCGTTCCCTCCCGCTCCCGCGCGGCGGCCCGGTAGTCCCCGATCATGTGGCATTCGACGCAGCGCCCGCGCTGCAGTTGCTGCTCCCGCAAGCGCTTCAGATGGCTGGGGAAGAAGGGCGGCGGCCGCGGGGACGCCGGCAACTCACCGGCGAGCCAGCGCTCGTGCTCCTCGAGGCCCGCCCGGAGCGCGAGCGCAAAGCTGTCCAGATCCAGATACGAGTCCGCCGAAACCGCGTCGCGGCCGCCGTAGCGCAGGTAGATCTGTTCGTCCGGGCTGACGATGAAGAAGTAGATCGAGTGATGCCAGTCGAAGTCGTAGAGGCCGACGTTGATCCGATTCATCCTCGTGATGCGGGCGCGGACGAAGTTCTCGAGCAGACGTCCCCTCTCGGAATCTCGCGGCGACAGCACAACCTGTGCGTCGAATCGTCGGCCGCTGATTCAGGGCGAGCAGCGGAATTCGACCAGTAGCGGCCGTCCCGTCTCTTTCGCCAGCGCCAGCGCCTGCTCGTAGTTGCTGAGCCATTCGAGGGTGTCATCCCCGAACGGCTGATTCCCCACCGCCGCCACTTGTCCCAGAATGCTCAGCCCGACGAACAGGCCGGAAGCGGCGAGGACCGGGACGCCGAAGCGTCTCACGAATGGGTCTTGTTGCATGGTTAATCCTCCGCGCTACGCACTTCCGCCAGAGATTCGGGGTCCACAGAACGCCCGCCGCCGCGCGTCACCGGGACGCGCAGGCCGTCCACCATCGCGCACAACCGGTCGGTACAGGCCTGCGCATCCACCTGGACCCAGCTCCCCGGATCCGCGCGCCGGACGCGGGCCGCGAAGAACGAGCGGTCCCCGAAACCCCAGGTGTACCAGCGGAGTTCGGGTTGCGAGAGCTCGGTGGGCGCCGTCTGCCGCCACGGCGCGGCCAGTTCGATCTCGGGTGAGGGCGTGATCCGCGTCGGCAGTTCGGTGTCCGGCCTGGCCTTCCCCGTCACCTCGCGGGCGCGCTGCACGTTGTCCATCGCGTAGGTGTGCCAGCCGGGCTCGTGCCACACGTCCACGATGAGCCAGTCGCCCTCGACCCGCGCCGCGTAGCTCACCGCGAAGTTGTCGCCCAGCCAGACCTCCTGGCGCTCCGGTTCTCCGGTTTCCTGAGCGGCGGCCGTCGCGGAGGCGCCGGCGAGCATCAGCACCGCCAGCAGGTTTGCGGGGATCAGGTCTTTCATGGAATCGCTCTCCCGTTCGATAGAGCTTCCGGTGGGTCCGGACGACCGCGTCCATGCGAACCCGCCAAACCGGGTTTCGCAGTCGTCAAAGTACCAGAAGCCACCGGCGCCTTCGGAACCGCTCCCGTTCGGCGCGCGTATAGGGTCCGCACCAACCCGGACTCACCGAAAGGAAAACCCATGGCGATCCGACACGATTCCCCAGGCCGCCGTTCCATTCAGGTGGAGCGCGAAGTCCCCGGTACCGCGGAGCAGGTCTGGGCCGCCCTCGCCACCGGCCCGGGCATCTCGTCGTGGTTCTATCCCACGGATGTCGAGGAGCGGGCCGGCGGCGTCCTCTGCTACCACACGGGATACCAGATGGACAGCGAGGCCAGGATCACCGTCTGGGATCCACCGCACCGGTTCAGCCACGAAGGGCGAGACTGCGGCGAGGACGGCCCGCCGACCCTTACCGAGTGGACCATCGAGCCGCGGGCGGACGGCCGCTGCCTCGTCGGCGTCGTGCACACCGTGTTCACCGAATCCGACGACTGGGACGAGTCGCTCCTGAGTTTCGAGGCCGGCTGGCCGCAGGTTCTGGCCATTCTGGACCTCTACCTCGGCCACTTCCGGAATCCGCCCGCGTCGATCGTCCGGGCGCTCGCCACGCTCGACGCTGGCGCGCACGACGCCTGGGTCGCCCTCCTCGGCGCGCTCGGCGCCGAAGGCCTCGCACCGGGGGCTCCGTGGAGCCTCTCCGCCCCCGGCGCGGCGGACCTCGCCGGTGTCCTCGAGGAGGCTCGGCCCGGCCGCCAGCCCTACGCGGGGTTTCCGCTCGCCCAGCCCGCGGCGGGCGTAGCGGGCGGGCGGACCCCCCAGGCCGCGAGTATCCTGATGGCGCGAACGAGAACCTCGATGCGTCGCGTGCAAGCCGCGTGGCGGCCCGTCGCAACCGCCGCTGCGGTCCTGTCCCTGTTCGCGGCCCCGCTGGCAGCCCAGTCAGGCCACAACCTCGAACGCCCCGCCCACTGGAAGGCCCGCTACGACGACGGCACGGCGGACTCGGATCGGCGTTACGTGGTGATGCGTCCCGGCTGGCACGTCTTCGCCGGCCCGGGCGGGCTGTTCTGGGATCCCGGGAGCTTCGCCTCGGGCGCCTACGGGGTCAGCAGCACCATCTTCCTCTTCCCCGAGGGCGATCCGGAGCAGTCCGGCTCGACCCGGCTCGACAGCCCCTTCGGCCTGTTTCTCGGCGGGAGCGGCCTGGAGGCTGAGGGCGCCCGCTATGTCGCGTTCGAGCTGCGGAACGACCGCCATTTCCGCGTCGCGGAGCACGCGGGCGGCGCGGTCCACGACCTGGTGCCCTGGACGGCGCACGACGCGGTGGTCACCCTCGGCCCCGAGGACTCGGGACCCATCGAGAACGTGCTCGCCGTGGACGTGCGCGGGGACCGCACGGTCTTCTATCTGAACGATGCGCAGATCGCCGAGTTGCCGGGCGAACGGGTGACGCTCGACGGCGTGATCGGGGTGCGCGCCGGCGCCGGGCTCAGCATCCACGTGACCGAAGTGGACATCGGCCCGAACCGCCGCGAGGAATAGCGGACCGATTTGACCTTGAAAAAGTATCGGTCACCCGTGTAATTTCAAGGCCTGCACTTCCCACACATCCCCCGCGCGGCAGCGCCTCTCGTGGAGCGCGCCCTTCGGCGCAGCCCTGTCGTGGCGCTCATCGGGGCTCGGCAGTGCGGCAAGACGACACTCGCGCGCCAGTTCGTCGCCGCCGGCTCACCGAACTACTTCGATCTGGAGGATCCCCTCAGCCTGGCCCGGCTGGACGAGCCGGTGACGGCGCTCGGCCCGCTGTCCGGCCTGGTCGTCATCGACGAAGTGCAGCGCCGCCCCGACCTGTTCCCGGTTCTGCGGGTTCTCGCCGACCGTGACCAGAACCCGGCCCGGTTCCTGGTGCTGGGCAGCGCCGGCCCCGAGCTGCTCCGCCAAAGCGCCGAATCGCTCGCCGGACGCATCGAATACCTGGAACTCACCGGTTTCCAGGTTGCCGAGCTTGGAGCGGCGAGGCAGGCGGACCTCTGGCTCCGCGGCGGGTTTCCCCGGTCGGTCCTCGCGGAGAGCGACGAGGACAGCCTGATCTGGAGGAAGGCGTATCTCCGAACCTTCGTCGAGCGCGATTTGCCGCGCTTCGGTGCGGAGCTTGGAGCTCGGACGCTCCATCGCCTGCTGCTGTTACTGGCCCACTATCACGGCCAGGTTGCCAACGTGAGGGCTCTCGCAACCACGCTGGAAGTCGGCCAGGCCACCGTTCGCCGCTATCTGGACCTGATGGAGCACCTTTTCCTGGTCCGCCAACTTCGCCCGTGGCATGAGAACCTCAAGAAACGCCAGGTCAAGCGCCCGAAGCTCTACTTCCGGGATTCCGGCGTGTTCCACCACCTGATCGGGGCGGGCACGATGGACGAATTGCTCACGAATCCACGGCTCGGCGCGTCCTGGGAAGGGTTCGTGCTGGAAAAGACGCTCTCGGAAGCCAACCCGGACGACGCGTATTTCTGGGGAACCCACGCGGGCGCGGAGCTTGACCTGCTGCTCTTCTCCAGGGGTCGCCGGATCGGGGTGGAAATCAAGCGGATTGATGCTCCCCGCCGCACGCCTTCGATGGCCGCGGCGCTCCGGGATCTCTCGCTGGATACGCTCTACGTCGTGTATCCCGGCGCGCTGCGCTACGAGATCGGAGAGCGCTTGATCGCGGTGCCCGCGGCCGAACGGTTCTCTGTCGAGGCGCCGGCGTGATCCGCTCCGTCCTTTGCGCTCTGCTGTTGGGGGCGCCGCCTCAAGCCCAGCAGATGCGGGCCATCCCCCTTGAGGACACTGCCGAGACCAGCGCGAACGCGAGTCTCGGCGATCTTGACGGGGACGGCGACCTCGACATCGTGCTTGCGAAGGGCCGCCACTGGCCGCTCAAGGACTGGGTCCTGCTGAACGACGGCGCGGGCGGCTTCGCCGAACGCCATGCACTCCCCGGCTCGGCGGACAACACCTACACCGCGGCGCTCGCCGATCTCGACGGCGACGGCGATCTCGATCTCGTGGTCGGGAACGACCGGCCCCACGACAAGCGCATCTACCGGAACGACGGGCGGGGTTCCTTCACGCTCACCGGAACCTTCGGCGAGGCGTCCTGGCCGACGCGGAACGTCACGGTGGCCGACCTGAACGGCGACGGCCGGCCCGAGATCGTCGTCGCCAACCGCGGCGGGGCCGAGAACCGCAGCGCCAACTACGTCTGTGTCAACGATGGATCCGGGGCGTTTCCCAACTGCCGGATCCTGTCGCGGAACTCGGCCACCACCATCGGGGCGGCGGACCTCACCGGCGACGGGTTCCAGGATCTGTTCGTGCCGCACCGCGACGGCGGCCAGAGCTATCTCTACGTGAACGACGGCCGTGGCGGGTTCTCCGAGGCCCACGCGGTCGGGCCGCCCGAGTCTGCGACCCGCGCGGTGGCCTTCGGCGACCTGAACGGCGACGGGACGCTCGACATCGTGCTGGGCGATCAGCGCGGGGGCGGGGTGTGGCTCTATCCGGGCCGGGACGGCACGTCATTCGGGGAGCGCCGGCAGATCGGGATTCCCGAGGACAACGCCTACTCGCTGGCCGTTCGAGACCTCGATGCTGACGGGGATCTGGATGTCATGGTCGGCAATCGCGGAGCGCCGGGAGCGATCCTGGCGAACGACGGCTCCGGAGACTCCTTCACCCGGACCCTCTTCGGGGACGCGGAGGGCGCCATGTACGGGCTCGCGATCGGCGACGTCAACGGCGACGGCGCGCTCGACATCGTCGCCGGACGATCAGACGCGCCGAACACCCTCTATCTCGGCCAGCGCCGCTGATCGGAGCTGCTCCGATGAGCGCGGAGGATCCCTAGCCCGGACTTCTCATACTCCGCGTCACCCTGGCGTTCGCAACGTGGACGCTCTTGCACGTGATTGGCGTGATCCGTTCCGCGTCCCTCTCGGGCGGCGGGTGCCGACTGAAGTCGGC
>MPMW01000003.1 GCA_002238705.1 Acidobacteria bacterium bin61 | reverse complement strand
TCCCCGCCCCAGGTAGGGACAGCCAGAGGGTACTGGCCTCCCGTCGAGACAACGCCGCGGAGCCGCCACCCCCTGTTCTCATTTGTGCCCAACAGCTCCTTCGGATCCCACTGGCCACCGGGTGCTACGTTTAACGCAGAATAAGGAGACCACTTGACTGACCCGAAACCGAGTCCCTCCATTACTGACGAAGGTCTGATTGCCGACATCGCGACGAAGCACGGAACCGAGGAGGAATCACCTCTCGCCAGCCTGATCGGTGCGACCGCCGTCGGTCAGGTGCTTCTGTTGGACTACGACTCCGCGATCTTGGCAGTTCACGACTATCACAGAGAACTTGTAGGCGGCTTGGCGCGCGGCATGTTCCTGATCTCAGGTTCCCCGCCTTCAGGCGACGAAGCTACCTTTGTGTTGATGCGCGTGGCTGGGGCGAAGCGTCTCGCGAACCAGAACGTGACCGATGAAGCCCGGCTTACCGCAGCGCGCGAGGCCATTGGTCAGGAACTCTGGTCGGAAAGGCTGGCGACATGGGTCGCGGACGAGATCGCCCTGGGCGGTGTGGAGGCTCGAATCCTTGGAAGCCTGACTTGGAGCACCGGCGGTGCGCTGCGGTTCGCCGAGGACATCGCGAACTACTACTCCGCGCGAGGGGCGTACGTCTGGAAACCCACTGGTTCGCTGCTTGAGAGCATCGTCAATTTGGCCCACCGGGGGAACAGCCTCGACCTTTCGGCGATGGGTATCTCCGCGGATACGGGCGTTCGGGTCCGGATCGCCGAGACGCGTTTCGCGGCCGCTGGGCGAAAGAGTGACAACCGCGAACGCGTTCCCGTTCGGATAAATCCCACCGATCTACTTAAGCGACGCACGGGGTTCTTCGGAATGTCTCGGAGCGGGAAGTCGAATGCGATGAAGATCACTGCCCAAGCCGTCTACCTGCTCCGCAAGGACTACCCGGAGTTCAGGGTGGGCCAACTCATCTTCGACCCCAATGGCGAATACGCCCAAGACAATCCGCAGGACGGGCGTGGCCTGCACCGCATCCACGAGCTGGTGGGTGAAAGGCGATGTGGAGAGGTCGAGACGTACGGGACGTTCGCTCCCCCCACCGACCCCGACCGGAAGATCACGAAGATCAACTTCTTTGGGAATTCGATCCCGCCGAATCGCCGGACAGACAAGGACCACGTCGAAAAAGCGTTGGAGCAACTGGTTGTGGGGCGCGAACTCATTAGGGAGCGAATGTCCACGGAGACGACCCGTTTCACAACCAATTTTCGAGACGCCGACTTGTCGATTCCGGCGGACCTTAACAATTGGAGCGTCGCGACCCGGTATCACCGAGCGGTGGTCGTCCACCAGGCGGCACTTGCGGCAGCGGGATTTGAGGCCCCGACGACCCCCAACATTGCCAAGCTGTTCGGCAGTGATCTCTGCGACGCCCTTCGTTCTCCCGACAACGAAAAGTCGGAGAACGTCGGACAGTACAAGCGGGCAGCCAATATTCTGAGTCAACCAACGCCGTCGTGGGATCGCCTTAGGGTTGCTTTCGAAGGTCTCGACAAATTCGTTAACGACAAGAAGGGCTGCTACGAGGCGTTCGAGGAGGAATACACTCGGACTTCTACGTCCGGGGAAGATTGGGCAGACCCGCGCCTGAAATCCGTCCTCAGTATCTTCCGGACTCCGAACGGGGTTCTGACGTTCCAGGATCTCCGCGATCGGCACTCGAGGCAGACGGCTTCTGACTACGCCGACGACATCGTCGCAGATCTCAGAGCGGGCAAGCTCGTGATTTTCGACCAATCGGTCGGAGACCCTGAACTGAATCGACGTGCCGCCAAACGAATCATGTGGAAAGTGTTTCGCGCGCAGCAGGATATGTTCACATCAGGCGAGGATCTCCCTGCATGGGAGCATCATGTCTTGGTGTACGTCGAGGAGGCTCACAATCTTCTGCCGCAGGGTGGAAGCAAGGATGTCCTGTCCACGGTGTGGGCACGAGCAGCCAAGGAAGGCGGCAAGATGAACCTCGGGATGGTCCTGGCTACTCAGGCTCCGAGTTCTGTCCTATCCGAGATCTTGAGCGAGACCGACAACTGGTTCATCTCGCATCTGAACTCGGACAACGAAGCCAGGGTAGTGGAGCGCTACTTGGACTTCGCACACTTCATCCCCCAGATACGCCGCGTGTCCGAACCGGGCTTCATCAGGCTTCGGACCCTATCGTCCGGTTACACAGTGCCGGTTCAGCTGGATCGGTTTCGACTCCCGGGCCCTCCGTCCGGGACGGCTGATGACACGGGAACCTCGCGCTGATGCCGTACCCGAACGAGCGCGCCGGCTTTTCCGCCTTGGAAGATCTGGACCGTCGCAGGATCGTCGAGGCGTTTGGGGATCGACTTGCGCAAGGAGTCAATCTTCCGCCCAAGTCCCTGCCTCGCTTCGAGCCGTTTCCCCGGGGCACGTCTCGACCCATCGTCGTAGCGCTAGATGGCTCGAGCATCTACCACCGCATCCCAGCTCGACTGCCGGTAACCGAAGCGGGTTTGCTGTCCATCGCGATCGTGCGGATCGATGTCCAGGGACTGGTCAATCTCGCTCGACTACCCGAGAGCGGTGCGATCGATCCGGTCCAGCTTCGTGACACCGAGGACACAAGCACGCTCCAATTGGCACTTCCCGGCCGCAACGCCCGATCAGCCGATGGACAAGTGTCCCGCGATTGGTTTCGCAGCGTGGTTCAGGAAGCCTTGGAGTCAGGACATTTCGGGGGCGAAACCCTAGCGGATACGCTCCACGCTCTTCTGGCGAGGACGCACGAAGAACGCAACATCAAGTGTCCTAACGTCCTTTGTGAATCGAGACCCCTCACTCCACCGCCAGGCCAGTTGCGATCGCGCTGCCAGAACTGCGGGACCGCGGTACTTCTTTCGGACGCCCTTCGGGCGCAGGAGATCTTCAGCGACGAACAGCCGTGCGGCGACGCTCATGGCCGCATTCGGCAAGCCTTCGAGATCCTGTGTTTGTTGAACCTCTTGCGCGGTCTGGTTGAGAGTCCGAACGGACGAGCAGCTCTGCGCCGTATCGCCTTCGTGCTCGATGGCCCGTTAGCCGCATTCAGCACGATAGCCGCAATTCAACCAGGCGTTCTACAGGAGATAAGTCGAATCGATAGCCTACTGTCACCGGGTCGCCTGCTGGTCATGTCGGCAGTCAAGACAGGTGCCTTTGTTCAGCACTTCGCGGAACTGGACGAGGCGCCGGCACCGGATTCTCGCATTCCACGGGGCACGGTTTTTCTGCCTGATGACGACTACATCCGCGAGAACATCATCGCGCGCACCACAGACCAACCGTGGGGTCAGATCACTTATTTTGGGCGGCCTGTCGTTGTCAAGACTCACGGCGGCCAGAGGTTGTTCCTCAACTTAGCGCAACCGGAAGCGGCCCCTCCCCTCACGGACGCGCCCCACCCGGTCGTGCTCAAAGAGGCGATCGCGACCGCCGAGCGCCTTGGCGTTGGGCACCACGAGTTTCTGCCGCTCCGGCGAGCCCACGCGAAGGCGGCCATTCCGCTTCGAATCGGTACAACCATCATCGAAAGCTTGGCGAAACCGCAATGATCTACTACGGAATCTCCCGGCTTCCTTGGCCAGCGCAGACGCCTCAACATCGATGGTACGGTTTGGGGCGCTACTACGCGATGTTCCCAGCGCCGTTCGTCACGAGTGTTGTCGAGAGGTTCACCGGACCCGGCGACGTGGTAATGGATCCCTTCTCGGGTAGGGGCAACGCGCCCTTTCTGGCCGCGGCCATGGGGAGACCGAGCATCGCCATTGACATCCTTCCTGTTGCCTGGCTCTTCACCGCAGCGAAGCTCACACCCTCGCGGAGCGCTGACCAGGTGATCGCACGGTTGCGGGACATACGGCGTGCTGTACGGTCCCAAGACCGCAAGTCTCGCAGCAGGTTCGAGACTATGGCTTGGGCACCGGACGTCCGAGGCCTCTTTCGTGCAGCGCGCCGAGAGTTGGACTGGAAGGAAATCCCAACAGATCGCACCCTAGCGGCGATCATCGCCTTGCACATGCAAGACAGCATTCCTAGGGGGTTGTCCAATCGCTTCTCTCCGACCGTAGCGCATTCGCCGTCATATGCCGTGAGGTGGTGGACTAGGCAAGGGCTACTCCGCCCTCCCCAAACCGACCCCGTGAGCTTCCTCACCGACCGGGTTCGGCGGAGATACGCGTTCGGAATTCCGGATCTCGCTAGTTCCTTCACCCGCTTGGGAGACGCCAGGAAGGAGCTAGAAAGGATGCCAAGACAAAACGTCAGGTTGCTCGTTACGTCGCCGCCATACCACGACGTGACCGACTATTGGAACGATCAATGGATTCGCCTCTGGCTTCTCGGAGCAGGCATGTGCAAGAACTGGAAGCGGACACAGAAGCACTCCAACTTGGCTGACTACCGTCTATTGATACGCGACGTGTTCGTACGGGCTAGGAGACATGTCCGGGAAGACGGCGCGGTAGTCATCCGGTGCGGCGACAAGCCTACGACCGCGGACACCTGCAGGAAGGCCGTTCAATCCATCTGGCCCTCTTGGGAGATCTTCGAGAAGCGCACCCAAGTGAGGCGACGCGGAACAGCAAGCGGTTACGGCCATGGCACAAAGGTGATCCACGAATACGACATCGTTGCCGCTTCGCCGGAGCTAGTTCACACAGCCCGCTCTTGGGCGGAACCCTCCCAGGTCGAGGAACGCGCCGCCTAATCCAATATCTCAGGAAGGGTTTCGACCGTGCCGGTAATGACAGGCACTGTTGAACGTGTCTGGATCTCGTAGAGGGCTTGTAGGAATCCCGTCCGCTGGGGGCGTGACATCCTTCTGCCGCCATGACCGCGGTCCTCCTCGGCACGCTGTTCGTTGCGGTTTCCATCGGGGTTCTGCGACTCCATCCCTTCCTGGCGCTGACGCTCGGCGCGATCCTCGCGGGATCGCTCGGCCCTTCGGAAGCGGCGGCCCCGGAGCGCGTCTACGCAGCGCTCGACGCCACCGGAGCGGCGTTCGGGGACCTCGTCGGGGCCATCGGCATCGCAATCGCCCTCGCCGCCGTCATCGGGGACTGCCTGCTGCGGAGTGGGGCCGCCGACCGGATCGCCGGATCGCTGCTCGGCCTGTTCGGCGAGCGCCGCGCCGTCTGGGCGCTGGCGGCGGCCGCCTACGTGCTCTCGATCCCGGTGTTCTTCGACACCGTCTTCTTCCTGCTGATCCCCCTGGCCCGCGCCCTGGCCCACCGGGCTCCGGGCCGCTACCCCATGTTCGTGATGGCGATCTGCGCGGGCGCCATCGCGACCCACTCTCTCGTGCCACCGACGCCAGGTCCGCTCGGGATGGCGGACAACCTCGGGCTCGACCTCGGAACCGCGATCGGCTTTGGCCTGTTGCTCGGGATCCTGCCGGTTACCGCCGCCCTTCTGGCCGCGCCGCGCTTTGCCCGGGGGATGGACGTGCAGCCGGACCGTGCCGGGGTCACCGATACCGACCCGCCCGGGCAGGACAGTCCCCGTCCGGGTCTCCTCGCCTCGGTGTTCCCGATCGCACTGCCGGTGGTCCTCATGAGCGGGGCCTCGGCGGCCGGCGCGGGAGGAGCGATTCCGGGCGCGGCCTGGGCGGCGGTCCTCGGCCACCGGAACGCGGCGCTCTTCCTGGCCGCCTTCGCCGCGGCGTTCGTGCTCTGGAGAACTCGCCGCCCGCCGGTTCGGCAGCTTCTGGGCTCCTTCGGCGGCGCGATCGGCGAGGCCGGTCCCATCATCCTGATCACCGCCGCCGGCGGGGCCTTCGGAAGGGCCCTGGCGGGCGGCGGGATCACGGAAGACCTCGCCCGGATCTCATCGGCCGCGGACGGGTTCGTGCTCCTGCTGCTTGCCGCCGGGATCGCCTCCCTGCTCAAGCTCGCGCAGGGATCGGGCACCGTCGCCATCCTCACCGGGTCGGCGATCGTGGCGTCGCTCGTTCCCGATCCGTCGGCGCTGTCCTTCCACCCCGCCTACCTGTTCGCGGCGGTGGGCTTCGGCTCGATGGCGGCTTCCTGGATGAACGACAGCGGATTCTGGGTGGTGGGCCGGATGTCCGGATTCAGTGAGGGGGAGACCTTCCGCACCTGGACGGCGGTCGCCGCTGCGGTGGGCGTGATCGGGGTGGTGCAGGTCCTCGTGCTGGCCACCCTCTTCCCGCTCGTCTGACGGAGTCGGCGGCGGGCTCTGAAACCGCACCCGTCACGCGGCGTCAGGCCGGACGGCTTTCTGGCCGGAAGAGGTCGGCGCTTCTGTCGCCCCGCCAAGGCTGCGAGTTCGCTACGATGGGGTTGCGCGATGAGTTCGAACAGCGTGTCCGATCCGCTACGGCCGGTGGCCGTGCAGCCCCGTGAGGGCTACCGCATCTGGCTTCGCTATGCGGACGGTGCGGAGGGCGAGGTGGACCTCTCGGACCTGGCCGGCAAAGGGGTCTTCGCCGCCTGGTTGGACCGGAACTTCTTTTGTGACGTGCGGATCGCGGAGGGAGGGGAAATCGCATGGCGCAACGAGATTGACCTCTGCCGTCACGCGCTCTACTTACGGCTCACCGGCAAGGCGCCAGGACAGGTGTTCTCGGGACTGAGGCCATAGGCGAAATGCCTGAAGTGAGCCGGTTCTACGGGATCGTCGTGCACATCTTCTATTCGGACCACGCCCCACCCCACGCGAAGTACGCCGGAGGAGAGATCCTGGTTTCCATCCGTGACATGGCCGTGATCGAAGGTCGGTTGTCTCCTCGGGCGCTGGGTCTGGTGATGGAGTGGGCGGCCCTTCACCAAGCCGAACTGCTGGAGGCCTGGAACCGGGCACAACGCCAGGAGTCGCCCGGAAAGATCGCGCCGCTGAACTGAACCGGCATCCGCCAGCCGACTCCCCCCGTACCGGCTTCCCCACGGACGAACCCATGAGCGAAACACGACAGCCCAGTCCCGAGATCCCCGCCCGCAGCCGGCGGGAGTTCGTCAAGACCGTCGCCGCCGGATCGGCGGCGGCCGCGACCGTCCCGACCGCGTTGTTCGGCGAACGGCGCCCGATGGCCCGCGGGGAACGCCGCGAGCGGACGGGAGAGCCGCCGGCCCGCCAGGTCGCCCCCTCGGACCGCATCGGCCTCGCCGTGATCGGTGCGGGCGGGATGGGCATGGCAAACGTGAACACGGCGCTGCGTATCCCCGGGGTCGAGCTGGTGGCCGCGTGCGACATCTTCGCTGGCCGGCTGGACGCCGCCCGCGAACGGCACGGGGACATCTCCACCACCCGCGACTACCGGGAGGTGATCGCGCGCGACGAAGTTGATGCGGTCATCGTGGGGACGCCCGACCACTGGCACCAGCCTATTTCGGTGGACGCGCTCCGGGCCGGAAAAGCGGTGTACTGCGAGAAGCCGATGGTCCACAACATCGGCGAAGGGCACGGCCTGATCCAGGCCGCGGAGGAATCCGGCAGCGTCTTCCAGGTGGGCAGCCAGGGAATGAGTTCGCTCGGCAACGAGAAGGCGAAGGAGCTCTACGAGGCGGGCGCCATCGGCGAACTCAACTACGCCGAGGGTTTTTGGGCACGGAACGATCCGCTCGGCGCCTGGCAATACCCGATCCCCGCCGGCGCGTCGGAAGCGACAGTCGATTGGAAGCGCTTTCTGGGCCCGGCGCCGGAGGTTCCCTACGACCCGCTGCGCGTCTTCCGTTGGCGCAACTACCGCGACTACGGCACCGGGGTCGCGGGCGACCTGTTCGTCCATCTCTTTTCGAGCCTGCACTTCGTCGTGAGCTCACGCGGCCCGACGCGCGTCCAGGCGACGGGCGGGCTCCGTTACTGGAAGGACGGCCGCGAGGTGCCGGACGTGCTCCTCGGCATGTTCGACTATCCCGCGACCGGGACGCATCCCGCCTTCAACCTCTCCCTGCGGGTCAATTTCGTGGATGGGACGTCGGGCAGCACCTTCCTGCGGCTGGTGGGGAGCGAGGGGGCGATGGACGTCACCTGGACCGGCGTGGTGCTGCGCAAGAACGAGGCGGTGGATCCGATGGACGCCTTCTCCCGGGAAAAGATGGCCGAGGCGGCGGGGAGCGAAGCCGGGCTGCCTGCCCGGGTCGGCATGCGGCCGCCGGTCGAAATCCGCTACGAGGTCGAGCGCGGCTATCGCGGGGCCCACGTGGACCATTTCTTCAATTTCTTCGAGGCGGTCCGGGGCGGACCTCCGGTCTTGCAGGACGCGGCGTTCGGTCTCAGGGCCGCCGCTCCCGCGCTGGCCTGCAACCTCAGCCATTTCCAGGAACAGAGCGTCGGGTGGGATCCCGAGGCCATGAGGCTCACCTGATGAGGAAACCGAACGAAGCGAGCACCGTGGGGATCGCGCTGCTTCTGGCAGTCTGCGCCGCCGGCTGCGCGGGCGACGCCGAGACTCCCGCCGGGGGGAACGCTGACTCAGGGGCGGCGGCTCCCGCCGGGGGCCGGTTCGGCCCGCCCCACACTCTCACCGAAGCCGAACGCGCCGCGGGCTGGCGCCTCCTCTTCGACGGCGAGACGGCGAACGGATGGCGCGGCTACAACCGCGACGAGTTCCCCGACACCGGCTGGGGCGTGATGGACGGCATGCTGGTCGTGGGCGCGACCGCCACGGACCCGGACGTTCCGGTGGGCGGGGACATCGTCACCACCGAATCCTTCGCCGACTTCGACCTCAAGTTCGAGTTCCGTCTCTCGGAGGTGGCCAACAGCGGCGTCCTCTACCGGGTGATCGAGGAAGAGGGCTCCGAAATCTGGTTCAACGCGCCCGAGTACCAGGTGCTGGACGACGACGCCTACATCGAGATGGGGACGATGGACATGAACACCCATCTCACCGGCGACAACTACGACCTGCACTCAGCGGGCGAGACGACCCTGCACGGGCCCGGCGAATGGAACGAGGGCCGCATCCGGGTCCTGAACAACCATGTGGAGCACTGGCTGAACGGCCAGAAGACGGTGGAGTACGAGCTCGGCTCGGCGGAATGGGAGGAGTTGGTCGCGGCCAGCAAGTTCGCCCCGTATCCGCGTTACGGCCGGGCCGCGTCAGGCCCCATCGGCCTCCAGGACCACGGCCGGAACGTCTGGTACCGGAGTGTCAGGATCCGGCCTCTCGAACCGGTCTCCCTCTTCGACGGCGAGAGTCTCGACGGCTGGGAGGTACACGGCACCGAGCGCTGGTACGTGGAGGACGGGGAACTCGTGTGCGAGAGCGGGCCCGATGCCGAATACGGCTACCTGAAGACTGCCCGCACGTTTCGCGACTTCGACCTGACCATCGACTTCCTGCAGGAGGCCGATGGCAACAGCGGGGTGTTCTTCCGTTCCAGCGTCGAGGGCACGATCGTGAACGGCTGGCAGGCCGAAGTCGCGCCGCCCGGCCTCTTCACCGGCGGAATCTACGAGTCCTACGGCCGCGGCTGGCTCGTGCAACCCGATCCGGCGCTGGAAGCGGCCCTTCGCATGGGCGAGTGGAACACCTTGCGCGTCCGGGCGGTCGGCGACCGGGTGACCACCTGGCTGAACGGGACCCGCATGGTGGACTTCGAGGACGAGCAGATCGGGGCCGGCGAGGGGTCGATCGCGCTCCAGATCCACGACGGGGGCGGCATCAAGGTCCACTGGCGGAACATCCGGGTGGTGGACCTGGGCGGGTAGAGGGCGCGAAGGGAACTCCGACCGGCACGGCACCGCCGGTACGGGAACCCCATCAACCCGCACGGCACACCCGGTACGGGAACGCCGACTTCCGGTCGGCACGCGGGCCGCAGGCCCGCCAAGGTGGGGGTTTCTGGTGGCGGTTCGCACGCGTGATGTGGACAATATGAAGATATTATCTTCATATTGTCCACTCCCGTCCCCTCCGCCCAATGATCCCGCGCACCATCACCCCGCACCTCCAGCGGCTCTTCCGCCAGTACCCCTTCGTAACCGTCACCGGGCCGCGGCAATCGGGGAAGACCACGCTTTGCCGGGCCGCCTTCCCCGACCTCGCCTACGTGAACCTGGAGTCCCCGCGCTCACGCCGCTTCGCTGAGGAGGATCCGGAGCGTTTTCTGGGCAGCTACTCCGACGGCGCCATCCTTGACGAGATCCAGCGGGTTCCGGAGCTGTTGTCCTGGCTTCAGGTGCTGGCCGACGAGCGCCGGACGAACGGACTCTTCGTGCTCACCGGGAGCGGCCAGTTCCTGCTCATGGACAAGGTCGATCAATCGCTGGCGGGACGCACCGCGCTGCTCCGGTTGCTGCCACTGTCCATCGGAGAACTCCGCGGCGGCGGAACCGCCCCGGGGCTCGATGACCTCCTCTTCACCGGCTTCTTCCCGAGGATCTACGACCAGAACCTGGACCCCGCCATCGCTCTCGGCGACTACGTCGAGACCTATCTGGAACGCGACGTCCGGCGGATCGGTGAAATCCGGAACCTCAACGCCTTTCGCAGGTTCGTCCGGCTGTGCGCCGGGAGAGTGGGACAGTTGCTCGACTACACCGCTCTCGGCGCCGATGCCGGAGTTACCCACGCCACCGCGCGGGGCTGGCTCTCGCTCCTGGAAGCCAGCTACATCCTGTTTCGTCTCGAGCCCTTCCACGCGAACGTCAGAAAGAGACTCGTCCGGTCGCCGAAGCTCTACTTCTACGACGTGGGCCTAGCCGCCTGGCTGCTGGACATCGAGAATGCCGGACAGTTGCAGACCCATCCGCTGCGCGGCGCGTTGTTCGAGAACGCGGTCGTAGTCGAGGCCCTGAAGCACGCGTACAACGGCGGTCGACGACCGCTCGTCTCGTTCTTTCGCGACCGTCGGGGCCTCGAGTGCGACCTGCTCTACCGATCCGGCGAGCGATTGCTGGCAGTCGAAGCAAAGTCCGGCGCCACGATCGCTTCGGACTGGTTTTCCGGCCTCAACAAGGTTTCGGCGATCGTCTCCGGCATTGCCGCCGGCGCGGTGGTTTACGGCGGGGCTGCAAGACAAGAACGGCGCGGCGGCGAGGCCGTGCCGCTCGCGCAGTTCGGGGATTTGCTGGGGCGCTTCGACGCGGGCGGGTAGAACTCGGAGAACACCGCAGGGCGGAGCCCAGCGGACCGCGCACTGGTGTCTGCCCTCACGGCGCACCCGGTACGGGAACGCCGACCTCTGGTCGGCACCGCTGGGCAGAGCCCAGCGGACCGAGCACTGTGGTCTGCCTACCTCAGGAACTCCTGGAGCCGCTCGCGGGCCAGTGTGAAGCGCTCCAGGATGCGCGGAATCGGGATCTCGCCGTAGCGTTCGCGCACCTCGGCCTCCGAGTGATCGAGGGCGCGGAGCAGATCCCGCGCGGCGGCCTCCGCGGCCGCCGGGTCGCGACTCCCCACCTCCCCGATCCAGACCGGTGAGGTCTGCGCGAAGACGGAACCGTTCATCCCGGGCCAGCTCTCCTCGCCGCCATGGGCCCGGGCCGCGGCCCAGCCCCCGGCGGGGAGCGTGAGCGTGCCGCTCAACTCGCGGACTCCCGGGCCGTCGAGTCCCGAAACGGTCTCCACGACCGCGCCGTTCACGAGGAGATCCACCTGGGAAACGGGTCCGGTATGGGCGAGCGTCAGCGTCCAGCCGGCCTCCCCGCCCTGCCCGGTCGCCTCGCCGGGCCGCGCGCCTTCCACCCGGAAGTCCAGCAGTGGACCCGTCGTCACGAAGCTCTTCCCCGCCTTGAGAGCCTCCAGATACGGCCCGATGCGGAAGGGTCCCGGCACGTAGACGTAGATCCGCGTCGTGCCAACCGCCATCGTCCGGTGGTAGTCGAGCATCACGTCGGTCCCGGCGGAGGCGGCGAGCGGCACCCCCAGATTCAGGAACCGGTGCCAGAGGTCCGCGGTGCCGAACTCGTTCGTCCACAGGCACGCCACCTCGAGGGTGTCCAGATCCCCGAGCAGGGCGTCGGGAATCACCATGATCGGAATGGCGCCCAGCCCCTCCGCGCTCCCGAACGGATCCGGGCGCGACACCGGATGCATGTAGGCGCTGACCCCGCCCTGGCTCCGCGAATGGGACAGCGCGTCCAGGTTGGGACGGTCGTCCGCCTCGTACACGGGATAGCCCGGTCCCCAGAACCAGGGCCAGAAGACGCTCTCGATTCCCACGAGACCGAGGTGGCCGAGGAAATGGGAGCGGATCTCCTGGCCGAACAGGACCGCCGGGACTCCGTCCACCCGGCGGTCCATGAAGAACTCGGTGTCATTCCGCCGGTGGTGGAGGTTCGCCATCAGCGGCGTGCCGAGATCCATGTCCTCGCCCGCGAGCAGCAGTTCCAGATCGTCGGGCGACAGCCGCGTCACGCCGCCGTAGTTGAGGTGGAAGTGGTGGTCGGCGGAGCGGTAGCCGGCCGCCCGCGCGTCCCAGAGCGGCTCGAAGGCCAGGTCGGCCTCCGCGGTTTCTCCAGGCGCGACGGCAACCGACGCCGTGGCGGGGAGACTGCTGAAGCCGTGCGTCGCGGTGATCCGCACCTTCCCCGCCGAGGCCGCCGGGACCTCCACCTCGATCACCCCGGGCGAATAGAAGTAGATTCGGCCGTTCGTCCCGTCGAAGCGCGGAAACACCCCGGGAACGACCGCGGGGTGCCCGTTCGGGCCCAGCACTTCGAGCCTCGCCGGCACCGGCGATCCCCCATCCGCCTTCCGCGTGGTGATCCGCACCCGGGCGAGCGGCGCTCCGAAATCCCAGCCCCGAATCGGGAGTTCGGTCACCGGGCCGCCCCGGGTGCTGATCTTCCGCAGGCGGAACCGTTCGTTCTCGTCCGCCTCCGTGTAGATCACCGACTCTCCGTCCGGCGTGAACGCGGGAGTGAGCGGCAGTCCGCGCGCCGCCACCAACTCCATCGGATCTGCTTTTTCCGGGTCGAGCAGCATCAGGCGGTAGCCGTCACCCCCGTCTCCGGCCGGCCAATTCAGCGCGAGGACCGCCCGCCCCCGGGCGGCGCCGGGCCGTGCCTGCGAGGCGATGGACTCGGCCCTCAGCGAGGTCTCGGCCCCGGAAGCGTCGCGAACGATCACCGCGTCCGGCGAGGATCCGCCCTTGGAAAGGTAGGCAAGACCTCCATCCGGAAGGGGTTGCGGCCGGACCTCCAACCCGCGCCGCTCGGTGACCCGCGCCGGCTCGCCCGTCTCGAGCGAAAGCCGCCAGATGTCGAGGTCGCCCTCGGTCGCGGCACTGAAATAGAGGGTCTCTCCGTCCGGCGCCCAGGCGGGGTCGAGAACGATGGAGTCGTCTTCGAAGAGGAGCGTTTCCTCGCCGGAAGCGATGTCGAGCGACCAGATGGTGAGGCGCTCGCTGTCGTCGCGGAGGAACGCCAGCCGGGTCCCGTCGGGATGCCATGCGGGACGGCTGTCGAGCGCCGGCCCGCTGGTGACGCGCCGGGCCACTCCGGTCGCCGGGTCGAGCAGCCAGATCCAGCCGCGCGCGGCAATGGCGATGGTCTTCCCGTCGGGCGAGGGAGCCGGATCCGTCGGCCCGGCGGCCACCATCGGCAGCTCAAAGCCCTCCACGTACACATGGTGGGAATACCCCTCGAGCTTCGGGTAGCGGTTCGTCCACTGGGCCGAGACGGCCCCCGGCGCGAGAGCCAAAAGAGCGGAAAGGGCAATCAGTCGCATCGGGTTCACCTCGGTGGTCAGGTCTACGCCGCCTGTAACGGCCGCTTCTGCTGCGCGACCGGGACGTCGGTGACGAACATGAAGCCCGGAGCGTGGGAGATCATCAGGTCCGGCCGGGCGTTGCCACAGGCCACCTGCGAGGTCACGCCGCAGGCCCAGAACACGGGGACTTCTCCCGGTAGGAGTCCCCCGTCCTCGCCCCAGTCAGGCCGGGAAAGATCATGGATCCCCAGCGTCGCCGGGTCGCCGATGTGGACCGGCGCTCCGTGCGCGAGCGGTTGTTCACCGCTGATCCGAACCGCATCCTCCACCCGGGACTCGGGGATCGGCCGCATGGTGACTACGAGGCGCCCGTGGAACGGCCCCGCCGGTTCGCACTCCCGCCGGCTCAGGTACATCGGCACCACGCGCCCTTCGTCCTGATGGCGGAGGCGGATGCCCGCCTCCACGAGTCCCGCCTCGAAGCCGAAGCTGCATCCGAGCAGGAACGCGGTGAGATCCGCGTTCCACACCTCGAGCACGTCGGCGACCTCGACGGGCGGGCCGCCACGCCTGGCCACCCGGTACCGCGGGACGTCGGTCCGGAGGTCCGCGCCCGGAGCCAGGGCGGTCAGCACCGGGCTCTCGCTCGTCAGCAGGAGCGGACAAGGCTTGGGGTTCCGGTCGCAAAACACGCGGAAATCCCCGGCCAGAGACCGCGGCAGCACGATCAGGTTGGCTTGGGCAAACCCCGGGCACGCACCGGAGGTGGTTTCATCGAACTGCCCGCTGCGGCAGGCGGCGCGGAGCGCCGCGGGGTGGGACAGCGGGTCGCCGGCGTCCCCCAATGCGAGGTCGGCGGAGATCCCGGGAGAGCCGTTCTTCATTTGCGCCTGATTTCCGGAGCCAACTTTACCGGGACGCGGGAAGACAAGCCGTGACCGGAGGCGGATGGCGCTGCACCGCTCGGGCGCCTGGGCCGCGCGGTGCCGGTACCCACCGGGAGGACTGCCCCTACGTCGGCGTTCGCTCGCAAATTGAAGTGCGCAACCGCTGCCTGCAGGCTGTTATACTGCCCGCTTCGGGCGACACCGCGACCTCCGCACGTTCCGGCGGCAATCGGACCGGGACCTGCCGGGAAGCGACGCGCCCGAAATTTTTTTACTCTGGAACCCCTCAACACACTGCTATCGCACGCCCAACCGACCCCATCCTCAGCATCTTGTCCCGTTCGGCAGGCACGACCTTCGCACGCGCCAGTGAAATTCGGCGTCGCTGGTTCGTGGTGAACGCGGATGATCAGCCTCTCGGCCGCCTCGCGAGCCGCGTGGCGCGGGTGCTGATCGGCAAACACAAGCCTTCCTGGACCCCGTTTCTCGATTGTGGTGACCACGTAATCGTGCTCAACGCCTCCCGGGTCCGCCTCACCGGCCGCAAGGAAGAGCAGAAGGTGTACCACCGGACCAGCGGACGGCCCGGCGGTCTCAAGTCAAGGACCGCCGCCCAGGTGCGCAGCAGCCACCCCGAGCGCCTTGTCGAGAGCGCGGTGCGGGGGATGCTTCCCAAGGGGAGTCTCGGGCGGTCGCAGTTCCTGAAGCTGAAGGTGTATTCGGGCGGCGAGCATCCGCACGAGGCCCAGCAGCCGGAACCCCTCCCTGCCCGTCTCGGCCCGTCATCCTGATGTCCGAACCCCTCGCCTACGGGACGGGCAAGCGGAAGTGCTCCATCGCGCGGGTGTACCTGCGGAGCGGTTCCGGCGAGATCCTGATCAATCAGCGGCCCCTCTCGGAGTACTTCCCGAGAGACACCTACCAGAACTGGGTCACCCAGCCGCTGCTCGCCACCGAGCAGGGCACGGCCGTGGATGTCGATGCCCGCGTCAAGGGCGGCGGGTTGTCCGGACAGGCGGCCGCGGTCCGGCTCGGCATCGCGCGGGCGCTGAGCGACAACGACGCCCGGCTCCGGCCCGAACTCAAGCGGCGGGGTTTCCTCACCCGGGATGCGCGGCGCAAGGAACGCAAGAAGTATGGACAACCAGGCGCCCGCAAGCGCTTCCAGTACTCCAAGCGCTGACGATGGCTCGCCACCTGCTTCCGGGTTTTGGTTGGCGGGCGTCCGCCTGCCGATAGTCCGATGTCCACGACCGTAACGATGCGGGACCTGCTGGAAGCAGGCCTCCATTTTGGCCACGAGACCAAGTGGTGGAACCCGCGGATGCGGCCGTACATCTATGGCTCGCGGAGCGGGATCCACATCGTGGATCTCAACCAGACCCTGCCGCTCTTCCGGGACGCGCTCAATTTCATTTCCAAGCTCGGCGCCGAGGGCAAGACCATCCTCTTCGTCGGCACGAAGCGCCAGGCCCAGGAGGTCATCGCGTCCGAAGCGACCCGGGTGGAGGCGTTCTACGTGAACCACCGCTGGCTCGGCGGACTGCTCACGAACTTCCAGACCATCCGCAAGAGCATCGCCAAGTTCCAGGAGCTTCGGGACATCACCGAAAACGCCGATCAGGGCGGCTTCTCGAACAAGGCATGGTCGCGCCTCGACAAGCGCCGGCGGCGCATGGAAAAGACGCTGAGCGGAATCGAGAAGATGGACCGACTACCCGACGCCGTCTGCATCGTGGATCCCAAGAACGAGATGATCGCCGTCCAAGAAGCGAGAAAGCTCGGGATCCCGATCGTGGCGATCGTGGACACCGACTGCGACCCTGACCTCATCGACTACGTGATTCCGGGGAACGATGACGCCCTGCGGGCGATTCGCCTGTTCACCCACCGTGTCGCGAGCGCGTTCGAGGACGGCCGGCAACTCCGCGGTTTGGCCGCATTCGGAGCCGACTCGGACGGAGCCGCGCCGGAAGCGGCGTCCGGAGAGACGGCGGACGTCGCCAGCCGCGAAGCGGGAAGCGCGAACGCGAGCAGCCCGGGTCCGGAGAGTTCGAATTCGAGTCGCTCCGAAACGACCGGCGCTGTGGCTCCCGGCGGAACCGCCGCCCCGAGCGACACGCCGGCTCCGACGCCGCAAGCGGCTGAAGCCGTGGGCGCCGTCGCCAGTTCAGAGTCCGAGGATTCCGCGCCAGCCACGACCGGCTGACCGGAAGCCCTCGATCAGCAACACCCCAAAGTGGCCGCTCCGGCGGCTTTGACAGGAGACTCCCCAATGCCCGCCATCAGCGCCCAGGACGTCAAGAAGCTCCGGGACCAGACCGGAGCGGGCTTCGCCGACTGCAAGAAGGCTCTCGTCGACGCGGATGGCGACTTCGACAAGGCCATCCGCCTGCTGCGCGAGAAGGGCGCCGCGGCGGCGGAGCGCCGTGCCGGGCGAGCGACCAGCGAGGGCCTCATCCACTCGTACATCCATGACCACCGGATCGGAGTCATGGTGGAACTGTCCTGCGAAACCGATTTCGTCGCCCGGAACCAGACCTTCCGCGACCTCGCGAACGACGTGGCGATCCACATCGCCTGCGCTTACCCCGCCCCGGCCCGCTGGGTCCGGCGCGAGGACGTTCCCGAAGACGTGATCCGTGACGAAACCGAACTGATCCACGCGCAGTTGGCGCAGGATCCGAAGAACGCCAACAAGCCGCCCGCGGTGGTCGATCGCATCGTGTCCGGAAAGCTGGATCGATTCCTTTCCGAGCGGGTGCTCCTCGAGCAGATGTACGCCCTCGACGACTCGAAGAAGACGCGCGTCCAGGACCGGATCCTGGAGGCCGCGCAGGCGATCAAGGAAAACATCCAGATCCGGCGCTTCATTCGGTTCGAACGCGGCGAGCAGCTTTAACAGCTCTGGCGGCGCTCTCTTTTCCGTCCGGTCGCAGCGAAAGCCGCGTACCATGACGGCATGAGCGGGAGCCAGCCGAACCCACCGCGCCGCGTCCTGCTCAAGCTGTCGGGCCAGGCGCTCAAGGGCGAGGAGCACGCCGGCATCTCGGCCGGAGAGGTCGAGCGAATGGCCGGGCTCATCGCCGCGGTCCACCGGGACGGCATCGAAACCGCCTGCGTGATTGGTGGCGGGAACATCTTCCGGGGGCTCGGCGCCGAGACCCGCGGCATGGACCGCGTCACCGCGGATTCGATGGGGATGCTGGCCACCCTGATCAACGCCCTCGCAGTTCAGGAGGCGCTCGAGAAACTCGGTCGCCACACCCGGGTGATGTCCGCCATCACCGTTCGGCAGGTGGCCGAGCCCTTCATTCGCCGCCGGGCCCTCAGGCACCTCGAAAAGGGACGGATCACCCTCTTCGCCGCGGGCACCGGGAACCCCTACTTTTCGACGGACACCGCGGCGGCGCTGCGCGCCAACGAGATTCGCGCCGACGTGCTCATCAAGGCCACCCGGGTGCCGGGAGTTTTTACCGGCGACCCCGAAAAGGATCCGGAGGCGCGCCCGATCCATCGCCTCACCTATCTGGAAGCGATCCGCCAGGAGCTTCGCTTCATGGACACCACCGCGATCTCCCTCTGCATGGAGAACGACCTCCCGATCGTGGTGTGCCACCAGGACGACATCCGGGAAGCCGCTCGCGGCAAGGACGTCGGCACCCGGGTCGAAAAAGCGCCCGGCGAGGACAACGAGTAGAGAGGAGCAGACGACGATGCGTCACCAAATTCTGGACGACCTGACCCGCCGGATGGACAAGACGGTCGAGGTTTTCGAGCACGAACTGGCTTCGGTGCGCACCGGCCGGGCCTCGGTGGCTCTCCTGGATTCGGTGCGGGTGGACTACTACGGACAACTCATGCCGCTGAACCAGGTCGCCACCCTGAAGACTCCCGACGCCAGCACCATCACCGTCCAGCCCTGGGAGCGGAATCTGTTGCCGGCGATCGACCGGGCGATCCGCGCAGCCGACCTCGACCTGAACCCGGCTTCGGACGGGACCATGCTCCGGATTCCGATCCCGCCGCTCAGTCAGGAACGGCGCAAGCAGCTCGCGAAGAGCATCAGCCGCATGGCGGAGGAGCACAAGAACGCGCTCCGGCAGGTGCGGCGCGACGCCAACCAGCGCGCCAAGAAGCTGGTCAAGAACAAGGAGTTGTCCGAGGATCTCGAGCACGACCTCGAAGCCGAGGTGCAAAGCGCCACCGACGCCCACGTGAAGCGCATCGCGGAGATCGCGTCACGCAAGGAGGAGAGCATCCTCTCGGTCTGACGTGATAACGCCCTACTCCTTTCTCACCCATCTCGAGTGCTCGAAGACCGGGCACCACCACGACGCTTTCGCGCCCCAGAACCTCTCGAACGAGAAGCACCCGCTGCTCGCCATCTACGACCTCGAGGCCGCCGCCGCAACCTTCACCCCGAAAGCCATCAAGAACCGCCCGTTCGATCTGTGGCGGTACCACGAGGTACTTCCCATCCAGAAGGAGCGCCACTGCCTCAAGCTGGGTGAGGGCGGAACCCCGCTCCACCCCGCCCCCACCCTGGGGGCCGAGCTCGGGATCCGGGAGTTGCTCATCAAGGACGAGGGGATGAACCCCACCGGCAGCTTCAAGGACCGGGGGCTCTGTCTCGCGGTTTCCGCGGCCTACCAGTTCGGAAGATCGGGGATTGCCCTGCCCTCGGCCGGCAACGCCGGTGGGTCCGCCGCCGCCTACGCGGCCCGCGCCGGGATGGAGTGCGTGGTCGCGGTCCCGCGCGACTGTCCCGAGGTGAACCGGATCGAAGCCTCCGTGTACGGGGCCGAGGTCCACTCCATCGACGGCCTGATCTCCGACGCCGGGCGGATGATCGCCGAAATGGCGCCGGGACGCGGACTCTTCGAGGTGGCCACCCTGAAGGAGCCGTACCGCATCGAGGGCAAGAAAACGATGGGTTACGAGGTCTTCGAGCAGCTCGGACGCCTGCCCGACGTCATCCTCTACCCGACCGGCGGCGGCACCGGCCTCATCGGCATGTGGAAGGCGTTCGACGAGATGGAGCAGCTCGGCTGGATTGGCTCCGAGCGGCCGCGGATGATCTCGGTGCAGTCCGAGGGCTGCGCTCCCATCCCGAAGGCCTTCGAGGAAGGCGCGGAAGCCTCGGAAATGTGGCAGGACGCGCACACCGTGGCCTCCGGGCTCCGGGTCCCCAAGGCGCTCGGGGACTTCCTGATCCTCGCCGCGGTCCGGGAGAGCGGAGGCTCGGCGATCGCGGTCAGCGACGAGGAACTCATGCGCGACGCCCGGCGGATCGGCGCCGCCGAAGGCATCTTCGCCGCTCCCGAGGGCGGCGCCTGCCTGAGCGCGCTCCGCCGGCTCCGCGAGTCGGGCGAGGTGACGGAGGACGACACCGTGGTGCTCTTCAACACCGGCACCGGCGCCAAGTACGTGGAGGCCTTCCTCGGCCCCGGCGCCGCCGCGCAACACGCCGAGCTGTAGCGGAACCGCCGGCCTATGGTGGAGGCGGAGACGGCTTGGACCGCCGGCCTCCGGCCGGCATCGCGCGGGAGCGCGAAACCGGCAACGATGATTCTGCGTCCTACCGAAATGAGTGCCGCGCACGACGACGCGCCGTGCGAAACAGAGGGTCCACAACCCGGCTGTTTCAGGCACCCGGTCGAATCATGTTCCGCGCGGAGCAGCGAACCGGCGGGAACGGAACAGCGTTGGAACGGTTAACAGCCTGTGGTGAAACTCACGCGGCATTCGACGCCCGCTGAATCCCCGCTGAACCCCTCGCCTTCGGCTCACTCATCGTTGCGCTTCGGTCGAAATACACCGGGTATTCCTCCCTCGCGCGCCTTGTCAGCGAGGCCCAGCGGGCGTCTCGGTGCTCACGCCAGTTCCACCACCGGCTGTTAGAAGAACCCTGAACGGAGCGGCACGATGCTCGAAATCAGCAACCTCGTCAAGGTCTATCCGGGCCCGGTCGCCGCACTTCAGGGCGTCTCGCTCGAAGCGTCCCGCGGAATGCTGGGGCTCCTCGGGCCAAACGGCGCCGGTAAGACCACCCTGATGCGCATCGTCGCCGGCCTCCTGGAGCCCACGTCCGGCGCCGTTTTCCTCAACGGCGAGGACGTGAGCGTAGACCCTCGGCGAATCCGCCGTCAGCTCGGCTACCTCCCCCAGCATTTTGGCTTCTATCCCCACCTGACCGGGGCGGCGATGCTCCATTTCCTCCTCGTGCTGAAGGGCGTCAAGGCGCCGCGGGGTGTGAAGCGGCTTGCCGCGGAACTCCTCGAGCGGGTGAACCTGCGGGAAGCGGCGAAGCGCAAGGTCGGGACCTGGTCGGGCGGCATGAGACAGCGCCTCGGAATCGCGCAGGCGCTGGCGGGGAACCCCCGGATTGTCGTCGTGGACGAGCCCACCGCCGGACTCGATCCCGAGGAGCGGATGCGGTTCTACCGACTCCTCGCCGAACTCGCCGAAGATCGCCTGGTGCTGCTCTCCACGCACATCGTGGAAGACATCTCCGTCCTGTGTCCGAGAGTGGCGGTGCTGACCGGCGGACGGATCGTGGCCGACACCACTCCCGGGGAGGCGCGGGCTCGGCTCGAAGGCGCGATTTTCGAAGGCGCGGTCGAGAAGGACCGGATGGCCGACCTCACGGACCGCTTCGAGATCACTCAGGCCGTTCTGATCGAGGGTCGGAACCGGGTCCGCGTGCACGTCCCGAACGGACTGCCTCCCGACGGCTTCGAGCCGGTCGCCCCGAGTCTCGAAGACGCCTACCTGCTCCTTACCCGGAACAGGAGATCCGGGAACGGCGCGACACCGGAGGCCGCGGAGCACACCGGTTCGTGACCTCGTTCGCCCGGTTCGCCGCCGTCACCCGCCGGGAACTCTCGTCGGCGCTCCGGCGGCCGTCCTACTGGTTCCTCTTCGGGGTTCTGGCGCTTGCGGCCTGGGGGTTCTCGGAGGGGGCGGTGACCATCTCGAGCGGCGACGCGACCGCCGGAGGCGAGCGGTCGCACATCACCTCCGTCTTCGCCCAGACCATGTTCCAGTCGATCCTGATTACGGGGATGGGCGCCTGGTTTCTGGCCATCGCCGCCGGCCTCGTCCTGATCCGGGACAGCGAGTTCCAGATTGGCGAGATCCTCCATTCCACCCGGCTGACCCCCCGGGAGTATGCGTGGGGCAGCTTCGCCGGCGCGGCCCTCGCCTTCCTGGTCATCTGGGGCCTGTTCCTGGCCATGTCAGCGGGCTTCAACCACGTTCTGGCGACCGGCGAGGATGTTCGGCACATCGGGCCGTTCGTTCCGGGCAACTACCTCTACCCCGCCCTGCTCCTCGGGCTTCCCCAGATCATGTTCTTCGCGGGCGTGCCGTTCCTTCTCGGCGCCTGGACCCGCCGGCCCATCGTGGTCTTTGCCTTTCCGGTCACGGTGGTGCTGGTCATTTTGGGATTCCTCGTCTCGTGGTCTCCGAGCTGGCTCGACCCGGCGGTCAACCGCGCGCTCATGCTCGTCGATCCGTCGGGATTTCGCTGGCTGAACGAGACCTTCTTGAAGCTCGATCAGGGAATGGACTTCTACAACACTGCGCCCCTGCCGGCGGACGCCGGATTCCTGCTCAGCCGCATCGCCGTGGCGGGCGTTGGACTTCTGGCCGTCGAGGCCGCGGCCCGGAACACTGCGCGGAGGCTCCTCCGGGGTGACACCGATGCCGTGGTGATCGGCTTCCGCCGGAGCGGGCGGAAGCGGGCGCCGGAGGACGCCGAAGCGATCCAGCCACCGGCAGCGGGCACGCTGGGCGAGTTGGGCATGCGGACCGAGCCCCCCGGATTCCTGGCAGCGGCAACCGCGATCGGCCGGACCGAAGTTCTCGAGTTGCTCGTGAGGCCCGGGATGTACCTGTTCGTCCCGCTGATCCTCTGGCAATCCGTCAGCCAGAGTCTCTTCGCCCTCGGACCCTTCGACGCGCCGCTGCTGCTGACGTCGGGAGCGATGGCGGCGCGCCAGTTCAACACCCTCAGCCTGCTCGTTTGCGTCCTGCTGCTCTTCTACACCGTCGAGTCATTGATGAAGGAGCGCGCCCAGCGATTCGCCGAGATCTATCGGACGACGCCCGCCGGGACCGGTGCCATGCTCTTCGGCAAGACGGCCGGCACCGTCGTGGTGGCGGGAGTGGTGCTCGCCGCCGCCCTGATTGCGTCGTGGGCGATCATCGTGGTGCGACAGCTCCTCGGCGATCCTGTCGGCTTCGACCTGTGGCCCTTCCTCGCGGCCTGGGGCGGCGTGATGGCACCGACGTTCATCTTCTGGACGGCATTCGTAACCGCGGCCTTCGCCCTCTTCCGCAACCGCTACACGGTGTACGGACTCGGGCTGGCGGTCCTCATCTACACGGTGTACGGCATGAACGTGGGCGACCCGCTCCCGTGGGTTACCAACTGGATCGCCTGGAACTCGGTGAGCCTCTGGAGCGACATGGGCGCCTTCTCGCTCCACGGCGACGCCCTCCTCCTGAACCGCCTCTTCTACCTGAGTCTCGTCCCGCTTCTCCTGGTCCTGGCGATGCGGTGGCTGGGGCGGCAGGAGTTCGACGCTGTCCGGATCCTTCACCGCCTACAGCCGCGAGCTCTTTCGCGGAGCGGGCTCCGCCTTGTTCCCTTCCTGCTGCCCCCCGTGTTCCTCGGATCGCTGCTGTTCTTCTGGGGACGGGCCGGTGACCAGGGCCCGGACGCCGAGGAAGCGGCCAAGAACTACTGGCGGCGCAACGTGGCGACCTGGACGGACTTCAGGATGCCGTCGGTTTCCCGTGTGGACCTGGACGTGGACCTTGAGCCACGGGAGCGTTCCGCCTCGGTGTCCGGCGCCTACACGTTTGTGAATCACCGGGACCGCGCGTACCCCCAGCTTCCGATCACCGCGGGGCCGTGGGCCCCCATCGAGTGGACCCTCGACGGCGAGCCCGCCGAACCCGAGGATCGCTCGGGGCTTTTTGTCATCACTCCGGAAGCACCTCTGGCGCCCGGGGATTCGCTCACCGTGGGCTTCCGCTACGAACTGGAGTATCCCCGTGGCCTGGGCACCAGGGCCGGGCCCCGGAACCAGTTCATCCTGGACTCGGGGGTCGTCCTGACCGCCTTCGGGCCGACCTTTGCTCCGGTTCCCGGGTATCTGCCGGGAATCGGCGTGGACAAGGACAACCGCTACGACGCACGGGAATATTCCGACGATTTCTACGAAGGCGAAACGGAACCGGCGCTCGGCTGGGGTGGGAAGCCCCTGACCACCAGGATCCGGATCACGGTGCCGGAGGAATACACGGCGAACAGCGTCGGGCGGCTCACGAGCGACGAGGTCCGGGACGGGCGGCGCACCGTGGTGTGGGAGTCCGACCAGCCGGTCCGGCTCTTCAACATCGTCGCCGGCCGCTACGCGGTCGAGGAGGGTCGCGGGACCGCCATCTACTACCACCCGGAACACGACTACAACGTCGAAGAGATGTCCGCCGCGCTGGACGCCGCCCGGGAGCACTACTCGGACTGGTTCTACCCCTTCCCCTGGGAACTCCTGAAGCTCTCCGAGTTCCCGGCGTACGCCAGCTACGCCCAGGGTTTCCCCACCAACATCACCTTCAGCGAGGGGATCGGGTTCCTCACGAAGAGCGATCCCCGCGCCCACGCCGCCTTCGCCATCGTGGCGCACGAAGCGGCGCACCAGTGGTGGGGCAACATCCTGACCCCGGGCCGGGGCCCCGGCGGCAACATGCTGTCCGAGGGCATGTCCCACTACGCGACGATCCTGCTCCACC
Organism: Acidobacteria bacterium bin61; assembly: GCA_002238705.1. Classification (GTDB taxonomy): domain Bacteria; phylum Acidobacteriota; class Vicinamibacteria; order Marinacidobacterales; family Marinacidobacteraceae; genus Marinacidobacterium. Next base: position 43,534 of record MPMW01000003.1, on the reverse strand, counting down.
AGGAAGTGCACGGGGACCGCCACCGCATCGAGTTCGCCAAGCGGATCGAGGACCTCTACGGCGACGGCCGTTTCGTGGACAGCGAGCGCCCACTGGTCAGGATCGACGGTTCACGGCCGGGGGACGGGCCGGCCATCTACAACAAGGGCGGCTGGGTGATGTGGATGCTCCAGCAGGAGATGGGCCGGGAGCACCTCCTGGCGGGGTTGCGCGCCTTCATCGACGCGTACCAATCGGGTTCGGACTTCCCGGTGATCCAGGACATGCTGGCCGTGCTGCGGGATTTCGCCCCGGATGCCGAGGCATTCGACGCCTTCACCGCGCAGTGGTTCCACGAGGTGGTGGTGCCGGAATACCGGCTCGCGGAGGTGAAGAAGGAGCGGACCGGGAGCGGTTGGCTCGTCCGGGGCACGCTCGAGAACGCGGGGAGCGGGCGGATGACCGTCGAAGTCGCCGCCACCGCGAACGAGCGCTGGTCCGACGAGGGCGATGACGCGACCCGGACGGTCGTGCATCGGGACTATCGGGACGCCCGCGCGGTGGGCACACTCGACGCTGGCGGATCAGCGGGCTTCGAGATCACCGCCGGCTTCGATCCGGAACGGGTCGTCGTGGACCCGGACGCGCTGGTGCTGCAACTCCGCCGCCAGGCGGCGGTGTTCGATTTTCCGGAATAGCCGGAGCCCCGGGACCGCCGGACCTCCAGGCAGGCTGCCGCGGTGTCGGTCGACTATCTGGTATAACATGTTTGATTAGAACCAGCCATGCCCAACACCAGCGTCCATTTCCCCGCGCCACTTCTTGCCAGCCTGGACCGTATCGCCGGCGAGCGCGGCATGAGCAGAAACCGCGTCATCGTCGAGTCCTGCCGGCGTACTGTCGAGGAGCGGACACAGTGGCCGGAGGACTTCTTCTCGAACGATCACCTGACCGCCGAAGATCGCAAACTGCTTCAGGACGGTCGCGAAGACTTCAACCGGGCTATCCGAGCAGCCCGCCGAAGCCGGAGCAACCCCCCATTCTGATGCTGGTTCTGGATACGAGCGCCGTCTCGGCCGTCATGCACGGTGATTCGGGCGCCCTGCAGCGCTTGCGCGATGAGGACCCGTCCGACACTTACCTCTGTACCCCGGTTGCAGCGGAAATCCGATTCGGTCTGTCACGCCTCGAGGCCGGTTCGCGCCGAAGGCAGCTTCTCGAGAGCGAGTTCCGCCGCCTTCGCGCCGTCCTGCGCTGGACGGACTGGACGGAACCGGCAACCCTGGCTTTCGGCCACTGGAAGGCCGTGCTCCAGGCACGAGGAACGCCCATCGAAGACATGGATCTGGCCATCGCGTCCGTCGCCGTCGGTCTCTCCGCCCGCCTCGCCACCTTGAACGTCCGGCACTTCTCCCGCATTGACGACCTTCAGGCGGACGACTGGTCGCCCCAAGAGAGCGGCTGACACACACCCGGCCCCAGCGACCCGCCAGCCCGCCGGGGACGCGACCAACGCCTGGAGCGCCGGCCTCCGGGCCCGTCTTCCCGGTGGGGCCGGCGCTTTCAACCTACTGCTGTGCGTCCGTGGTGGTTTCCTCCGGCAGGTCGCCGAGGCGGACCGCCCAGAGCCCGGAGTTGCGATCCGAGAAGTAGATGATCCCCTTGTGGGGCTGGGCGCCCCAGACCTGCGGCGCGTTCGGCAGGAAGCCCTCGGGGTCGAGGGGGAGGAAACGGGCGATCTCCCGGCCCTGCCGGTAGAGGTTGCCGAGCAGTTCACCCGAAACGTCCACCACCCGCAGGCCGCCGTTGTAGAAGGCGACGTACATCACGTCGTCCTCGATCCAGATGTTGTGGCTTCCCGCCTCGGGAACCTCGTAGCGGCCGACCAGGCGCGGCGGCGCCTCGAAGTTCTCGTCCCATTCCAGGATGTGGATCCAGCCGCGCCAGCGGGTGGGCTCGTCGTCGTATCCAGGGGTCCCGGTGCCGATCTCGGCGAGCGGGCTGTAGCGGCCGGTGCGCGCCGCCTCGTCACCGGCGAAGATGTAGAACTTGCCGGTCGAGACGCTCCGGTAGGGGTAGACGGCGTGATTCCAGCCCGTCGGGAACGGGAACTGCCCCACCAGTTTGGGATCCTGCGGAGTGCCGCCCTTGTCGGCGCCGCCGACGTCGATGACCGCGACCCCGTCGCTCCAGTTGGCCGAATAGGCGATCCCGTCCACCACCCAGACGTCATGGATGGAGCGCGCCGGGTTGTCGAGGGCGAAGCTGCCCACCCGATGGGGCACGGACGGGTCTTCGATGTTGATGATGTCGAAGCGGCGGCCGCCGGAGAGCGCGTACACGTGTCCCGCGTGAATGAAGGTGTTGTGGACGCCGCCGGTGAGCTGGTCGTCGTACTCCGCGAGCTTCGTGACCCCCGTCCCCGGATCGGACACGTCAAGCAGCACCAACCCGTTCCGCCGGTTCGACGCCCCCTCCCGGGAGATCACCGCCGTCGCGCCGTCCTCCGAGATCTTCACGTCGTTCACGGTCCGGGCGTCCACGTGCACCACGTCCACGATCTCGAGGTTCTCGGGATCGGTCACGTCCCAGATGTAGGCGTGCCCGGCAGCGCTGTGCGTCCCGGTCATCGCGTAGTCGCGCCCGTTCGGCGCCTCCCAGACCCACAGATCCGAGGTGGCCCGGTCCTTCACCCGGCCGTGCCCGACGAGTTCGATCGGTCGCCGGACACCGCGCTCGGCGACCCGGATCACGGTGGACGCCGATACCTGCCCGGTCCGGGTCACGACCGTATAGACACCGGGAAGATCCGCCACGAACCGGCCGTCCTGGGTGATCAGGCCGGACGAGGGCCCGCCCATCCCCATCGCGTCGGTGATCGCCGAGACGCTGAACCCCACCGGCACGCCTTCCACCGCGCTCCCCCCGGAATCTGTCATGGCCACGTCAACATGTGTCACGTCACCGGTCCGCGCCGTGCTCCGGTCCGCCGTCAACACCATCTTCGCCACCGGATTCGGCGCGACTTCGAGCGACATTTCCGCCGTCGCTGCCCCGGCCGTCGCGGTGATCGTCACCGGCCCCGCGGCGCCGAGCGCCAGCACCCCACGGGTGCGGGTCCGTTCGATCGTGGGTGGACGCGCGACCGGCATCGCGACGGCGTCATCGGACGACATCCAACCGACATCGAGGCCCTCGACAACCGTCCCGGCGTCATCCAGCGGCTCGGCGCGCACCGTTACCTCGGTGCCCGCGTAAAGCGGCCCCTCCGCCGTCACGTTGAGCGACACCACCGGCCGCGGCAGGATGGTGAGCGGGATCCGCTGCTCGACATACCCCTCGGCATCCGAGTCCCGCGCCGAGGGGTCGGGGCCGGAGCCCACCACCCGGACCATCACCGCGTACTCGCCGGGACGCCGGGTCGAGACCTCGCCCTCCCGCGACACCTTGAAGATGTTGAAGCCCCAGGTGCGCATCTCGAGGTTCCAGAACTGGCCGTAGAGCGGCAGATAGAGGAGTTCGGCCTCCATCTCGTTGCCGTCCGCATCCAGCACCGTCGTCTCGATCTGGGCGGTGTCGCCGGCGGTCAGGGTGATCTCCTCCGGCGAGACGGTGAGCGAAGCGGCCTTCGGGCTCTCCGCTTCGGCCTGTGCGAACGCTGCCGCCGGAACGATCAGGAGAGCGGCGGCGAGCGCCGCGAAACGGAGAAAGGTTCGGTCGGTCATTACCAGGCCACCCCGTAGTCCTCGCCGTGCTGGCTCGAGCCGCCCCAGAAGGTGCCGTGCTCGCGGTCGAACCAGATGGCGTTGATGGGCCCCGAGGTGCGCGGCGCGAACCGGAGCGAATACCCCATCCCGGTCAGCTCGTCGCGGATCCACTCGGGGACCTTGCTGTTCAGCAGCATGGACCCCGGCTCCGACTCGTGGGCGCCGAAGGAGCTCCGGGGCTGGTAGCTGTTGAAGTTGGCGGCCTCGGCGGCCTCCTGCACGTTCATCCCGAACTCGACCACGTTCAGGAAGAACTGCAGGAGGTTCTGGTCCTGGCCGTCCCCGCCCTGCACCGCGAACGACAGGAACGGCTCCCCGTCCTTGAGCGCGAGGCTCGGGGTCAGGGTGGCGCGCGGCCGCTTGCCCGGCTCCAGCACGTTGTAGGGGTTCATCGCCGGGTCGAGCACGAAGCTCTGCATCCGCTGGCTGAGCCCGATCCCGGTCTCGCCGGCGAGCACCGCCGGCAGCCAGCCGCCGCTCGGGGTCACCGAGACCACCCAGCCGGAGGCGTCCGCCGCCTGGATCGAGGTCGTCCCGGCGAGGAAACCGTCGAGGAACTGCTGCCGCTCGTCCTCGGTGGTGGGCGTGCCGGACGTCCCGCCGAACCGGTGGAGGTATTCGGCGAACGGGTTCTCCCCGCCCTGGAACGGATAGGGATCGCCCGGGCCGATCGCCGGATCGTTCCGGTCCTCCCGGATCAGCGCCCCCCGCTGGCGGGCGTAGTCCTTCGACAGCAGCCCCCGGATCGGCTCCTCGGGCGGGAAGTAGGGATCGCCGTAGTAGAAGTCACGGTCGGCAAACGACAGGCTGATCGCCTGGTACAGGGTGTGGATGTAGCGCGAGCTGTTGTAGCCCATCCCCTTCAGGTCGAAGGGCTCGAGGATGTTGAGCGCCTGGAGCAGCACCGGGCCCTGCACCCAGTGGGTCAGCTTGTAGACCTCGATGCCCTTGTAGTTCGTGGAGACCGGCTCCTCGATGTGGACCTTCCAGTTCGCGAGGTCGTCGGTCGTGATGAGTCCGCCCTGCTCCTGGGCGCCGCGGGCGAACTCCTCCGCGATGTCGCCCTTGTAGAAGCGGTCGTAGGCGGCATAGATCGCCTCCTTCCGGCTCTGGCCGCCGGCCAGCGCCTCCGCCTCGGCGTCCACCAGCTTGCGGAGCGTCGCGGCCAGCTCGGGCTGGCGGAAGTTCTCGCCGGGCAGCGGGCCGCCGGCGTCGAAGTCACGGGTCGAGGAGTCCTCCCGGTCCCAGTAGTTCCCCGTCTCGTCCTGAGGGCCGGAGGACGCCGAGCGCGCGTCCCGGTGGGGCAGCAGCGTCCGCCGCGAATACGGCCACTCGGCAATCCGGTCGGCGCCGCGCTGGATGGCGCGGGCGGTGGACGCCTCGATGGGATAGCCGTCCGCCATCTGGATCGCGGGCGCGAGCACCTGGGCGAGCGACATGGTCCCGTACTCGGCCAGCATCGTCAGCAGCCCACCGGGGGTTCCCGGGGTGACCGCGGCGAGCGGGCCGACCGCGGGCGGGTAATCCATCCCCTGTCCCCGGAAGTACTCCGGCGTGGCGCCGCTGGGCGCGACGCCGAGGGCGTTGATGCCGATCACCTTCTTCTGCTCGGGGTGCCAGATCAGCGCCTGGGTCTCGCCGCCCCAGCTCAGGGCGTCGAACATCGTCGCGGTGGCGCCCAACATGGCGCAGGCGGCGTCCACGGCATTCCCTCCCTGGCCGAAGATCATGGCCCCGGCGGTCGCGCCGAGCGGCTTGCCGGTAATCGCCATCCAGTGCTTCCCGTGGAGCACGGGTTTTTGAGTCTGGGCGGCGGCGGTGGCGGCCAAGGCGCCCACCAGGAACAGCGTGACGGGCAGCGGCCGGAGGAACGATGAATTGCGCTTCATTCCGGAGATTGTGAGGCTCCCGGCGTGGGGAGGCAACGGCGAACGCTGGGGAGTGATCGGTTCGTGGAACAATTCTGCGTGGGGAAAACGTGGGTAGCACCCGAGCCAGGCTCACCTCGACGGCGGACCTCGCCGCCGCCCTCCGCGCCTGGCACCAGCGCGACCGCGTCCGGCTGATCGAAGACCCCTGCGCGTCGTCGCTTACGAGCCCCTTGCTGCAGCGGATCCTCCGCTTCCGGCCCGCCACCACGCTATTGGCGAACTGGTTCCTGGGCGGCCTGAAGCCGGTCATGCTGGGGCTTCTGATCCGGGCCCGCTACGCGGAACAGGCGGTCGACGCCGCCTTCCGGGACGGAATCCGCCAATACGTGATCGTGGGCGCCGGGCTCGATTCCTTCGGGCTGCACCGGAGCGACCTCATCCCCCCGCTCGCGGTGTTCGAGATCGACCGGCCCGCGATGCAGGAAATGAAACGGGAACGAATCCGGAGCGCGGGCATCCCGCTGCCCGCGGGACTCCACTTCGTCCCAGCCGACCTGGAACACGTCTCCGTTGGCGAAGCCCTGGCAAACTCGGCGTTCGATCCGGAAAGCCCCGCGATCCTCTCCTTCCTGGGGGTCACCTACTACCTGACGCCGGAAACGCTCGCCGAGTCAGCACGCTCGATCGCGAAGGCGGTCGCGCCCGGCTCGCGCCTCGTCCTCGACTACATGTTCGACGAGGCTTCCTCCTGGCCCGAACACCGGAAGATGCGCGCCCGGCTCGAGGCCTACGTAGCAAAACGCGGCGAGCCGATGAAGAGCGAGTACAGCCTCGCGGGAATGAGCGCATTGCTCGAAGAAGCGGGTCTCCACACAATCGAGGGCGTCACCATGATGGAGCTGGCGGACCGTTACGCGACGGAACTCGGGCCCCTGCCCTTCAAGACCCCCGGGCTCTTCGCCTGCGGGTTGTTCGGGAAGTAGGGAGGGGCCAGGGACGTAGCGGCCCGGAACGCCGACCTTCGCGGGCGCGATCCGGAGGCCGGCGGTCCCCCCTAGTGCGGCTGGGCGTCGGTGGTCATCTCGTCTCCGACCGCGAAGCGCTCGAACCAGTTGCGCAGCAGGAGTTGCACCCGCATGAAGTTCGTCGGCGGGAGGCTGCGGCTGTGCCAGCTATCGGTCAGCCGCACCATTGCCGTCGGGATCTTCCGCATCTTGAGCGCCCGGTAGTACTGCTCGGTCTGCTCCATCGGGGTGCGGAGGTCCTTCTCGCCGGTCATCAGCATGGTCGGGGTGGTGACGTTGCCGACGTACATAAGCGTCGAGCGCCGGAGATGCTCCTCGGGATCGTCCCAGGGCATCTTGGCGAAGTTGCGGTACCAGCTTGACCCGTCGGTGGTCCCGACGAAGCTGAACCAGTTCGTGACCGGCGCCTTCGAAACCGCGGCGGTGAACCGGTCCGTGTTCCCCACGATCCAGGAGGTGAGCACCCCTCCGCCGCTGCCGCCGTACACGAACAGGTTGCGGTCGTCGATGTAGCCGCGGGAGATGACTTCATCGACGCCGGCCATGAGGTCATCGAGGTCCTTGCCCGGATAGGCGTTCTTGATCTCGTTGCCGAACGAGCTGCCGTAACCGCTGCTGCCCCGCGGATTCGTGTAGAGCACCACGTAGCCGTTCGCGGCGTGGTCCTGGTTCTTGAAGTCGAACCCGCTGTTGTACATGGCGTGCGGTCCGCCGTGGATCCTCAGGATCAGCGGGTACTTGCGGGACGGGTCGAAGTCCGGCGGCTTCAGGATCCAGCCCTGGATGTCGAGGTCGTCCGGGGACTTGTACCAAATCTCCTCGATCTCCCCGAGGGTGACTTCGGCCAGCACGGAAGCGTTCGTGACGTGCAGGGTGGTCATCTCGTCGGGGGAGTCCACCGGGAACGCGACCAGGTTGCCGGGTGTGTGGTACGAGGTAACGACCCCCACCGCCGTACCGTCTCCGCCCACCGTGGAGACCGAGAGCATGTGGTTCCCGGAACTCACCGGCCGCACCTCTCCATCGAGTGGCGCCAGGTAGAGGTTGTTCGTTCCGCGGAGCTGGGCGTTGAAGTAGACGCCGCTTCCGTCGGACGCCCATCCCACGATGCCCGGACGGCGGCCCATCTCGGTGGCAATGACCCGCGGGTTTTCCCCGTCCGCATCCATGACGTAGAGCCCTTCTTCCCGGTAGGTGTCCGTCGTGTGGTCCATCCCGGTGTAGGCGATCGTGCTGCCGTCCGGCGACGGCACCGGTCCTGAATCCGGACCCGTCCGGCCCGTGAGCGCGGTGATCCGGCCGGTCGCCACGTCGACGCTGTAGATCTCGGACTCCCGCCAGGCGTGTTCGGCGTCCGCCGTCCGCAGCGAGGTGAAAACGATCTCCGCGCCGTCGCCGAGGAAGCGGGGTCCGTCGTGGTGGAAGTCCCCGTTCGTGAGCTGGCGCGGGGTGCCGCCGTCGGCGCTCACCACAAAGATGTGCCGGAAACCGGCCGGGAAGTAGCCCTGCCCGTCACGCCGGTAGTTGAGCCGGGTGACGATTCGGGGCGGTTTCGTCCACTCGGCCCCCTCGGGAGCCTTCGGAAGGTCGATTGCCCACGCCGGGTCGGGGCCGGGGTCCACGACCGCCCGGAACGCGAGGGACCCGCTGTCGGGCGCCCAGACGATTTGTGAGGGAGGGCTGTCGAGCCGGGTGATCTGGCTCTCCGCGCCCTCGGCGTCCATCCAGCGGACGAAGATCTGCCCGTCGCGCAGGAAGGCGATCCGGGTGCCGTCCGGCGACCAGCGCGGGCCGCCGCCCTCGGTGACGAACCGGTTCCGGGAACCGTCGGCCCCGATCTGCCAGAGCTCGGTCTTCCAGCGGTCCTTCATCGCGTCCACGAAGCGCCGCTCGTACACCACGCTCTTCCCGTCGGGCGAGATCTGCGGGCTCCGGACCGCCTCCCAGGAGAGGTAGTCGGCGAGTTCGAGCGGCCGCATCCCGTCCTGGGCGAACGCCGCCGCCGAGACGAGCAGGACAGCCGCGAGCATTCCGCCGAAACGCCAGGTCTTCATTCCGTGGATCCGCATTGGGACACCTCCGCTTGACAGGGCGCCGCAATCCGCGGCGCCACCGGGCGAGTTTACGGGAGACGGCCGGCGGATGCCGGGCCGCCACGGGCCCGTTCGGAATCCCGGTCGTTAGTATCGAAGGCTTGCGGCGATGCGGGGAGTCGTATCTCCTGGCCGGAGTTCGTCCCCGGGAATCGCCGGAGAGGTGATCATGATGAAACGGAAAACCGCGACAGGACCCGTCGCGGGGGTGCGGATTGCGTGCCTGCCGGCGTTGCTCTTCGTCCTCGCCGCGGCGTTCGGCTGCTCGCAACCGGCCGTCGAGACAGCGCCGGAGGCCGTCTATCCGGGCGCGTCATGGGAGCGGATCGCGGATCCCGTCTCCGCCGGGTTCTCGGCCGAGGCGCTGGACGCGATCCACCCCTACGTGGACGGGATCAACACGACCGCCGTGATGGCCGTGGTCGGGGGCCGCGTCCTCTTCGAACACGGACCCGTGGATTCGCTCAGCTATCTCGCCTCGGTCCGGAAGAGCATCCTCGCCATGCTGTACGGCCGCTATGTGGAGGACGGGACGATCGATCTCGAACGCACGCTCGAAGACCTGGGCATGGACGATGTCCAGGGCCTCCTCCCGATCGAGAAGCGGGCCCGGGTGCTGGACCTCGTCACCGCACGCTCCGGGGTCTATCACCCGGCGTCGAACGCGGGGGACAACCTCGCGGACGCCCCGCCCCGCGGCTCGCAGGAGCCCGGTACCTACTACCTGTACAGCAACTGGGACTTCAACGCGGCGGGTGCGGTCTTCGAGAGGCTCACGGAGCGCAATATCTACGATGCGCTCGGGACCGACCTCGCGGCTCCCCTCGGATTCGAGGACTGGCACCGGTGGATCCACCGCAAGTCGGGAGACGCGACGCGCTCGCACAACCTCGCCTACCACATGAACCTCTCGACCCGCGACATGGCCCGGATCGGCTACCTGATGCTGCGGGATGGCGTCTGGAGGGAGGAGCGCGTGCTTCCGCCGGGATGGGCCGAGCGGATTTCCAGCGTGGTCACCCCATCGGAGGAGATGAATCCGGAGAGCCGCCGCGGCGGCGAGTTCGGCTACGGGTACATGTGGTGGGTGTGGGACGGCCCGGCGGTCCCGGAAGCGTTTCGCGGCGCCTACACCGGACGCGGAGCCTGGGGCCAGTTCATCACGGTCATCCCGTCGCTCGACATGGTCGTCGCCCACAAGACGGTGCCGGAAGTCGCCACGCCCTGGGACGACTACCTGGGAATCCTCACCCGGCTCATGGCCGCCCACTGCGGCCCAGAGTGCTGACGAGCCCCACGTAAACGGGCCGCATGGTGACGGCGGACGCGACCCGGCCGGCGTACGGCCCGATCCTCGGAACCCTCGAATCCGAGGCGATCGAGATCCTCCGCGAGGGCGTGGCAACCGCGGAGCGGCCGGTGATGCTGTATTCGATCGGCAAGGACTCGTCGGTCCTGCTCCACCTCGCCCGGAAGGCCTTCTGGCCGGCGCCGGTCCCCGTCCCCCTACTCCATATCGACACGACCTGGAAGTTCCGGGAGATGATCGCCTTCCGGGACCGGACGGCCGCGGAACTCGGGTTGGACCTGCGGGTCCACACCAACAAGGAGGGGCTTCGAGCGGGCGTCAACCTCTTCGACCACGGGTCCGCGCACTACACCGACGTGATGAAGACACAGGCGCTGCGCCAGGCGCTCGATGCGGGCCGTTACGACGTCGTCTTCGGGGGCGCCCGGCGCGACGAGGAACGGTCACGGGCCAAGGAGCGCGTCTTCTCGCTGCGGAACCGGGCCCACCAGTGGGAACCGCGGACGCAACGCCCCGAGATCTGGAACCTCTACAACACCCGGGTCCGGCCGGGCGAGTCGCTTCGGGTCTCGCCGCTCTCCAACTGGACCGAGGGCGACGTCTGGCGCTACATCGCCGCGGAGGAAATCCCCGTCGTCCCGCTCTATTTCGCGAAGGAACGCCCGGTCGTCGAACGTGACGGCGGACTCATCCTGGTGGACGACGGCCGGATGCGCCTCCGGCCCGGCGAAACGCCGGTGGTGCGGCGCGTCCGCTTCCGGACACTCGGCTGTTATCCGCTGAGCGCGGCGGTCGAGAGCGACGCGGACACCGTGGAGGCCATTCTGGCCGAGACGATCGGCGCGGACCGGTCCGAGCGCCACGGCAGGCTGATCGATCACGACGGCGAGGCCTCCATGGAGCGGAAGAAGCGCGAGGGGTATTTCTGATGCTCCCTCCCCTCCGGCTCGTCCTCTGCGGCAGCGTGGACGACGGCAAGAGCACCCTCATCGGCCGGCTGCTCCACGAATGCCGGGCGGTCTTCGAGGACCAGTTCCAGGCGGTGGAGCAGGCTTCGCGCCGCTACGGCACCCAGGGCGACGATGCGGACCTGGCGCTCCTCATGGATGGGCTACAAGCCGAACGCGAGCAGGGCATCACCATCGACGTGGCCTACCGCCGGTTCGAAACACCGCGCCGGCAGTTCTTCGTGGCCGACGCGCCGGGCCACGAGCAGTACACCCGCAACATGGCGACGGGAGCCTCGACCGCCGGTCTGGCCGTCGTCCTCGTGGATGCGGACAAGGGCGTGATACCCCAGACCGCCCGGCACAGCCGGATCGCCGGAATGCTCGGGATCCGGCACGTGGTCCTCGCCGTCAACAAGATGGACCGCGTCGGCTGGGACCAGGCTCGCTTCGATGCCATCGCCGCCGCCTACCGGGCGGTGGCCAGGGAAACCGGGATCACCAAGACGCAGGCGATCCCGATCTCGGCGCTTCACGGCGACAACGTGACGAATCGGGACGGGCAGACCGCCTGGTACTCCGGGCCCACGCTGCTTGATCACCTGGAAACCGTGGAGATCGCACCGCCCGCCGAGGGCCAGCCGTTCCGGATGCCGGTCCAGTACGTGAACCGTCCGAATTCGGACTTTCGGGGGTACTGCGGCCGTATCGCGGCGGGCGCGGTCGCGCCGGGTGACCGGGTCCGGGTCTTTCCGTCGGGCGCCGAGACCGAAGTGGAGCGGATCGTCGTCTGGCAGGGCGAGCGACAGCGAGCGCAACGGGGCGACTCGATCACGCTCGTCCTGAAGGAAGAGCGGGACGTCAGCCGGGGCGATGTCATCGCGGCGGCGGACGATCCGGTCAAGGTAGCGGACCAATTCCAGGCCCGACTGCTCTGGATGGGTGACGCGCCGCTGGTCGTCGGCCGCCCCTACCTGCTCAAGCTCCACACCCGGGAAACCGGCGTCACCGTCACCCGGATCAAGCATCGGGAGGATGTGATGGACGGCCGCGCGCGGCCGGCAGCCACCCTCGGGCTGAACGACATCGGCTCCGTCAACCTGGCGACCGACCGGCCCCTGCCCTTCACCCCCTACGACGAAAACCGGACCCTCGGCGGGTTCGTCCTGCTGGACCGGCGGACCGGGACCACGGTGGGCGCGGGGATGATCCGCTTCCCGCTGATGCGGGCGGCCAACCTTCGCCGGCAGGACTTCGAGGTGACGCGGGAGATCCGCGCCCGCGCCAAGGGGCAGCGGGCGCGCTGCCTGTGGCTGACCGGACTCTCCGGATCCGGCAAGTCCACGATCGCCAACCTGCTCGAAAAGCGCCTCACCGCCGAGGGGCGCCACACCTACGTGCTCGACGGGGACAATGTCCGCCACGGGTTGAACCGCGATCTGGGCTTCACCGAGGCCGACCGCGTGGAGAACATCCGGCGGGTGGCCGAAGTGGCCCGCCTCATGGTGGATGCCGGGCTGATCGTCATTGTGGCGTTCATCAGCCCCTTCCGCGCGGACCGGGACCACGCCCGGCGCCGGTTCGAACCCGCTGACTTCCGGGAGATCTTCGTGGACGCCCCGCTCGCAACCTGCGAAGCCAGGGACCCGAAGGGCCTCTATGCCCGGGCCCGGCGGGGCGAAGTGAAGAACTTCACTGGAATCGACAGCCCCTACGAACCCCCGGACGCCCCGGACCTCCGGCTCGACGCCGGGGCCGAGTCGCCGGAGCGCTGCGTCGAACGGGTCCTGGACTCGCTCGAGTAGCTACCGGGCGGGAAACCGCAACGGCCTCCCCGCGCTCACGTCACCGCATCCCGGTGCTGGAAGCGCGGGGCTCGGTGTTCCTCGCATGCCAGGACATCGCGAAGCGTTTCGACCGCGTCCCAGACGTCCGCGTACCGCACGTAGAGCGGAGCGAACCCGAAGCGGAGGAGATCGGGTTCCCGGAAGTCCCCCACCACGCCCCGGGCGATGAGAGCCTGCATCACCGGGTAGGCGTCCGGATGGCGGAGCGACACCTGGCTTCCCCGCTCGCGAGCGCCCCGCGGGCTCACGGCTTCGACCCCGAATCCGGTGAGCCGTTCGTCGGCGAGGCGGAGAAAGACGTTCCCGAGTTCCTCGCTCTTTGCCCGTAGCGCTTCCATGTCCACCCCGTCGAACGTCCGAAGGCCCTCCTCGAGGGCGACCATCGACAGGATCCCCGGAGTTCCGGTCAGGAAACGCCGCATCCCGGCCGCCGGCCGGTAGCGCGTCTCGAAGTCGAAAGGCGCCCGGTGCCCCATCCAGCCGGAGAGCGGCGTGTCGAGCGACTGCTGGAACTCGCGGGCCACGTAGAGGAATCCGGGCGCCCCGGGACCGCCGTTCAGATACTTGTAGCCGCACCCGACCGCAAACTCGACGCGGTCGTCGTTCAGGCGCAGGGGAAAGGCGCCCGCGCTGTGGCTCAGGTCCCACACGATGGGAATCCCCGCTTCCCGGGCAAGGGCGGTGAGCCGGCGGAGGTCGTGCTTCCGGCCCGTCCGGAAGTCCACCTGGGTCAGCGTGGCGACGGACACGTCGGGCCCGAGCGCCCCCTCGAAATCGGCCGGCGGCACGAGCCGAAGCCGGGCGCCGCTCTCGCGGAGCAGGCTGACCAGGCCTTCAGCCATGTAGAGGTCGGTGGGGAAGTTGGTATCTTCGGCCAGCACGACCCGCCCCGGCCCCGGCCTCCGCAACAGGGCCGCGAGCAGCTTGAAGAGGTTCACGGACACCGAGTCCGTGGCAATCACCTCGTCCCCGCCGGCGCCGAGCAGCGGGGCGAGGCGCGTCCCGACCCGCTCGGGCAACCGGAACCAGCCGTGACGGTTCCAGGAGGCGACGAGATCGCTTCCCCATTCATCGGCCAGCAGCGCCCCGATCCGGGTCCCGATGTTCATCGACGGCGGGCCGAGCGAGTTTCCGTCGAGGTAGATCACGCCCTCCGGAAGCCGGAACCGGTCGCGGAAAGGGGCGAGCGGATCGCTCCGGTCGCGTTCCAGCAGGTCGTCGCGGATGAGCGCCGTCCCGGCGGGAGCGGTCACGGTAATCCCCCTCCGCTCTCGGGGACGCCACCCCGCCCGTTCCGTTCCATGAAACGGATTATTCCGCGAGACACTCTCCGCACTACATTGCCCCCTCCCCCCTCCTTCGCCGGCCAAGCCAACGTGACCTCTCCGCTCTCCCAGTTCGATCCGGCCGTCACTGGCTGGTTCCGGGAGCGGTTCGAGGCTCCCACGGAGCCCCAGGCACGGGGGTGGCCGGCCATCGCCCGGGGCGAGGACGTCCTGATTACCGCCCCGACAGGTTCCGGGAAGACGCTTGCGGCGTTCCTCTTCGCGTTGGACCGGCTCACCCGGGAAGCCCGAAGCGGGGCACTGCCGGACGAGACCCGCGTGGTCTATGTCTCGCCGCTCAAGGCGCTGAGTGCGGACATCCGCCGGAACCTGGAACTCCCTCTCGCCGGCATCGCCGCGCGAGCAGAGGCGGCGGGCGCCGCGCTGCCGCCGGTCCGCGCCGAACTCCGAACCGGCGACACCCCGGCCGCGGACCGGGCCCGCATGACCCGGAAACCGCCCCACATCCTGGTCACCACCCCGGAATCGCTCTACCTGCTCCTGACCGCGGCGCGCGGCCGGGAAGTCCTGCAGAACGCGGACACCGTCATCGTGGACGAAATCCACGCGCTCGCCCGCGACAAGCGCGGCAGCCACCTCGCGCTCTCCCTCGAACGTCTGGACGGGCTCGCCGGCCGCCCGCTCCAGCGCATCGGGCTCTCGGCTACCGTGCGGCCGCTCTCCGAGATCGCGCGCTTCCTGAGTCCGCGCACGGCGGAGGGCCCGACGGTGATTCCCGTCGGCCACCGGCGGAAAATGGACCTCGCGGTGGAGGTTCCGGACACCGAACTCGGCGCGGTGGCCACCCACGAGGTGATGGAGGACCTCCGGGACCGGATCGCCACCCTCATCGAGGAACACGAGACCACCCTGGTCTTCGTGAACACCCGGCGGATGGCGGAAAGACTGACCCACGTTCTCCGGGAGAAACTCCCCGAAGACGCCGTTCTTGCGCATCACGGGAGCCTCGCGAAGGAAGTCCGGCTGGAGGCCGAACGGCGCCTCCAGCGCGGCGACGTCCGGGCTATCGTCGCCACCGCCTCGCTCGAACTCGGAATCGACATCGGCGCCGTCAACCTGGTCTGCCAGCTCGGCTCACCGCGGTCCATCGCGGTCGCCCTCCAGCGGGTCGGCCGTTCAGGCCACTGGCTCGGCGCGACCCCGAAGGGGCGCTTTTTCCCCACCACCCGCGACGAACTCGTCGAGTGCGCGGCGCTTATGGCCGCCGTGGATGCCGGAGACCTCGACCGGATCCGCATTCCCGACGCCCCGATCGACATCCTCGCGCAGCAGCTCGTCGCCGAGGCGGGCGCGGCGCCCGAGCGGCGCCACGATCTCGACGAGCTGTTCGGTTTCGTGCGGCGCGCCTATCCCTACCGGAACCTCGGCCGGGAGGTCTTCGACGCGGTCATCGGCATGCTCTCGGAGGGCGTCGCCACCGCCCGGGGACGCCGCGGCGCCTACCTGCACCGGGACTCCGTCTCCGGTACGGTGCGGGCGCGCCGGAACGCGCGCCTCGCAGCGATCCAGAACGGGGGGGCGATTCCCGACACCGCGCAGTACCAGGTGGTCGCCGAGCCCGACGACCGGGTCGTGGGCCAGCTCGACGAGGACTTCGCGATCGAGAGCTATCAGGGCGACATCTTCCTGCTCGGCACCACTTCCTGGCGGATCCGGCGGATCGCCCAGGGACAGGTGCGAGTGGAGGACGCCGGGGGCGCGGCGCCCACCATTCCCTTCTGGCGGGGCGAGGCCCCCGGACGCACCGCGGAGTTGAGCGCCCGCGTCTCGGAACTGCGCGAACGGATGGATGGGAGCCCGGCGGAGGAGACGCGGGCCGGGCTCCGGGACGCGTCCCGCCTCGGCGCGGCCGGAACCGATCAGGTCGTCCGTTACCTGGCCTCCGGGCGGGCTGCGCTCGGCGCCATGCCGAGCCAGCGAACGGTGGTCGCCGAACGGTTCTTCGACGATTCGGGAGGGATGCAACTCGTCATCCACGCCCCCTTCGGGAGCCGGATCAATCGGGCCTGGGGCCTGGCGCTCCGGAAGCGATTCTGCCGGTCCTTCAATCTGGAACTCCAGGCGGCCGCCACCGACGACGGCATCGTCGTTTCGCTGACCGACCTTCATTCCTTTCCGCTCGAATCGGTCTTCTCGTTCCTCCATCCCAAGACACTGGAGCACGTGCTCACCCAGGCGGTGC
This sequence comes from Acidobacteria bacterium bin61, assembly GCA_002238705.1. Lineage (GTDB taxonomy): Bacteria > Acidobacteriota > Vicinamibacteria > Marinacidobacterales > Marinacidobacteraceae > Marinacidobacterium. Next base: position 27,168 of record MPMW01000003.1, on the reverse strand, counting down.
TTGGGGTCCCGCTCTTCGGGGCCCGCTGGCGCTGGGCCGCCTCGCGGGCGCTTCAGGTGCCGCGCCGGCGCCACGGCCAGCGGGTTCCGCCTCCCATCCAGCGGATGCTCACCGACGATCTGCTCGCCGCGGTATTCCCCGACCAGGCCGCCTGCGCCGAAAACCTCGCGGGCGAGGTGCGGATCCCGAGGCACCCGCTGGTGGACGAGGCGATCCGCGACTGCCTGCACGAGGGGCTGGACGTCGGGGGCCTGCTCGCGGTCCTCGAAGACATCCGCAAAGGCCGGATCCGCACGGTGGCGGTGGACACGCCGGAGCCGTCGCCCTTCGCCGCGGAAATCCTGAACGCCAACCCATTCGCTTTCCTCGACCCGGCGCCGCTCGAAGAGCGCCGGTCGCGCGCGGTCCGGATGCGCGGTTCCCTGCCCCCCGAACTCGATGCCGAGGCCGTCCTTGATCCCGAAGCCATCGCGCAGGCGGCGGCGGAAGCCGCTCCACTGGTTCGCGACGCCGACGAACTCCACGACGCACTCCTGACGCTCGGAGCGGTCCGGGAGACTCCGGAGTGGGCGGCGTGGTTCGAGGAACTCGCGGGAGGACGCCGCGCCGCCGCCTTCGCCGTGGGAGACGCCCGGTTCTGGGTGGCCACCGAACGGCTGGCGCTCGCCCGCGCGGCCTGGCCCGAGGTCTTCCTACCGCCGGACGCATCGTCGGCGCCCGGGAATTCGGTTCCGGAAGCCGGCGACCCACCGCACACGCGGGCGAGCGCGGTGGCCGCAATCCTGCGGGGAGTGATGGACGGTTCCGGGCCCGCATCCGCCGCCGCGCTCGCCGCCCGCCTTGCCCTCCCCGAGGCCGGGATCGAGGCCGCGCTCACGCTTCTCGAAGCCGAGGGCCTGGTACTCCAGGGCCGCTTTCGGCGCTCTCCGGCCGGGAAGGGGCCGGTCGAGTGGTGCCACCGGCGGGTGCTGGCCCGCATCCACCGACTGACGCTGGCCCGGCTCCGCCGCGAATCGGCCCCGGTGAGCGCCACGGCCTTTGTGCGTTTCCTCGCCGGCTGGCAGCACGCGACGGCGGAGACCCGCCTCCACGGTCCCCATGGAGTGCGCGAAGTGATCGCGCAACTCCAGGGCCTCGAAGCGCCGGCCGCGGCCTGGGAGTCGCAAATCCTGCCGCTCCGGATCGCGGGCTACCGGCGTGACTGGCTGGACGAGAACTGTCTTTCGGGCCAGGTAGTCTGGGGACGAACATCCGCTCCCGACCCGTCGCCCAACACAAGTCCGGCGCGGCCGACCCGCGCGGCGCCCATCGGCCTGCTCCTCCGGAGCGACCTGGGGCACTGGCTCCGCGCACGGCACGAGGACTCGTCCAGCCTTTCTTCGGCCGCGGCCAAGGTGCTGGAGCAGCTCGAACGCCGGGGAGCCCAGTTCTTCGCCGAGCTGCACCAATGCACTGGCCTGCTTCCCGCGGCGCTCGAGGACGCGCTTTGGGAACTGACCGCCTCCGGCCGGGTGACCGCGGACGGCTTCGACAACCTGAGGGCGCTCATGGATCCACGGCGGCGGAGCGCTTACGGGCGTTACCGGCGACGAAAGGCGCGCTACTCACCCGGGCGTTGGGCGCTCCTTGCCGCGCAGTCCGAGGAAGACGGGGAAACCGGGGGCCACCAGGCGGTCGCCCGGCAGCTTCTGTCGCGCTGGGGCGTGGTGTTCCGTGACCTCCTGAAACGGGAGCGCACCCCTTCGCGCTGGCGGGACCTCCAGCTCGTCCTGCGGCGACTGGAGATGCGGGGCGAGGTGGTGGGCGGCCAGTTCGTCTCCACTTTCCCCGGCGAGCAGTTCGCGCTCGCCGAAGCCGTCGCGCCGCTCCGCCGAGCGGGCCGGAACACGGGCGAGCCGGGGCCGAGACTGACCATCGGCGCCGCGGACCCGCTGAACCTTTCCGGAATCCTGATCCCGGGCGCCCGGATTCCCGTTACCTCGTCCGGCAACCTCGTGCTCGAAAACGGCGCACTGACGCCGGCCGGCAAGGGTCCCATCCGCCCCGAATCCGCCGCGGGACCGCTGTCTGGCCCGGTGCGGCTCCTCGCCGCGGATGACCGACGCGCCGGGCCGCCGGCGCCCCATCCAGAGCCATAAATACGGTAATATGGGTCGAGTGAAGACAACGATCGAACTTCCGGACCCGGTCCTCCGGCAGGCGCGCGTGCTGGCTGCGGCCCGCGGGACAACCCTCAAACGACTCTTCACGGAGGCGCTCGAGGAAAAAATCCGCGCCGAAACGTCTGAGGCTGGCGATCCCGGGAGCCGTCGGCCCTGGATGGCCGGATTCGGCGAGTTGTCCCACCTCTCCGAGGAGACCCGCCGCATCCAGCGCATCATCGACGACGAGTTCGGGCGCCTGGAACCTGAAGATCTGGAGTGATCCTCGACACGAACGCCCTCTCCGCCTGGGCGGACGGGGATGGCGCCGTCGAGGCGCCGTTGATGTTGGCCGATCGGCTGGTCGTACCGGTCGTCGTCCTGGGAGAGTTCCTCTTCGGTGTTCGCCAGTCACGTCATCGGGATTTCTACGAGGATTGGCTCCGCCGAAGGTTGCCGTCCGCCGAGATCGCCGGCATCGGTTCGGCAACGGCCGGCCGCTACGCCGAGATCCGTCTCGAACTGAAGGGTATTGGCCGTCCCATTCCCTCGAACGACCTCTGGATCGCCGCGCTCTCCCGGCAGTACGGGTTGTCCGTCCTCAGCCGGGACGCCCATTTCGACGCCGTCCGGGATCTGGAAAGGATTCCCTTCTGAGTCAGACGAAGCCGGCGGCTGGAGCGGCCCCGGCACAAGGCCGGACCGCACCTGTGTCGTGGGGAGCGCCGGCTCCGGTGGAAGCGGCCCGGATGGCTTTCCGTCGCCGGTTCGGCCGTTCGCCGGAGGGAGTCGCCTTCGCGCCCGGCCGGGTAAACCTGATCGGGGAACACGTGGACTACTGCGGCCTGCCGGTGCTGCCGACGGCGCTCGGCCACGGGATCGCGCTCGCTTTCGCGGCGCGGGGCGACGCCCGGATCCGCTGCCTGAGCAACACCCCCGACTACGGCGAGGCCGATTTCCCGCTTGAGCCCGGGCCCCCGCCCGCCGGGTTCGGGCGCTACCTGAGCGCCGCGGCGGCCGGGCTCGCCGCGGGAGGCTGGACGAACACCCGCGCCGGTCTTGACGGCGCGCTGGCCTCCGACCTCCCCGCCGCGGCCGGGCTCTCCTCGTCTTCGGCGCTGGTGATTGCGGGCGCGCTCGCACTGCTCGCCTGCCGCCGCCTGCCGCCCGGCGCGGAGCTCTCCCGGAGAGAACGCATGCGCCTCGCGCTCGATCTCGCCGCAGCGGAGCACGGGGTCGCCATCCAGGGCGGCGCCATGGACCAGTCCATCTGTCTCGCGGCCGTTCCCGGACACGCGCTCCACCTCGCCTTCGACCCGCCCGCCTGGACGCCAGTCGAAGTGGACCCATCGCGGTTTTGCTTTCTCGCCGCCTATAGCGGCCAGCGCGCCGACAAGGGAGGAAGCGCCGGAATCACTTTCGATGCGCGCGTCCGGGACGCCCGGGAGGCGCTCGTCCGCGTCCGGGAGTTCCTGCCGGGCGCGGATGGCTACCCGGCGCTCCTCGCGAACCACCCTCAGGCGGACCTCCTCGCCGCGGCTGACCGCTTGCCGGCGCCGCTCGCGGGACGATTCCGCCACGTCGTCACGGAAGCCGGACGGACGGCCGCCGCCGTCGAACACCTCCGGTCCGGGAACGCCGCCGGACTCGGCAAGACGCTCGACGCTTCCCACGAAAGCCTCCGGCGCGACTACGAGGTCAGCACCCCGGAACTGGACGCCCTGGTCGAGGAGGCCCGGCGCGCGGGAGCGCTCGGCGCCCGCCTCACCGGCGCCGGACTCGGGGGTTCGATAGTGATCCTCGCGCCGCCCGGCCGCGAGGGGACCATCCGGGGCCAACTGATCGAGCGGTACTACCTCCCCCGCGGAATCCCGGCCCCGGACGGCGCCCACCTGCTCGACGCCACGCCCTCCGGACCCGCGGCCCTGCTCCCCGTCTGAGCGATCAGACAGCCGAACCGCGCCGCGCCAATGTCCCGGTCAGGTCGCTCGCCAAGCTGTAAAGGACCGGAACCAGGAACAGCGTAACCAGGGTGGCAAACGCGACCCCGAAGGCCAGCGACACCGCCATCGGGATCAGCAGGGCAGCCTGATAGCTCCTTTCCGCCAGCAGGGGCGTCACCCCGGCGCAGGTAGTCAGCGAAGTCAGGACTACGGCTCGGAAGCGGGCAGGTCCGGACTGGAGCGCCGCCTCCCGGGCCGAAAGCCCTCGCGCCCGGCTCCGATTGGTGAAGTCGAGCATCACCAGCGCGTCGTTCACTACGATCCCGATGAGAGGCACCATCCCGAAAAGGCTCATCGAGTCGAGATTGATTCCCATGATGAAGTGCCCAAACACCGCACCGGCAAGACCGAACGGGATCGCGGCAAGGATCAGGAACGGCTGGGTCCACGAACCGAGCGGGATCGCGAGCAACACGAAGATGAGCATCACGGCGAGAAGCCCGCTGCGCGCCAGGGATTCCTGAGTCTCCTCCGCGTCGCCCGCCAACCCGGCGATCCCGAAGTCGAATCTCGGGAAGCGCTCGCGGAGCCCGGGCAACACCTGGTCGCGGGCGGCGGCGATGACCGCATCCGGAGTTGCTACCCGCCCGTCCACGGTGGCCATGACAGTGACCGCCCGCAACGAGTCCACCCGGCGGATGACCGACTGTCCGGCTGCCACGGAAACCTCGGCAATCTGGCCAAGTGGAGTTACGCGCCCGTCGGGGCCGCGCACGGGCAGGTCCGCCACTCCCAAAGCTCCGCCCGACTCGGCGCGCGGGGAGCGCAGCACTACCCGAATCTCGTCGCGATGCCGTTGCAGTCGCGCGATCTCTTCGCCGTGAAACGCCTGGCGGAGTTGGCGGCCCACGGCGCCCGCGGTAATCCCCGTCCCCGATCCACCGGGGCGGACCCGCGCCACCAGACCCGGGGTGGCGCCCTCGGAATCGTCCGAAACGGAAGTCACTCCCGGAACCGGGCGGAGCCCCGCCTGGAGCGCCTCGGAGGCCGCCAGGAGGCCCTCGAAGTCAGGACCCCGAATCCGGATCGACACATCCGCCACCTGGCCGAAGGCATCGCTGATCACGGACACCCTGGCGTCCACCGGCTCCGATCGAATCCGGTTCCGGACCCGGTCGGCGACGGAGCGAGTCGGGATTCCCGCGCGGTCTTCCTGAGGGCTGAGCCGCCAGACGATCTGGCCCACGGACGCGCCCACCTCCCCGGAAGTTCCACCGAACGACTCCCCAACCCCGATCGGAATGCGCTGCCCCACCAGCACCACCCGGTGACGCTCGACATCCACTCCCGACTCGGCGCGAATCTGCTCACGCACCTCGTCCACCACGCTATCGAGCGAAGCGACCACCGCGCGGGTGGTGTCCGAAGTCGCTTCCGCCGGGAGAGTGATCTGGATGAACGCGATGTTGTTGTCCATCGGCGAACCCGTCACGACCTGCACGAAACCCCCGGTGGTGAGCCCGAACGCGAGGCACAGTGCGAAGACGCCCAGGGACAGGGTCGCCAGCCGGTTGTTGAGCGCCCACCGGAGCGCCGGCCGGTAGACCGTCTCCACGGTCCGGTCGAAAGCCGATTGGACCACGCCCCGGATCCGGGCGAGACGCCGGCTCGGGCGGACGGCCAAACCGCCGTGCGCCAGATGATGGGGCAATATCCACGCGGCCTCAAGCAGTGAGAACGCCAGGATCGGAATCACCATCCGCGGCACGTCGCCGATCAGCTCGCCGTACACACCCGGAATTCCGAGAAGTGGAGCAAACGCGGCCATCGTGGTCAGCACCCCGAACGCCGCCGGAAAGAGAACCCTCCGGGTGCCGCGGATCGCCGATTCTGCCCGGCTCTCCCCGCCGTCGTCCATCCGTCGCTGGATGTTCTCGCCCACCACGATCGCATCGTCCACCACGATGCCCAAGGCCACGATGAACCCGAACATGCTGAGCAGGTTGACGGTGATCCCGAGCCCCGGCATCAACAGGAAGGCGCCGAAGAAGGTGAACGGAAGTCCGGCGGCGGTCCACACCGCAAGGCGGGTCGAGAGCGTGAAGAACAGCACCAGGAAGATGAGCCCCAGGCCGGCGATCCCGTTCCGGATCATGAGGTCGAGCCGGTCCTGGAAATCCTCGGCCGCGAAGTACCAGGGGGTCGCCCGAATCCCCTCGGGGAGCTGCATCGCCCGGATGACCTCACGCGCCCTCGCAGTGGTTTCCGCCAGTCGGCCACCGTCTCGCAGCAGGACGCTCAGGAACACCGCGGGCTCTCCGTTCATCCACGCCTCACGATCCGACACCGCGAAGCCGTCGGTCACCGTAGCGATGTCCGCCAAACGCACCATGCCGCCGTCCGGCGCCGCAATCACCGGGATCCGCTCGAAGTCCTCAGCGGTTGCCGCGGCGCCCTCGGTACGCAGTGTGAGTTCGTGGGCACCGCGCCGCGCGGTGCCCGCGGGAATGTCCGCGGACCCCAGCCGGACGGCGTCCGTCACGCGGTCGAAGGTCAACCCGAACCGGGTCAGATTCTGCTCGGGGATCTCGATGGTCAGTTCCTGATCCCAGCCCGTCAGCCGCTGCACCGCGGCCACTCCCGGTAGCGCCACCACCGCGTCGTGGACGAGCCGGGCCGCCTCGTGGAGATCGCGTTCGCTGGCCGCCCCGTGCACGGCGATCCGGAAGATCTCCCGATACGGAGCAATCTCGGAAACTACGGGATCCTCCACCTCAGCCGGAAGCGAGGTGAGCGACCCCACCCGTTCGCGCACCGTGTCCCCGATCCGGCGAATGTCCGCGCCGGCCTCGAGTACGAGCGTGATCGCCCCGGTGTTGTCCGTCGCGAGGCCGGTCATCTCGCGCACACCCTCGATGCCCCGCAACGCTTCCTCGAGTGGAAGCAGCACGCGGGACTCGACCACTTCGGCCTCCGCCCCCGGTAGCACGACCCGCACCACAACCGCGGGGGAGGAGGTTTCCGGAAGGAGTTCGTGCGGTATTCCGCCGAGAGCCAGATACCCCGCCAGCGAAACGCCGAAGAAGATCAGGTTGGCGGCGACCCGGTTCCGGACGAACCAGGCGATTACGCCGGTGGAACGACGCTCCTGATCAGGGAGTTCTCCGTCCATCCCGCCCCTGATCGCTCAGCAACCCTCCGGCGCATTGCCTCCGGAGGGAAGCGCCCCATCCGGGGAACCGGCGATCCGGACCCGCATTCCCTCTGCGACCAGGGACGGCGGAAAAACCACCAACCGCTCGCCGGCTCGAAGACCGGAGCGAACCAGGAGCGCCGTTTCATGCGCGGGCCAGAATGCGTCCACCTCCCGAATCCGGATCCGATCTTCGCCGTCCACGACGAGCACGGTGCCATCAGCGCGGAAGGCGCTCACGGGGACCGCGGCAACCTCTCCAAACTCCTTCCCCTCGATCTCGACCTGCACGAACATCCCGGCCACGAGCGGGGGCCTGCCATCGGGAGCCTGCTGGTAGGGCCTCGCCACTTCAATCACGGCCGGGACGAAGCGGGTTGCCGGATCCATCTCGCCCTCCATCCGCGTCAGTCGTCCTTCCCAGGCCCAGCGGACTTCCGCGTTCGGAGGTCCGAACGTCGCGGTGACCCGAGCTCCCGGCCCCCGCCGCCCGCTCCCCGGAAATGGGAGGTCCACCAGGGCGAGAGCCGCGTCCGGCAGCGAAACCCGCACCTCGAACACATCCAGGGAGAACAGTTCCAGGAGCGACCGGCCCGGGGCGACCCACTCTCCCACTTCGGCGCTCCGGGAAACGACCAGGCCGGCGTGGGGCGCCCGGACTTCGGTGTTGTCGAAGTCTTCGTCCGCGGATGCAAGCGCCGCCCGCGCGGCCGCCGCACCCTCTTCGGCGGCCTGCAACTGCGGCGCGCCGAGCGCGAGCGGATCCGGCTCCATTCCGGTCCGCTGCCATTCGGTCCGGGCCAGTTCCGCGGCCGCCCGCTCGCGGAGCAGGCGGAGTTCGGCTTCCGCGAGACGGCTTCGCGCTTCCGCCACCGCCTGCGCGTAGGGGGTCTGCCGGATCCGGAAGAGCGCTATCCCCTCCTCGACCGATGCTCCGGCGCGAAGCGGGTCCGCGGCCCAGACGATCTCGCCGGCGACCTGGGCGGCGACCCTCGTGCGCCGCGCGGGCCGCGCCGTCCCGTCCGCGTGCACCCGGACCCGCTGCGTATCCAGCCGCACCGTTTGCACCTGAACCTCGGGGAGCGAGGCCTCGATCTCCTGGGCCTCCGGTTCCGGACCGAGGGCGACCAGAAGGGCCACCGCCGCGACCCCGCCCAGCAGGATCGGGACGAAGAGGAAACGCCGAAACATCAGCACGGACTCCATGCGGCAAGGGCGGCAACCGACCGCACCGCACCTCTCATGATGACGGCGGAGTGTACTTGGGCCGGGCGGCCGGGCTAGGAGCCTGTCCCGTAGGACGATTTCCGAACGTCATGGTGGAAAAACACAGTGGTGTTCACCCGCAGTGGAACTTTTATCCTCCTATTTTTTCTACGGGACAGACTCCTGGCAGCCGCGGCCCCGTTCGGTCCCGCCCAGTCTGGACAGAGTCCGATCTAGAATTCGGTCGAATCCATGCTGATGTCGGAGCCCTGCCGGCCTGGGCGGTAGTCCGTTGCGTTTGTGGGCGTTGTCGGATCTCCATGTATCCCATCCGGCAAACCGCGAAGCGATGCAGGAGTTCCCGTCCCATCCGGACGACTGGCTCATCCTGGCGGGTGACATCACGGATGGCCCGAAGGGGCTCGACTGGGTTTTCCAGGAGCTGACCCCGAAATTCCGTCAAATCGTGTGGGTCCCCGGAAACCATGAGCTCTGGACCCTTCCGGACACGCCCCCCGGTCTTCGGGGCGTCGCGCTCTATGAGCGCCTCGTCGAGATCGCTCGTGGACACGGCGCCCTCACTCCCGAAGATCCATACCCCGTCTTCGAGCACGAACGCGGGAGGGCCCTGATCGCGCCGCTGTTCCTCCTCTACGACTACAGCTTCCGGCCGCGGCACGTGACCCGCGACCGGGTGGTTCGCTGGGCTCGGGAGTTCGGAAACGTATGCACCGACGAGTACGTGCTGCATCCGGATCCCTTTCCGGATCGCGACTCGTGGTGCGCCGCCCGCTGCGATTCCGCCGCCCGACGGCTCGCGGCCTGCCCGGCGGACATCCCCAAGGTCCTGATCAATCACTTCCCGCTCGAGGAGGAGCATGCGGTGCTCCCCCGGGTGCCCCGTTTCACGCCGTGGTGCGGGACCCGGCGGACAAGCGGGTGGCACCGGCGCTTCAACGCGTGCGCGGTGGTGTACGGCCACCTTCACATTCGCGGCACTCACTGGCTCGACGGGGTGCCCTTCCAGGAGGTCTCACTCGGCTATCCGCGCCAGTGGGACCGGGCGCGCGGCCTGGGGGCCTACCTGCGGGAGGTAACGCTCGCACCCCGAAACAGCGCCGGCAGATGACCGCCGTCGGCGATCCGTGGTGGAGCCCGTGGCACGAGGCCGAAGGCTCACTGATTCTGCACGTGGACCTGCGGCCCGACCCCGAGCGGGAGGAGCAAGCTCTCGCCCTGCTCGACGAGGACGAGCAGCGGCGGTGGGAGCGCTTTTTGGTGAAGGGAGCGCGGCGCCAGTTTGCTCTTTGCCGGGCGGCGCTCCGGATCAACCTCAACGAGAGGCTCGAGTGCCGGAACGAGGAGCTTTCCTTCGGTTATCTCGAACACGGCAAGCCGTTTGCGAAGGTCAACGGGACACCCTCACCGGTGAGCTTCAACGTGAGCCACAGCGGCCTCCACGGCCTCATCGGGTTCGCGGAACACGACGGATTCGGGGTAGACCTGGAGGAACGCGCTCCGGACCGGAATTTCGACGGCATCGGGAGCAGCGTCTACGGCCCCGCCGAGAGGCGCGCACTCACAGCGGTCACGGGACCCCGGAAAACGGACCTCTTCTATCGGCTGTGGAGCCTGAAGGAAGCGCTCATCAAGGCCCTCGGAACCGGCTTCTCGCTGAATCCATCCCGCTTCGAGATCCCTCCGGTGATGCTGGACGGCGCGCGCTCCGCCGAGTTCCGCTTTCCGCACGCGCCGTCCGAAGCCTGGCGGCTGATGGACCTCGGTGAACCGCGCTTCGCCGCCGCGATGGCGTACCGGCTGACTGCTGCTACCGGAGACTCCTGACCGCGGAGTCTCGCACCGGATCCGCCGGTCGGACTCCTCAGCGCCCGCCGAGCCCGATCTTCCGGAGGAATTCCACCGTCAGCCTGGCGCACGCCTCCGGTTTCTCGAGTTGCGCGAGATGGGTGGTTTCAGGGATGGATTCGAAGTCCAGGGACCCGGTGGACTGGAGAGCGCAGGGCGGAAGAAAGTAGTGCTTCAGATCGGGGTCGGCTCCGATCACCTTCACCGGCAGCGGCAGGGTCCCCGGATCCAACATGTGCGAAAACGCAGGGATCGAAGCCAGGATCTTCGCCTCGTAGTCAGGAGGACACCGGAGTTCCGAGCCCCCAGCCGGGATGGGACGCAGTGTGGTCCGGGCCATCAACCGCGCCGCCCCGGGCAGGAGCCGCGCCATCGCTGGCTGCGCGCCCATGAGGGCAACGAAGTCCTCTTCACCCCCGAAGCGGGCTGCCCGGATGCGGGTTCGGGCCGCCGCCTGGCTGCACGCGAACTCGAAGACCCGCCGACTGACTCCCGGTTGGAAGAAGGGCGGTTCGAAGAGCACGAGAGCCGCGTACGACACGGCGAGAGACGGTGTGATGGCTGCGGCCAGGCAGGAAACCGAGTGATAGACCCCGGCACGGGGCCGCACCCCGAGGGCGCGGTCCACCGTTTGCCCGATGACCTCCAGGTCGCGGCAGAGATTCGGGACGGTGTGCTGCGCCAGGTCTCCGAGCGGATTCGCACCGTGGTTGCGCAGGTCGAACACGATGACGTCGAAGTCGTCGAGGAAGAGCGACCAGAACGGGTAGTAGAGGTCGATGGCGAGCCCGTTGCCGTGACTCATCAGCAGACGGAATCCCTCAGGGTTCCCGTACCGGCGTACGGGCGCCGGAATCCCGCCATCCAACCGGGCCTCAACCGTCGCGCTTGGCCGCGGAAGCTCCCCGGGGGCGGAACTACCCATCGGAAGTCCCATCCGCAACCGGCGCGGTAGGGGCGGCCCCCGCCCGTCCCCTACCGCTCAGAGGCTCAGTGGCCCCTATTCCTTCGGCAGGGCCAGGGCGGTGTAGGACTCCGGCACCCGGCCGCGCTGGCCCGTCTGGACCACGATGTACTGCCGTCCCTCGTGCTTGTAGGTCATCATGCCGTACATCCCGATCGCCGGAAGCTCGATGCTGCCGACCTTTTCCCCGGTCCTCTTGTCGTGGGCGTTCAGCACTCGCGGACCCGCCATGCCCTCGGTCGTGAGCAGCAGGTCGCCGCTCACCATGAGGATCGAGCGGCCCTGACCCCCGACGTTTGACAGGTCCACGCCCTCGAGGGCCGGATGGTTCTTGATCCGGTCGTTGGGCTCGCCGATCGGGATCCACCAGAGGTGCTCGCCGGTGTTCATGTCGATCGCGGTCACCCGGCTGTAGGGCGGCTTGTAGATGGGCAGCCCGTCCGGGCCCGCGATCCCGATCGCCCGGTAGTTGACCCAGTCCGCGATGGTCTCGCCGATGGTGGTGCACTTGCCGCTCGGCGAGGTGCAGTCGTGGTCCGACTGGTCGGCGTCCACCCCCGGCTGCACGATGCGCCCCGAGCAGTTGGGACCGGAGGACTGGTAGAGGATTCCGGTCGCGGGGTCGAGGGCGGCCGGATGGGTGATGTTGACCGCAGAGTGGACGCCGCAGGCGATCCACCCCTTGTTTTCCTCGTACCCCTTGGGAACCGGAGGCATGTAGGGACCGCCCACGGTGTACTCGGAGACGATTTCGATGGCCTTCTGCCTCAGTTCCGGGGTGTAGTCGATCAGGTTGTCCTCGCTGAGGTCGAGCATCTCGACCGGCGCGGGCACCGTCGGGACCGGCTGGGTGGGAGACAGTTTTTCGCCGGGCACGATGGACTGCGGGACCTCAACCTCTTCGATGGGCCACACCGGCTCGCCGGTCTCCCGGTTGAAGGCGAAGGTGTAACCCTGCTTGGTGGTCTGGATCGCCATCGGCACTTTCTCGCCGTTCACCTCCACGTCCGCCAGGATCGGCACGTTCGGGAGGTCGTGGTTCCAGATGGGGTGATGGGTGGTCTGGAAGTGCCATACCCGTTCGCCGGTCTGGGCGTTGAGCGCGATCACGCTGGTCCCGAACAGGTTGTCTCCCGGCCGGAACCCGCCGTAGAAGTCGATCGTCGGCGCGTTGGTGGGGATGTACACGATGTCCCGCTCGAGGTCGGCCGACAGCGGAGCCCACGAGGAGACGTCGCCGGTCCACTTCCAGGCGTCGTTCTCCCAGGTGCTGGCGGCAAAGTCATCTTCGGAGCGCGGCGTCACGTTGAACTTCCACTTGAAGTCGCCGGTACGGGCGTCGAACGCGAGGATGTCGCCGGGAACGTTCTCGATCCGGGTCTGGTGGTATCCCTGCGCGGCGGAATTCCCCACCACGATGGTCCCGTTCACTACGATCGGGGGAGAGGAATTCGTGATGTACCCCACGGTGGGGGCCAACCCCTCGTAGGGGTCGTAGTTGTAGCCGAAGTGGGCGAGGAGGTCCACGACGCCGGTCTTCGGGAATCCCGGGATGTCCACGGGTGCGCCGAAGCCCTCGATGTGCTCCCCGGTCTCGCCGTCGAACGCGTGCAGGAAGAACCCCGGGCTGACCACGTAGATGACGAGCTTCCCGTCGATCTCGGCGTAGGCCACGCCCTTGCCGTAGCTCGAGCGCATGGACTCCTCGAAACGCCGGGTGGTGGGCTCGGTGTAGGTCCACAGGGTTTCACCGCTCGCGGGGTCGATCGCAACCACCGCGCGCCGGTAGCCGACCACGGTGTAGAGCTTGCCGTTGATGTAGCTCGGCGTGGACTTGGAAAGGAAGCTCGGCTTCGGCCCGAAGTTGTCACCGCGCCACATCCAGGCGACCTCCAGGTCGCCAAAGTTGTCGGCATCGATGTCGCTCAGCGGTGACGAGCGGGTGCCCCAGGCGTCGCCGCTCTGGTAGCGCCATTCGCCTTCGGGCATGTCGCGGTTCTGGGCCGCGAGGGGAAGGGCGAACAGGAGCGCGGCCGCGAGGATGCCGGCGACCTGCGCCGGGCGCCTCTCGGACGCGCGAAGAGGGCTCATTCGGGTCATCTGGGTCCTCCCATGACGTTTGAGAACCGTGAATCGTAAGGGTTCGGCAGCCGGTGGGAAAAGACACGCCGCCCGGTTCTCCCGGCGCTCGCGTCACTCTCGCCTCAGTTCCCAGCAAACGTCCCACCCGATCCGCAGGTTCCGTGTGTCAGCGCAAAACGTCAAGCAGGTTGGAGTGGTCGTCCGTCCACAGGTACCGGGCATCCGGCTCGGCGGCATTCCCGGTCCAGGGTTCCGCTCTCCCCAGGACGCTCGGATCGGTCACCAGGTCGGTGTTCAGGCTCAGCAGCACCCAGGTCGCGGTGTAGTGAAAGAGCTCGGCGTCCGGCTCGCTCACCGTCAGCAGCGAGAGCAGATCCAGCCGGAGCGCCTGGGCGCGGATCACGGGAGCCAGGTCCACGTGGCGGTTCGAGATGTGGACCGCAATCGTGCCGCCGGGAGCGAGTCGGTCCCGGTACAGGTCGAAGGCCTCCGCGGTGAGCAGGTGGACGGGAATCGCGTCCCCCGCGAAGGCGTCGAGGACGATCACGTCGAATCCTTCGTCCCCCGCCCGCTCCTCGCGCAGCAGGCTCAGCCGGCCGTCACCGAGCACCACTTCCACCTCCGCCGGCGTGTCCGTAAGAAAGGTGAAGTAGTCGCGCGCCGCCTGCACCACCTGGGGGTCGACTTCGTAAAAGCGGAACAGGTCCCGGCGGCGTCCGTGGACCGCGATGGAGCCGGTGCCGAGCCCGACGACCGCGACCCGGAGAGGACGCACCAGCCTGCGGTGTGGATGCCGGTTCAGCACGGCCTCGATGCCGGTTCCCTCGTAGTAGTAGAGCGTGGGTTCCCTACGTCTTCCCGGCACGAACCACTGGGATCCATGCGCGATCCCTCCGTGCCACATGTCGCGGCGCCAGTCCGGGGTACCCGGGTACGCCTCCATCACCCGGACGACGCCGAAGAAATTCCGGGTCGCGGAAAGTGGGCGTCGATGTTCGAGGGCGCTGATCGCGATGGCGATCCCCAGCGTCGTCGCCGGCACCGCCTTCCAGGCGAGAGATCGCGCCGCTCCCGAAGCCGGACGGGCCACGCTGAACGCGACCACCACGGCGAGCACGAGCGCGAGGGGGTACTCCCAGACATTCGGGAACAGCAGCGGGCTCCCGATGGACGCGAGGAGCCCGCCGAGGGCGCCTCCCGCGGTCATGGACAGGTAGAACCCGGTCAGCCGGGACGGCTCGGGTTTTCGCTTCGCGATTTCCCCGTGGGTGATCCAGCAGCCGGTGAACAGGAACGCGAGCGCGGCGGCGCCGTGCGCGAACAGGGCGCTTTCGAAACCGTAGGTGATGTCCCGGAACCACACGTAGAAGCACGCCGCCACCGAGGTGAGAAGCAGCGGAACCAGGACCCGCCGGGGATAGGGGTCTCCGCCCCGGAAGGCGAGGATGAACGTCACCAGGTACAGGGCGAGAGGCGCGATCCAGAGGAACGGAACGGCGGCCACATCCCGGGTCAGATGTGTCGTGACCGCGACCAGCGCCAGCGAACCGACCGCCGCGAGCCCGAACGCCGCGGGGTGGAAGTGCGCGGTCCCCGGTTGGCCGGATGACCCGGCGCTCCCAGCGCCCTGACGGGAGAGCAGACCGGACAGGGTCATGAGGACGGCGAGGAAGACAAATCCCGCCGACCACAGCCGCGCCTGGCCGACCAATCCGAGAAGCGGCTCGAGAAGCAGCGGATAGAGGACAAGGCCGAGGAGGGAACCGGCGTTCGACAGTGCGTACAGCCGGTACACGTCCGGCGCGGGTTCGTCGTTTCCGCGGCGCGCCGTGGCCTGCGCCACCCAGGCGGACACCAGGGGGGTCGTTGCCGCGAGCGCAAAGAAGGCGGGGCCCAGCGTCACGACGAGAGTGAGGAGAATCCAGCCGGCGGGCGCTTCTCCTCCCACGGGCGCCCAGTCCGGCCCGGCGAGCGGCGGAAGACAGAGCAATGCGGCCGCAGCCAGCACCGCGGCATGCACCACCGCTTGGCGCCGCTGGGCCAGGCGGGTCACCAGGAGGTGGGCGTAGAGATACCCGCCGAGCAGAACCGCCTGGAAGAAGAAGAGCGCGACCGCCCAGACCATCGGCGCTCCGCCGTACCAGGGCAGCAGGCTGCGCGCCGCCATCGGCTGGACCAGGAAGAGCAGCAGCGCCCCCAGGAATACCGCAATGCGGGAGGTCCAGATTGCGGTCACGGGGAGATTGGAGTTATCAGGAGTCCGCGCCGCGAATCGGCCCGTTCAGATTCCCTCGGGGCTGTCGGCGGCCTGCGCGGAGACTCGCGTCACTCGGTTCTTCCGGCAGGACCCCGATGCTCATTACTTGTCCCACGGGTTGCTAGCAGCCTGTGGATGAAATGACGTGAGTGCCGAGAACGGTGAGGCGCCCGGCTGACAAGGCGCGTGAGGGAGGAATACCCGGTGTATTCCTGCCGAAACGCAACGATGAGGGTCGCGCCGCGGCCTGTTTCAGCCGGGATGCATCGCCGTTCGAACACCGCGTCACTTTGTCCACAGGTTGCTAGGATACGGCCCCATCATGAAGAAGCGCCGTCCGAATCGTCTTCACGGAACTTCCGGAGCCGGAAAGGCCCCGGCTTCCCCGAAAGCCACCGAACCGGCGTCCACCCGGAAGGGATGGGGCGCCGCGCCGATCCTGGCGGTCGGCGTGCTCGTGCTGGGCGCGGCGGTCTTCTTCGTCGCCGCCTTCGAGGACACGACAGTGGAAAGCGGCCTGCAGCCGGCCTCGGACCTGTCCGCCTCCGCATACAACCTGGGGAACCAGGCCGCCAAGCCGTTTCCCTACTACGACTCCGTGGAGGAGGCCCGCCCCCCCCCCGACCCCCTACGAGAACGAAACGCTGCAGACGACGTACGCCATCGCGAAGGAGATCCCCGAGGTGCTCGTCCAGCTACCGTGCCTTTGCGGCTGTCACGGCGCTTCGGAAGACCATGGGAGCCTGCTCGATTGCTACGTGGACAATCACGCCGCCACTTGAAGCACATGTCTCCAGGAGGTCCTCCTGGCCAAAGAGATGCACGAAGACGGCGCCAGTCCTGAAGAAATCCGCGAGGCGATCTACGAGCACGAGTTCACCGACATCCCGCTGAGGTAACGGACAACCCGGACTGCCCACCCGGTACGGGAACGCCGACCTCCAGGCCGCCGTGCACAAGGGCTAAACGGAAGTTTCGGGCGAGTATTGCCATAAGTCCCGTATTTTTGGAGGGATAGGCGGTTTTGTGTTGCGCCGTAGTGGCTACATACGGTGGGAGAGTTGGAGTAGATCGAGGGATCGTTGCTTGCGGGTGCACGACATATTTGTGAGATAGGGCTCATCCAGCGGCGCGCCGCTCCCAGAAGTCGTAAGCGGTTGGAGCGGAGAGCGCATCGGAGAGCGATGACGGCAGGTTGAGAGATCGGATGGGAGGTTGGTAGTTCAAGCTGGCGTGGGGGCGGTGCCAGTTGTATCGATGCAACCAGAGGGGCAAGTGAGCGGCGCGCTCGACGGAGCTTCGATAGGTCTGCGCGTAGGACCATTCACGGAGCATGCTCTGCATCGTGTCTAGCGGCGGCACAACGATCGGCTATGCGACGCCGGTGTACTTCGATACGTCCTGCGAGGTTCAACCGAATCTCAGAGAACGGTCCCACACACACGGAAACACGCTGGAACCGGCTCGGAGGTGGCGGCGAATCTGCCGGCTATTCCAGAATGGCGATGCGACTCGCCACAGTTCCTCGTTCGCCAAGACGGACCAGGCGCGTAATCCAGCGCCCGTAAGAGCCCGGATAGCGGACGAGGCGACCGACAGCGGTCACCCGATCGTCGAGTCGGGCGATCTCCCGCTCCTGCGCCTCTCCATCCAGCGGAGCCAGTCGCCGAGCCACGTCCCAAGCCGCGTCGCGGGCTTTCTCCAGGCTGAAGTTGATCAGCGAGTCTCCGGCGCTGCCCGAACTCGTCTTCAGGAAGCGCAGCAAGGGCCATACCTGCGTCAGCTCTGCCTGCACTTCCCCGACCAGGCCGGAGAGCACGCTGTTGATGCGCTCGAAGTCGCCCTTCAGGGCGGCAATCTGGCCACCGGGTGCCGTACGGGCGGCGGCTATGCCGAGGTCGAGGTTGATGTGGGCGTTCATGCCCAGCAGCAGGTGCTGCAGTACGATCGGCCACCACTGCCGCTCCGCTCCGAACGCAAGGGCCCACGCCCTGGTTGATGTCCCGCCGGCGCGGAAGGCGTCGTAAGCGGCCAGGTAGCGGTTGGCGAAGATCACGTCCAGACGTTCCATGCGAGCGTTGTCTTCGAAGAGGCCATCGGCGATGTCGGCCTTTTACCTGCGCCGTCACCTTGCGGTAAAGGGCGGCAAAGTAGCCAAGCGGCGAGTTCTCCGCCTTCGTCTCGACGACGATCCGGTCCAGGCTCTCGATAATGCCCTCGATACCCGAATCCTGTTCGCGCATGGGCCGACCCTCTTTCATGCGCCGCCCGGCGCCGCTCGACCCTGGATCCGAGCGCGAAAACCGCAGTGGGAAACCAGTGTTCCGCCACCACGGACGCGTTGCATGGGGTGACACGATACCAGTGGCTCTCTTCGTCCTCGACCTGCTGATTGGTGCTGTCGCGAGTACCACGCTGACCCTTGGCCGCATCAGTGGCAGGACGCCCCGCTCTGGACAAACAGCGTATTCCTGGGTCGGCACCCGTCCACTCGGTATTGCTCCGGATTGCTGCCGGAAAAGAACGTGTGGCGATTCGCACTCGCCCACGATCACACACATGTCGCTGTACGGCGACGACTTATCATGATAATATCGCTGTCCGTGCTGTCGGTCACGTACTGGTGATACTGTGCTGTTCACAGCACACCGGGGTGCAGTGCCCTTCGGCCCTCTCCCCCACGTTGATCCCGTCCTGCGCCGGCGGTTCACACTTCCCCCATGGCACATTCCTCAGACTCGCTCGTGTTCCGGGCCGACCGGCCCTGGCCGAACGCGCGGCTCAAGACAGGCGCGATCGTCGGCCATGCCACCGCGTCCTCGGTCCGCCTCTGGGTGCGCACCGGACGCCCCGGCGACTTCTCGCTCCTCCTCTACGAGGCGCGCGAAGCGATGGAGTCGCCGGCGGAGCGAAAGAGGCTGCGCGCCGCCATTGGGGTGGCCCCGCTGACGACGGCCGCCGCGACAAGTGGCGCGCGCTGGCCGGGAGGCCGCGTTCCCCGCCGTATCGACTTCGAGATCCCCGACTGGTCCAGCGACACGACCCATGTGCTCGACATCACCGGGCTCGAACCGGACACCTGGTACGGATATGCGGTGCTCGCCCGGGACGACGAGCGGATGCTCTTCGGCCACAACCGGTTGCGCCGCTTCCGGACACCCCCGCCGGAAGCGGAACGGCGGCCGTTCCGGATCGCCCTCTTTTCCTGCCACATGCCCTACCGCGTCAGCGGCCTGTTCCACAAGCGCACCGAACTCGCCAGTCCGGAGATGTGGGACTACCTGGGAGCGACGCTGCGCGACGCCGAGGACGAGGTGGCGGTCGTCATCGCCGGGGGCGACCAGGCGTACGCCGACGGCGTCCCGACGCTCGACATCTGGAAGCTCCTGAACCGCTCGATGCGTCGGGAGGGCGGCCAGCTCGTGCCGGACGAAGAGGACATGCTCAGTTGGTACCGGGACATCTACCGCGGCTACTGGGGCTTCGAGAGCGTCCAGCGGGTATTCGACCGCTACCCGACCTACATGATCTGGGACGACCACGAGATCGCCGACGGCTGGGGATCGCGCCACCTCGGCGACGACGGTCCGGACGACGGACTGGCGCAAATGCTCCCGGACCTCGAGGATCGCGGCCTCAGCCGAGCGGACGGCCGCGTGCTGGTCCAGCGGATGTTCGCGGCGGCGGTGCGGGCCTACGAGGAATACCAGCACTCGCACAATCCGGGGACGGCGCCGGGGTTGTGGGACTACGCCTTCCGCCGCGGGGGGGCGGCGTTCTATGTCCTCGACGGCCGCGGAAACCGGAACATCGAGCGAGACACCAACCGCATCCTCGGATCGCCGCAGCTCGAGCGGCTCGAGGAATGGGCCGCCGGCCTTGACCCGGACGAGACGCCGTTCGTCTTCGTGACCTCTGCGGTCCCGCTGCTCCACGCGCGCGCCGCCCTGGTCGGCGCCGACAGCCGGAGAATCGTGGAGGCGCTCGATCTCGGCGATGATCTCCGGGACGCCTGGGAGCACGGGCTCCACGACGAGGAGCGGCGCGCGCTCCTGGCGGTCCTGCTTGGCCTGGCGCGCCGGGGTCATCGGGTGGCGGTCCTGAGCGGCGACGTCCACGTGAGCGCCGCGTTCTCCATCGAGGACGACGGCGCCCGGATCTGGCAGCTCACCTCCAGCGCGATCTCCCGGCACTACTCCCGCTTACTCTCCTGGGGACTTCGCTTCGGCGCCGCGGACGATGGGCTGACGCCGGACGGGCATCGGTTCGTGCGGCACGCGCTCTACGTTGACGCCAGCTACGCGCTGGTGCGCGTGGACCCCGCCGAGTCCAGGGCGTGGTTCGAGATTTACGGGGCGCAGCAAGTGGACCCGCCGCCGGGTTACGGCCAGCGGACCTTCCCGCTACGCAACGCAATCTGCCGGATCGAGATCTCCTGAACCAGAACCCCGCGCTCAGTAACATCGGGATGAATTCCGAATACCTCCGGTCGGTGGTGAGACAGAGAGAGTGGCGATTTCACCTCGCCTGCGCGGCACTGTTGGCGATCAGCTTCGGCAGTTGTTCCACGCGGTCCGAGGGAACAGCGGACCCATCGGACAACTCGGCGACCGTCACGGGTTCCGGGGAAAGCGCGTCCGAATGCTTGACGAACGCGGATGTCGTGCAACTGGTCGTGTCCGGTGAGCGGGACGAGACCATCATTGCGCATTTCAGTGGGGCCACGACGTGCTTCGAACTCTCGACCGACAAGATCCTTGACCTGCGGAATGCCGGCGTGAGCCCGGCGGTGATCGCGGCGATGACCCGGGCCAACCGGCGAGAGGACCACGGATCGAGATGACGAATCATCCGTCGCCGTCCGCTTCCAACGACAGGAGCGGCGGGACGTCCGGGACCGGGGGGCGGCGCTTGCTGTCGGTCTTCGACCGCCTGCTGTCGCAGCCAGCAGCGCGTTGGAAGTCGGGTGCGGCCGCAGTGGCGGCAATCGTCGCGGCGGGTATCGGGACGATGAACCAGATCGAATCGTGCGCTGCCAGCCGCGTCGAAGAGGCGCGGCGTCAGGTGCGCGAAGCGAGCGAAGCGCCCCTCAACGAACGGCGCATGCTGCCGCTACGGAACGCCGTGGAGCGGCTCCACAACAGTGGCGCGTCGCTTCCCGCCGACTTGCGGAACTTTGAACTGTCCGAAGCGCAACTCGCCGGGGTAAGCCTCAAGGGTGCGCATGCGTCGGGTATCCGCTTCCGCGGGGCGCATCTTGTTTCAGCGGACTTCAGCGACGCCACCTTGCGCTATTCGGATTTCTCCGGTGCGAGACTCGTCGGAGCGGACTTCTCCCGCGCCGACGTGTACGCGTCGGACTTCCGGGACGCGGAGTTCGGCAGCGCTGGCTCACGGAAGGCGGTGCTTCCGTTCGGCATCGCCTGTTCAAACTTGTCGGCGCTTGACCTCTCCCACCTCGATCTCTCGGAGAGAGTCTTCATTTTCGGTTCGGTCGCAAACAGCGATTTCGCTGGGGCGGATCTCTCCGGGGCCAGCTTCCTGTACACGGATGTCAGCCAGGCCGATTTTTCCGGAGTGACAGGCCTGACAGAGGAGTTTCAGCTTGCGGACGCATGTATCCGAGGAGCGCGGCACCCGTCATTGCCCGACGGGGTCGAGTGGGAGGGCAAGACCTGCAACCAGTTCGAGCTGCAGCGGAGCCGGGAATGCGCGCTCCGATAGGGCACCTCTGCGCTGGCGGCGGCCCGGCCTTCCCGCCAGTAGACGAGGGTACGCCTCCGAGTAAGTCGATGGAGAATCGGATGGCTGGAACCAGACGCCCCGTGGCCGGTGAGTGTGCCGTCGCCCTTGCCGGCACCGGAGGCGGCATGCTCTGGTCAGACCGGTCCGAAGGCTGTCCAGATGGTCTGGCGTGCGTGGTCCTACCCGCGGAGCTCGTCATCGAACCTGAGCCCTCGGAAAGAGTCGGATTCGAGAGCGTCCCGAACCACTACCACCAACCCGTAGAGCTTCCCATTTGCCCGGTCTTGGGAATGGACCAGACGCCCTACACATGCCGAGAAATCGGTGGAGAGGGGAACCTGGGCGTAGATCGGGCGCAAGGTTGGCTGGACGGCTGCACTCTCGCGGAGATCAGTTGGCCCACCTGCCCCCCTCCGGGGCTCCCATACAATCAACCCGGAAGGAGAGAATCACCACATGAGCACAGATAAGGAACAGGTCGCCAAGGTCGTTAGCTGGCTCACCGACAGCCAGGGGAACAAGTCCTCGATGCGCGTTGCGTTCGCGGTTGCCCTAGGGATCTCCTTTCTGATCCTGCTACTGCAAGCGATCGGGGTTGCGGATCCGGACCCGCAGGTTTCCGAGACGATCAAGTACGTGGTCATGGCCGCCTTCGGGGGAAAAGCGATCCAGAAGTTCGGGAACTAGGAGCGTGCCCCGCAGGATTTTGTGGTGAGCGGGTCGATATGTGCGGGTGAGGGGTCCGGTGGTGGTAGTCGGGAGAGATATCGGCACCGAGGGGGCAAGGGAGGCGATACGGTCTGCGTGGAGCGGTGCTGTTGGCGGTTTTGAAGGGAACCGGCGCTCGTTGGGTGCTCCATCACGCGGCTTTCAACGTGGCGATCCGCTTGATGTTCAGCGCCAGACAGACGAGATGCCACTCGGCTTGCACCTTGGCGAGCCCGCGGAAGCTGAAGCGGCGGAAACCGAGCACCTCCTTGATCCAGCCGTTCGGCGCCTCGGAAAGCCACTTGCGCCGGGCGTAGCGAACTCGGCCCGCCGCCGTATCCAGCTTCTTCTTCATCCGGGCCGTCGCTGGTCGCGTCTTCGGATCCACCGCCACCTGCTTCTTGCCCTCGCGTCCGACCGCCACATACCCATCGATTCCCCGCGCTTCCAACGCCACCAAATCGGCTTCGTTGCAGTAGCCCGCATCCGCCAGAACTGCCTCCGGCTGCGTGTCGAACTCCTCCTCCACCGCATCCAGGCGCGAGATCAGTTCCCCCTGATCGCTCGCGCACGCGCTCACCGACGCGTCCACCACCATCTGGTTCGCGTCATCCACCACCGTCTGCGCGTTGTAGCACTGCTGGAACCCCTCCGTGCTCGTCTTCATGATCCTGCTCTGGGGATCCGTGAAGTTGCTCTGCGCCTTCGCCTCCGGCTCCCCATACTCCCGCGCATACTCCCGACCGTTCTTCGCACTGCGAGCCTGCCCCGGCGCCCGACCCCGCTCGTCATCCGCCTTCCGCTGCGCGGCCTCCAACCGCTCCTTCGCCGCCCGTATCGCCGCCAGCCGATCCTCCCGACGCTGCAACTCCGCCGGCAACTCGTCCCCCCGAACCTCCTCCCCGAATCGTCGGTCCTCCTCCACATCCTCGCCGTCCGCCGCCGTCAACAGGCCCTCGATCTCCTCCGCAAGGCGCGCCTCCTCTCTCACCATCCGCTCATAACTCATCGCCTTCCGCTTGCTCGCGTTCGCGCGAACCTTCGTCCCGTCGATCGAAAGCGTCCCGAAACGCGACAGCCCCATCTCCCGCGACAGACGAACCACCTGCAAGAACAGCCCCCGAAGGTGCTCCAGGTTCCGGCGACGGAACGTGCAGATCGTCCGGTGGTCGGGAAAGTTCCCCGCCCCCAGCATCCGAAACGCAACGTCCTCCTCCAGCTTCCGGGCAATCCCCCGCGACGAAAACACCCCCGTCGCATACCCGTAGATCAACACCTTCAGCATCATCCACGGCGAATACGGCTTCGCCCGCCGACCGTCTCCCTCATATCGCTCATACAGCACCGAAATATCCATGGCATCCACAACATCGCTCACATGATGCGCCAAGTGGCTTGGCGGAACCCAGTCCCGCAGCTTGGGCGGCATCAGAAGCATCTGATCCGGCTGATACGGTCGAAATGTCGTCGGCATGGCGGCCCTTTGATCGGCTACACCGCGATCTTCTCGTAAAGCACACTATATCAACGACTTATGAGAGAACACAACCCCCAAATCCAACCCCGTGACCCCATCAATACCACCGACCCCGGCCGACACCTGCCAACTCCTGTCCCCACTGGGCTGGCCCGCTCAACTTTCTACGGGACAGGCTCCTAGCCGTTTTCAGTGTCCGCCACGGCTCCGTGGCGGAGGACAGTCCCGGCACTCGGTGATGGCCACCCTCGGAACCAGCGCCCGTCGGGGTCCGCAGGCGACAACCCGCGCTCGCCGAGGGCGCCGATGGTCAGTATCTGCTTTCGTCTGATTCAGGGCGGCACAAGAGCGGCTGGTGTCGCAGTTTGGTCTGGCGAAGAAGGCTTAGCCCGCGCTAGCGCTATCGCTCCCGCCAGAAGAGCGGATTCGGCCGGTACCGGGGGTAGGCCCAGGGGAGGTCCTCCCCGGGATCGGAGGCCTGGGCGGCCGCCGCGCCAACGGAACCTCCTGAGGAGTCGCGAGGCCCGTGGTTTTCTTCGAGGTAGTCGAGGATCTGTTCCTCAACCTCCGGTTCGAGCGGCGGCATCCCCATCCCGAGCATCATGATGAGAATGTCGCCCCACTCCTCCCGCGCCAGGTTCAAGGACACGATGTAGCTATCGTCGTGGCAGAAGAGACAGTTCTCCTCGATCAGCGCCTTCCCATCCGTTTCCTGCGCCTTCAACCCGCCGGGGACACCGCGCCCCTCCGAGCCCGCGAACGCGGTCAGGGGCAGCAGCGCGAGTAAACCGGGGATGACGAGACGCTTCATCTCAAAGAGCGGTGACCCCGATCCGGTGCATTGCATTGTTCAGGTAACCCCTTGGGTTCCAGCCGGGTACGACCATGGGCTGCTGGCGCCCCTGATGGTCCGTCGCGCGCGCCCAGACTTCGTAGTGACCCGGGATGTCGAAGGCGAGAGAGCCCTCGAAACGCTGCCAGGCGAACGGGTTTTCCGGCTCCTCGAGCTGACAGGGGAACCAGGTCGCCCCGAAGTCGGCGCTCAGATGCATCGCGTTCACCGGCCCGTCACCGGCCCACGCCCATCCCCGGATCGCGAGCGGCCCCCCGCCGGCATGCCGGATTCCCGTCTCGGGACGGGTGATGATGGACTTCACCGGCATGGGACCGATGATCTCCATGTCCTCCTCGGGCACGTCGGTTCCCGGCGCCACCGGGTAACGCGGCACGCGGTAGGAAAAACCGGTCATCTTGGGGCCGTCATGGACCTGGTCCCGGACCCAAAGCCGGCGCAGCCATTTCCCGCTCGCCGACGCGGGGAAACCGGGGGCGACGACGCGGAGCGGGAAACCGTGGTGAGGCGGCAGGGGCTCGCCATTCATCTCCCAGGCCAGCAGAGTGGACTCGTCCATGGCCTTGGACAGCGGGACGCCCCGCGAGATCGGGATGTCCTCGGGGTTTCCACTCAGATGCGGATCCTCGCCGTAGTAGGCGACGTAGACAGCGGTATCGCGGACGCCGGCTGCACTCAGCACGTCACCAAGACGGACGCCGGTGTACCGGGCGCACCCGACGGCGCCGAGCCACCACTGGTTTCCCGAGGCGCCGGGCTGGAACGCTGCCCTCCCGTTTCCCGCGCATTCCAGCACGAGAGCCCGGCTCACATTCTCGAAGCGGGACTTGAGGTCATCGAGCGTCAACTCCAGCGCGTTTCCCACCTCACCATCGATGCGGAGAGACCAGCCGTCGAGGCTGCCGGAAAGCGCCCGCGCCGGCAGGCCGCCGTTGTTCCTGACGAAGTGCTTGTCGTTGGGCGTGTTGCGGGGATCGAGGTCGGCAACCAGGGTCTCGGCGTTCACCGGCCGTTCGCTCAGGATCCGAAGGCCGCTCTTCCCGAAGGCCGCACCGCCTCCCTGGGCGACGGCATTCTCGACGGCCAGCGCGCTCGCTCCGGCCGCTATCGGAACCGACCCGAGGAAACGCCGCCTCGACAGCGGATGGACAGGCTTCATGGGCCGGGAATGCTACCCCGAGGAGAGCGCCGGCTACGGTTGAAATCCCGCCCGAGGAAGCCCCCTTGCGCTTGCGGGACCCGGATTTTGCGTTAAACTCGGAACACGTTCGTTCCGCGTGGCGCGCGGAGCGTTCCTTCCAGTTCCGGTTCCGGCGGCACCGCCGCCATGACTTGGCGGTTGTGGCAAAAGGGCCTGATCTGGAGTTTTTTGCTTTGCCCGAGTGTCAGCCGCTCCGGCGGCGCGCCGCAAATTACGCCCCGAATCGGGAAGCGGACAACACGCTTCTTCCCGAGAACTTCGTCTTGGCGGACCTTGGTCCGTCCCAATCTCCTTCCCGCAACGTTGAACAACGCCTATTCCCATGCCTACCCAGCCGAACGGCCACCTGTCGGTGGACGCCAGATCGGCGGGGGAGGTGTATCTCGAGACCGCGCGATTCGAGTTCGCACGGTTGCGCCGCCTGGCCGAAGCGGCGATCGCCCAGGCTCCGAGCGCCGCGGCAATCCATCACCGACTCTCCGAGGAAACCAACTCCATCGGGATCCTGATCCGCCACCTGACCGGCAACCTCCGGTCCCGGTGGACGGACTTCCTGACCACCGACGGCGAGAAATCCGATCGGAACCGCGAATCTGAATTCGATCCCTGCGACCACCTGAGCAGGGAGGAACTCCTCGTGGAGTGGGACGCCGCTTTCGCGCTGGCGGACCGGGTGATGTCCGGGCTCGATCCCGCGGATCTCGCCCGGACGGTTCATGTCCGCGGCGAAGCCCTCCTTGTTCAGGAAGCCATCCAGAGACAAATCGTTCACCTGGCCTATCACACCGGTCAGATCGTCCTGCTCGCCCGCATCACCACCCCCGACTGGATATCGCTTTCCATTCCGCGCGGCGCCAGCCCCGACTTCCGGAGGCGATACAAGCAATGAGATTTCCGGACCCTGTCACCTTTCACGAATCGCGCCGGCCGCTTGTGGTCCTTGCGCTCCTCGCCCTCTTCGCGGGCGCCTGTGCCAGTACCAACCGGTCGCCGGCGACGCCGCCGGACCTCACCGAGGTGGGTGAGGCCTCTTGGTACGGGATCGAAGAGCGAGGCCGCCCGACCGCA
The DNA here is from genome assembly GCA_002238705.1 of Acidobacteria bacterium bin61. Taxonomy (GTDB): domain Bacteria; phylum Acidobacteriota; class Vicinamibacteria; order Marinacidobacterales; family Marinacidobacteraceae; genus Marinacidobacterium. The sequence continues at coordinate 464 of MPMW01000003.1, read as the reverse complement.
AGCGGCGAGCCGATGGATCCCGCCGCGCTGACCGCCGCGCACCCCACCCTGCCCTTCGGCACCATCGTCGAAGTCACGAACATCGCGACCGGGGCCGCCATCCATGTCCGCATCAATGACCGCGGCCCCTTCGTCCGCTCCCGCGTGATCGACCTGTCCCACGAGGCGGCGCGCCGCCTCGGCATCCTCCAGAAGGGAGTAGCGCAGGTAAGGCTGACAGTCGCGAGCATTCCCCCACGCACCCCGTTCACCGTTCAGGTAGCCGCCTTTAGCCGCCGCCAGGCCGCCGAGGAGTTCTCCCAAAGACTCCGCGCCGACGGGTACTCGGGGGTCGAGGTAACCCCCGGTGACGGGGTTCACCGCGTACGCGTCGGACGTTTCCTGAAGCGCTCGGACGCGGAACTGACGGCCCGGGCCCTGAAGGGCCAGGGCTACGACGCTCTCGTGGTCCAGGTCCGGCTCTA
>MPMW01000118.1 GCA_002238705.1 Acidobacteria bacterium bin61 | reverse complement strand
CCTCCGGAGGGATCGGCGGCGACATGACCTTCTACTACACCGAGCCGAAGGCCGGGAACCTGTGGGTGTTCGCGCTCGACGGGGCCCGCCCGGTGAGGGAACAGGCGGGGACGAACCTGGTGAGCCCGCCGGGCGGGGGGGGCCCGGGGGCGGCGGGGTGCGGCGGGGGTAGGGGTTCCCGCCGACGGAAGGCGCGGAGCCGTTGGCCCCCGCCGCGCCGCCCGCACCCCCGGCGTTACCCGCGACCGAAGACGCCAACCCGCTGCTGGGCGACGAGGCGGCGATCGCCGCCGGCGAACGGATCTATCGCTCCGCCTGCGTCGGCTGTCATCTGGCCGGCGCCGGCGCGGGCGAGAACGTCTTCCGGAGCCGGCTGACGCATCGCCGTTTCTTTGAAGTCGTGGCGGATGGCGTCGAGGCGAACAACATGCCCGCGTTCGGTGAGGTGCTGTCGGCAGACGAGATCCGGCAGGTACACGCCTACCTGATGTCCCGCGACCGGCCGTAAACCGGTCTTGGGCGCGTACCCGGACACGGAATTCCCGGCGCTCCGCCCGTGGGGCCGTATATGGTGAGGGCATGTCACGCACGAACGTGGACATTGACGACGAGGCCTGCGCCACGGTCATGCGCCGCTTGCGGCTGACTCCGGAAAGCGAAGCCGTCAACCTCGCCCTGCGCCTGTTGGCGGCGGAACCGCTGCGCCTCGACGAAACCCGCCGTCTGCGCGGGTCAGGCTGGATTGGCGATCTGAAGGGAACGCGCCGTCGTCGCGAGACGTGCCTCTGACCGATCCCTGCGCGTGGATCTACGCGCCGGCGGGTTCCCCGACAAGGATCCGTGGCTGATGGGCCTCACCGGTTTCGAGACCTTCGGGACACCGCATCTCACGGCGATGGCGCTGACGCTCGCCGTCCCCCTCGCGCTCGCGGCGGTCGGGCGGCGACTGGGCGGCTCGGTGCCGGTGGTCATCGCGCGCCTCCTCGCCGGAATGCTGCTCGTGAACGAGTTCACCTACTGGACGGTGCGGATCAGCCAGATCGGGCTCGACGGCTGGGTGCGGAACCACCTGCCCCTCCACGTCTGCGGGGTGGCGGTGCTGCTGACCGTCTGGACGCTCCTCTTCCGCAGCGAGAAGACGTTCGAGATCGCCTACTTCTGGGGCCTCGTCGGGGCCGCGAACGCGGTGCTTACCCCGGGTGGGCTCGCGGTGGACTTTCCCCAGTACCGCTTCTTCCAGTACTTCATCGCCCACTCGGGCATCGTGACCGGGGTGCTCTTCGCCACCTGGGGCCTCGGGATGCGGCCGACGCTCCGCGGAATGTTCCGCGCCTTCGGCTACCTCTGCGCGTTCGCCGCTTTCGTGGGCGCCGTCAACTACCTGCTCGGCTCGAACTTCATGTGGCTCTCGGCGGCGCCGCCCGGCACCGTCTCGCCCTTCTTCGCCGCCCCCTGGCCGTGGTACCTGCCGATCCTGGCGGTCGTCGGCCTCACCATGTTCTTCGTGGTGCTGTCGCCCTTCCTGCTCAGCGACCGGTGGCGGAAGCGGGTTTCAGCAACCTGAGCGTGCGCGGTCATTCGACCCGCAGGGCGCTCATCGGGGTGATCCTGGTCGCGCGGTTGGATGCGATCCAGCTCGCCGCGGCCGCCGCCAGGGTCAGCAGCAGGGCACCCAACACGTAGACCACCGGGTTGGCGGGTGTTACGCCGAAGAGGAGCCCGCGCAACGCGCCCCCAGCCACCAGACTCCCGATCAGGCCGATGCACAGCCCGACGGCAACCAGCTTGAGCGCCCCCACGACCATCATCCTCCGCACCATCGTCGGGGTGGCTCCAAACGCCATCCGGACTCCCGCTTCATTGGCGCGCTTCGCGATCAGGTATGAGACGGTGCCGTAGACGCCGACCATCGCCAGGAACAGCGCGGCGGCCGCTGCCCCGGTAATCAGTACCAGGAGAAAGCCGAGCCGGCCCAGGGACCGGTCCAGCACACTGCTCATGGTCCCGGCGTCTTCAAGAGCGATGCCGGGGTCGAGGTCGGCAAGGATGCGGCGCATCTCAGGCACCAGGGCGGCCGGATCTGCCGATCCCGTGCGCACGGCAATGGTCATGGCGGTGTTGAACCACCCGCTTTCTCCGGGAATCTGCGCCAGAGGGTAGTAGGCGTGAATGGCCGGCGTCTCGGTCACGGACGCTCCAAAGACGTCGCCCACGAGTCCGACCACCGTGTACCACGGGGCGCCCCTGCCATGTGGCGCCAGACGCTTCCCGATGGGGTCTTCTCCCGGCCAGAAGCGTTCGGCGAACGCCCGGCTCACCACGGCGCTCCCGCGGGAAGGATCGTCCAGATCCACTGCCTCCAGCGTCCTTCCGCGAAGAAGAGGGATTCCCATCGCGCGGAAGTAGCCCGGAGTAACCACGTCCTGGGCCGCACACGACGTGAGTTCCGAAGCGCCAAGCCGCTCTCGCACGGCTTGGTCCGCGAATGCCTGGACCACACAGCCGCCGGTCGCGAAGGGCACGCTCGAAGCCGCGCCGACGGCGGCGACGCCGGGCAACGCTTCGATCCGCGATTGCGCCTCCCGGATGAGTCGCCACCAGCTCGAGTGGTCCTGATAGCGGCTTCCGGGATAGGCGGTGACTGTCACAACCCCCTGCGGATCGATGCCGGGGTCCACGTTGGACACGTTGCGAAAGCTGGCCATCAGGAATCCCGCGGCGACCACCAGGATCATGGCAAGCGCCACCTGTCCGGCGATCAGCCCGGAACGGGCACGTTGCCGCTGGGCGGAGGTCGTCGCGCCCCGGCCCGCGTCCGCCAGCGAAGCCCGCAGATCGCGCATGGACCAGCCTGCCAGCACCGCCAGTGCGGCCGCAACGACGAATGACACTACGACGGCGAACATGACCACTCCCCCGTCAACCGCTACTTCATCAAGGCGCGGCAGGACCATGGGAGTTGCAACGACCAGGTATCTGCTCAACGACCAGGCGACCACGAGGCCGAGTAACCCGCTGGCGCCGGTAAGCAACGCGCTCTGCGCCGCGAAGTAGCGACCGGTCATGGCCGGGTCCGCGCCGACGGCGAGGCGTACGGCCAAGTCGCTTCGTTGGGTTTCGACGCGAGCGAGCATCAAGCAGGCGATATCCGCCCACGCGACAACCAGGAGCAGCACGGCTGCCCCCAGCAGGATGGTCAGCAACAACGCGGTATCTCCCACGAAGTAGGTCTTCAAGTCCCGCAGCCGGGTGCGGAAGCCGAACCTCTCCATGAAGTCCCCCACGAACTCCGCCCCGTACGCCTCGGGATAGGCCTCGGGTAGTGTCGCCGTCAGGTTGTCGATCTCCGCCTGCGCGCCGTCGATCGTTCTATCCGCGGCGAGTCTGGCGATGACGACCGTGTTGTGGTCGTTGTAGTGCTTCCCGCCCGAATCCAGAACGTACGGAAGCCAGACATCCGGATCGTCCGCCCATTGCTGTCCCGTCGGCTCGATGACACCGATAACCGGCACAGCCACTTCCGCTCCCCCGACAACACCCGGCCCGATCCGTATCGTCTTCCCGACCACATCCGGATCTCCGCCGAAGTACCCGCGCCAGAACCTTCGTGAGAGCACGGCCGTCAGCGGCGCGCCGGGGTCGTCATCCGCCTCCAGAAAGCCGCGTCCGACCACGGCGCGCGCACCGAACATCCGATGGATGCCGGCGGTTGCAACCGCCACGCGCACCCGGATGGCTGTCTGGGAGCTGCGGGGCCCGACGCTCGCGGCCTGGTGTCTGAGGGCGCCGATGTCGTCAAGCGCTTCGGCGTGTTCGCGAAAATGAAGGTACTGAGCGTTCGATGCGGCCCACTCGGCCTCCCCTCCGGAGCCCGGCACGTCGCTGCGGACAATGACCAGGCGATCGGCGTCGGGAAAGGCCAGCGGGTCGACGAGAACCCGCTTGACCATGGCGTAAAGAGCCACGGTCACGCCGATTCCGAGACCGAGGACAAGCACACCGACCACGGTGAAACCCGGGCTGCGCGCCAGACCGCGCGCGGCGTGGCGAAAGTCGATCAGCCAGCGGCGCAGCACGGTGAGCGTTCCCACCAGACCCGGGCGGCTATCACGTCGGTCCGGGAGAAGTCCTCTCTCTCGGAGAGAAGCGGCTTCCGTGAGACATCAGCCAGCGCGTCGGCAAAACAGCCTCCGAAGTTGAGACCAGCGGCGTGGTTCCCTTTCCCGAATCGTTCGGCATCGGCTTGACAGCCTGTGGCAAAACCCCCGCGGCGTTCGACGAGCGATCCATCCCGGCTGAACCAGGCCGCTGTGCGGCCCTCTGCGTTGCGTTTCGCTCGAAATACACTCGGTATTCCTCCCTCACGCGCCTTGTCAGCCGGGCGCCTCGCCCCCAGTTCTCCCGGTGGGGGTTCGGCGCTCACGCGGGTTTCACCACAGGCTGTCAGGGACGAGCAGCTTCCCGCGCGGCGCGGAATTCGCTGGTCGCGCTCCACTCGGGCCAGTCCGCCGAGTCGGCGAGGCGGCGGCCCATCCGGTAGAGGAACTCGAGGTCGTCCACCATGCCGGAGAGGTCGTACCAGTCCTCCACCTCGTCCCCGGGCTTGTGGTACGCCTCGGCGACGTAGGTGGCCCGCGCCTCCATGCCGAAGCCCGGGGGTTTGCCGATGAAGTCCACCCCGCCGTCGGGATAGAAGGCCGGGATGCCGACCTTGGCGAACTCGAAGTGGTCGGAGCGGTAGTAGAAGCCCTTCTCCGGTTCGGGATCCGGGGTCAGAACGCGCCCGCTCTCCGCGGCGACCGCCGCGGCAATGTCATCCAGTTCCGACTGCCCGAGGCCGACGACGGTGATGTCGGTCGTCCGGCCCCAGACGTTCATGCCGTCCATGTTCAGGGCCGCCACCGTGTCCGCGGCCGGATAGAGCGGGTTCTCGGCGTAGTGGCGGGATCCGAGCAGCCCCTGCTCCTCCGCCGTTACCGCGAGGAACAGCACGCTGCGGCGCGGCGCTCCCCCGGCGGCGAAGGCTTCCGCCAGCGCCAGCAGGCCGGTGGTGCCGGTGGCGTTGTCGAAGGCGCCGTTATAGATGTTGTCGCCCTCCATCCCGAGCGCCGTTCCCAGGTGATCCCAGTGCGCGGTGTAGATCACCGTCTCGCCCGGCGCTTCGCTGCCGGGAATGCGCGCCACCACGTTGTTCGAGTCGATCTCGCGGTGCGACGTCTCGAGCGCGAAGCTCGCGGTGATTCCGAGGGGTACCGGGGTGAATTCCGGGAAAGCGGCGGCCCGGCGGGCCACTTCGAAATCCAGCCCGGCGTCGCCGAAGAGCGAGACCGCCTGCTCCCGGGAGATCCAACCCTCGACCTCCAGCCGGTCCATGTTGCCGCCGGGCGTCCTCAGATCGAACTGCTCGCCCGTCCAGGAGCCGCTCACCACCTCCCACGGATAGCCGGCCGGACCGGTCTCGTGGACGATCAGCGCGCCGAGCGCGCCCATGGCGGCGGCCTTTTCGAACTTGTAGGTCCAGCGGCCGTAGTAGGTCATCGCGTCACCGCCGAAGTGGTGCTCTCCCGGCGGGTCGTTCACCAGCGCCACCAGGATCTTGCCGGCGAGGTCCGTGTCCCCGAAGTCGTCCCAGCCGTATTCGGGCGCCTGGACTCCGTAACCGACGAAGAGCAGTTCCCCGGAGGCGCTGACCTCGGGCACCACCCGCTTCGTCCAGGCGACGAAATCCACCGCCGGCTCCCAGTCGCCGCCGGGATCCGCGGAGCCCTGCATCGTGATGGCGGTGGAGCCGACGAGGGGCACCGCCTGAACCCACGTTCCGTCCGGGTTGCCGGGCTCGAGTCCGAGTTCCTCGAAGGCGCCAGTCAGATACGCGACCGTCATCTCCTCTCCGGGAGAGGCGGGCGCCCGTCCGCCGAACTCGTCCGAGGACAGCGTGGCGATATGCGCGAGGAGGCTGCCCTCGTCAAAGCGGGCCCCGGACCCGCAGCCGGCAAGCGGCAGGCCCGCCACCAGCAGGGAAGCGGCAACCAGCCCAAACAGCGAACGAAGCATCGAGGTTTCTCCTTGGGAAGGGAACAAAGTCTGCCAGAATCCCGTCTCTTTTCGAGACCCGCCCACCCTGGCGGATGCCCATCGGTCCGGAGGTCGCTCCGGAGAACGGAGCCTCTTCGATGCCGACTTCCCTTTCCTCCGCCTGGGCGCTCGTCCGCACCCCGGTCCTCATCACGCTCGCGGTCACCGCTTTCCGCCTCCTGGGCGCGCTCGGCGGGCTGCCCGACGTCCTCGTGAACCGGGAGGCCGGAGGCGCCGGCGCCATCATCGGGATCGTGTGGCTTTCGCCCATCTTCGCGGTCTGGTTCGGCAGGCGGCACGCGAGCGCCGGGGAAACCGGATTCGTCGCCGCGCTGCGGACGAACTTCGTCTACGGGCTCGGGGCGCGGATCCCGGTCATCCTGATCATGCTGCTCGCCACCCTGGGCGACTGGGGCACCCACTACGACGCCTATCCGCCGGACATGGAGGCGACGATGGGGCTGATGGGCCAGTGGTTCTGGGGCGGGTTTGTCCCGCAGGTTCTTTTCTGGCTCGTGTTCTGGACCACCCTGCTCGGTGGACTCATTACCTGGCTGACGGCCAGGTTCAGCGCCCGGTCCGCCTGAGCCGATGACCTCCAGCACCGCGGACCTTCGCTTTCCGATAGGCAAGTTCGCCGACCCCGAAGCGATTACCGAGGGTCACGTCAGCGCCTGGCTCGCCGACCTCGCCGCCCTGCCTGACGACCTGCGCCGCACGGTGACCTCGCTCAGCGACGCGCAACTCGACACACCGTACCGCCCCGGCGGCTGGACCGTCCGCCAGGTGATCCATCACCTGCCCGACAGCCACCTGAACTGCCTCCTGAGGTTCCGCTGGGCCCTGACCGAGGACCGGCCGGTCATCAAGCCGTACGACGAAGCGGCGGTGGCGGAGCTGCCGGACTACCGCTCGGCGCCGGTCGGCCATTCGCTCGACCTTCTCGAGGCCCTGCACACGCGGTGGGTGGACCTGGTCCGCAGCCTGAGTTGGGAAGCGTTGCAGCGGACCTTCGTGAACCCCGAGTCGGGCGAAGACACGCTGGCTCGCACGGTCGGCGTGTACGCGTGGCACGGCCGGCACCACCTCGCCCACATCGAACAACTGATCGAACGCGAGAACTGGACCTGACCTGACCTGACGCGCGGCCGTCCGGAACGGACGCGCCACCCGGAGTGTGGTGTCCCGGGAATGGCGCGAGTCACCGAGAGCGGCCCAGTTGCTGTGAAAATGCGGCTCGGTTAAGTAGCGGATCTCGGACCGGGCAGGACCGCAGAAGCGGCTTGGAACGCCGGCTTCAGCCGGCACCGCGGCCGCAGGCCGCGAAAGGAATCACGCTCGTCGGCTTCAAGGGCTTCAAACGCGGATGCCGCTCTTCATGCCGGCGGGGTGCGCAGGAGGACACGCGCATGGGTGTTTCTCCCGGTGGGGGCGGCGCCCGGCTGACAAGGCGCGAATCGGGAGGAATACCGAGCGTATTCCGACTGATTCGGAACGCCGAGCGCAGCGGTGAACAGCCGGTGGGGGAATCCACGTGAGCGCCGAGGCCGGCCAGTCTCCCGGTGGGGGCGAGGCGCCCGGCTGACAAGGCGCGTGAGGGAGGAATACCGGGAGTATCCCGACGGAAACGCAACGATGAGGGCCGCTAAGCGGCCCGGTTCAGCCGGGATGGATCGCCGGCCGAACGCCGCGCGGGTTCCTCCACCGGCTGTTTTGGCCGGGATGCATCGTCGGTCGGATGCCGTGCGATTCCCGGGACACCGCACTAGTAGGCGACCGACAGACGGAAGCGCGC
>MPMW01000117.1 GCA_002238705.1 Acidobacteria bacterium bin61 | reverse complement strand
ATTGAGCTGTATCCCCCTCTTGGGATATTTGCTAGCGCCCCTGAAGTTCCCGCTTCCACTTCAACACCCGTAGCCACGAGGACATCCCCGACCACAGAGTTCCTTCTTACATAGCAACTGGGCCGCGTGGGTTTTGCCACAGGCTGTTAAGCGCGCTGGGTCCGGTCGGGGAAACTACCGCGGGACCGGAGAGCCACGCTGGACCTCGATCACGCCCGGCACCGTCTGCAGCAAACGGGAGATGGCGCCCACTTCCTTGGCGTTTTCGACCGCAACGGTCACATAGATGTCACCGCGCTCCGCATCGTCGGCGGTCCCCTCGAAGGCCCGGATGTCGGTGTCGGCTTCCGCGATGATCTTGGTGATGTCCGCGAGCATCCCCTTGCGGTTTTCGACGCGCACCAGGAAGCCCGCGTCGTACCGGGTCCCGCTGGTGGTTTTCCACGACACGTCGACCTGACGTTCCGGGTCGCGCGCGAGGTCCGCGAGATGCCGGCACTTGGCCGCGTGGACCGCGACGCCCTTCCCCTTGGTGATGTATCCGGAGATCGCTTCCCCGGGCAGCGGCGAACAGCAGCGGGCGCGGTGCACCAGGATGTCGTTCTGCCCGCTCACGAGAATCTGCCCCGAATCACGCCCGATGATGCGTCGGACGGCCCCCGCGAACCCTGTGCCCGAGGAAGGCTCCTTTTCGGGTGCGCGTTTGAGCTGGTCGGCGGGGACCGCGTCGGCGAGCGCGCGGGCGGCTGACACCTTGCCGTAGCCGACCGCGGCAAAGAAGTCGTCCAGGCTAGGAGCTCCGTGGCGTTTCATCGCGTCGGCGAGACCGGGAGCGGAACGCACCCGGCGCAGGCTCAATCCGTGAGATCGAGCCTCTTTTTCGAGGAGCTTCCGCCCAATCTCGATGCTCTCGCGCTTGGCCTCGGCGTTCAACCGTGCCCGGATCTTGCTCTTCGCCCGGTTCGTGCGCGCGATCTTGAGCCAATCCTCGCTCGGCAGATGGTTCTTGCGGGTGAGGATCTCGCAGATGTCACCGTTTCGAAGCTCATACCGAAGAGGGGCCATGGCCCCGTTGACGCGGGCTCCCATACAGCCGTGCCCAACCTCCGTATGGATGGCGTAGGCAAAGTCGATCGGAGTGGCGCCCCGGGGAAGCGACTTGACTTCTCCGCGCGGCGTGAAGCAGTGCACCTCGTCGGGATAGAGATCGATCTTCAGGCTGCTCAGGAACTCGTGGGGGTCCTTGACCTCCTTTTGCCACTCGAGAACCTGGCGCAACCACGCAAAGCGCTTGATGTCCTGTTCTCCGTAGCTACCGGAAGACTTGTAGCTCCAATGGGCAGCGATGCCTTCCTCCGCGACCCGGTGCATGTCGGTGGTGCGAATCTGGACTTCGAAATGCGTCCCCGAGTCGGTCATCAGGCTCGTATGGAGAGACTGATAACCGTTGGCGCGTGGCATCGCGATGAAGTCCTTGATGCGTCCCGGGATGGGTTTCCAGACGTTGTGGATGACTCCCAGCGCCGTGTAGCAGTGGGGCACCGTATCGGTCACGAGCCGCAGCGCGATGAAGTCGTACATCTGATCGAGCTCGATCTGCTGCCGATGCATCTTGCGATAGATGGAATAGATGCTCTTGGTGCGCCCGGACAGCTCACCCGGGATCTCCTCCGCCTGCAGCTCGCGTTTCAGCGTCCTGCTGAGATCACGAATAAAGTCCTCGGCCCATCGTTTCTTGGCCTTGACGCGGGTTTCGAGGACCTTGTACGTCTGGGGTTCGAGGTGCCGAAGCGCCAGATCCTGAAGCTCGGCTTCGATCCGCCCGATTCCGAGACGGCCTGCGATCGGGGCGTAGACGTCAAGGGTCTCGGTGGCGATCCGCTGTCTCTTTTCCTCTCGGAGAAAGTCCAGAGTCCGCATGTTGTGCAGCCGGTCGGCGAGTTTGATCAGGATGACCCGGGTGTCGTCGGTCATCGCGATGATCATCTTGCGAACGTTTTCCGCCTGATTGGCCTCCGCGGAACTGAACTCCACGCGGCTCAGCTTGGTGAGGCCGTCGATCACCCGGCTTACGTCCTTTCCAAAGCGGCGCTCCAGATCCTCGTTCGTGACCTTGGTGTCCTCGACGACGTCGTGGAGAAGGCCGCAGGCGACGGAGACGATGTCCAGCTTGAGATCCGCGAGGATCCCGGCCACTTCGAGCGGGTGGTTCAGATAGGGCTCGCCCGAGAGACGGACCTGTCCTTGATGGGCCTGGGCGGCCACCACATAGGCAGCGCGCAGTAGGTCGAAGTCGGCTTCGGGCTGATACGTCCGGACCCGGTCCCGAATCGTCTCGAACCGGATCATCGCTCGCCAGTCTCCCACCCTACCCTAGCAGCCTGTGGCGAGGCCCACGCGGCGTTCGACGGGCGATCCGTCCCGGCTGAACCGCGCCGATTTGCGGCGCTCATCGTTGCGTTTCGGTCGCAGTCCACCCGGTATTTCTCCCTCACGCGCCGTGTCGGCCGGGCCCCACGCCCCCAGTTCTCCCGGTGGGGGCCTCGGCGCTCACGTGGGTTTCACCACAGGCTGCGAGTGCCTAGCAGTTGCGTCGACTCCGAGGCTGCAATCCTTTCTCCGAATGCGTGTCCCGGATCGGGAACAAAAAACCCCGCCGGCCGCGGCCGAAGCACGCGGCCGACGGGGCCTGAAATCTCTTCCTGGTCTTTCCGCGGAATGCGCTCGTTTAGCGTTCCGCGGTAGCCTCCGCAGCCGCGGCAGCGGCGGCGGCCGCTTCCCCCGCCATCCGGTCGCGGATTGCAATCGCGCGGCTCCGATACTCGTCGGCTTCGGCGGTCAGCGCCGAGGCATTGCGAGGATCTACTTTGGCCAACTCCCGCAGGAGGAGGTTCTTGTAGACAAGCGCGTCCACGTACTCATCGTTGCGGGCGAGCGCCTCGTCGAGCTGAACCAGGCCCAGGTCGATGAACTCACGCCGCTCTCGTTCGCTCAGGTCGGGGTCCCGATAGACCTTGTCCCAGTAGTAGGTCGCGATGAGGTAGTACCCCTCCGGGTTGTCGGGGTTCACGTCGCGGGCTCGTTCGAGCCAGACCATCGTCTCGTCGAACTGGCCGTACTTGTTGTACAGGTTGGCGACCTGCCGGTATGCGATCGGATCGTCGGGGTTCATCTCCACCGGAACTTCGTAGGCGGCGATGGCCTTGTCGATAAGCGGATTCAGATCGGGATCGTGGAACCGCTCGTACACATCGGCCAAGCCGTAGTAGAGCTCCGGAGTGTCCGGGTTCATTTCGATCAGGCGATTGAAGTAGTACTCCGCCCCTTCGAGATCGTCAAGATGGTCACGGTGGATACCGGCGAGCTGTTCCGAGGCGTAGCGTTCGTAGAGTCGAATGCCGTCTCTTGCCGCTTGGCCGAGGCTCGGGTCCGCGAGCGCCTCTTCGACGACCGCGATGGTGTCCTCGTAACCGTCGAGTGCGTTATCGAGGTATTCCTCGTTCTGCGGGTCATCGAAGGTAGTCGGGCTGTAGAGCAGGTGGTTGCTGCTGGCGCTGAAGAAATGCAGCGTCGTCTGGATCAGCGGGTTGTCCCCGGGAGCGTTCTCGGTGGCTTCCTGGTAGTAGCGGATCGCCTCCTCGTACTCCCTCCGACCGTAGGCCTCGTTGGCCTTGCCGAATGCCCGCATGGCCTGCAGCATGTCGATGTAGTTGGGGAGACCCCCACGGAGAGGGGGAAGGGGCGAGATGAACAAGCCGATGAGGACCGCCAAAGCCACACCCACCGAAATGAGGACGGTCGTTTTTTTCGTTAGGGCCACTGTCTGTGATCTCCTTGCCTGCGCGAGCGGCTACTGGGCAACGATTCCTACCCGCTCGACGCCGTTGCCCTTCACGATGTCCAGAACGGAGATCACATCTCCGTAGGTCAGGAAGGGATCGGCTTTCAGAAAGATCGTCTTGTCGGCGCGGGTCTCGAAGATATCGCGGACGCGCAGCGGGAGTTCCTCCGGCTCGACGACCTGTTTGTTGATGGTCACCTGTCCGGCCGAGTCGATGCTCAGCACCAACTGGTTCGGATCGGGTTCGGCATCAATGACCTGGTCCTGGTTGTCCGGCATTTCCACGTCGTGCCCCTGCTGGGTCAGCGGGGTGACGACCATGAAGATGATGAGGAGCACCAAGAGCACATCGATGAGCGGTGTGATGTTGATGTCGGAAGTGACTCCGCCAGAGGCGAATCCTGACATTCCCATGATGGTTTCTCCCGGGCGTGCGCCCTCTAGAGATTGCTACTCGGTTGCCCGTTCGGTGATGAGGCCGATCTCGTCGGCTCCACCATCGCGACAGAGCGACATGAGGCCGAGCACCTCGTGGTACGGAAGCCGCTCGTCAGCCTTCAGGTAGAGGATCTTGTCCGTCTTGCCGGCGAACTTCTCGACGAGAAGGTTCGGCAGCTCCTGCCTGGGGACGGAGATGAGGTCAAGATAGATCGCTCCGTCCTCGCGGATCGCCACGTTGACGACATCGTCGCTGTCCCCGTGATCAATTCCGTAGTCGGCTATCGGAAGCTTGACGTCCACACCCTTCTGCAGAAGCGGCGTCACAACCATGAAGATGATGAGCAGCACCAGCATGACGTCCGCGAGAGGGGTCACGTTGATGTTGGCGTTGACATCCTTGCTACCAAGTCCTGCCATTCCCATGACGCTTTACTCCTTGGTTTCCCGGTCCGCCGCTGTATGGAACAGGAGCGGAATGGGGCCCGCCGACACCATCTCTCCGTAGCCGGAAGAGGCTTTGGAGGAGTGGCGCCAGCGGGGCATTGAAGGGGGGATTTCCGACGAATCCGCGTTAGCGGCGCGCCATGAAGTCGATGAGCTCGGAGGCGCCGTTGTCCATCTCGACGCCGAAACCATCGGCCCGGTTCGTCAGATAGTTGAAGGCCCACACCGCCGGGATGGCGACGAAGAGCCCGAAGGCGGTCGCGATGAGCGCCTCGGCGATTCCGGCCGACACCGCGCCGATTCCACCGGAACCGGTCAGGGCCATCCCGCGGAACGCGGTGATGATGCCGAGCACGGTGCCCAGAAGGCCCACGAAGGGAGCGGTGGCGCCCACGGTGGCAAGCCCGGAGAGGTTGCGACGCAGGTCCATCATGCCGATGGCGGTGGCCCGCTGGATGGCCCGGTGGGCCGCCTCCATCGTGATGTCCTTGTCGCCGCTACCTTCCTCGGACTGGAACTGGACTTCCTGAAGCCCGGCCAGCAGCACTTTGGCGAGGTGGCTGTTCTTGACATCCTTGTCCTTGCTCACCTTGATGGCAGTGTCGATGTTGCCCGCCTTGAGCTCCTTTGCGATGCGCACGGAGTAGCTGCGGGACTGGCCCTTGGCCTTCTGGTAGGTCAGCCAGCGCTCGATCATGATCGAGAGCGAGTAAACCGACATGATGGCCATCACGCCGTTGATGAGCTTTGCAGCTGGCCCCATGTGGGACCAGATCTCAAGCAAGTCAAAAGACATTCCGTTCGTCCTCCTGGGATCTAGGAAAAAAGTGTTGGTGTTCCACCACCCTCGGGTCGCGTTCGTGGATCAGCATCAGCGGATCGCTGTGATCTGGTCACTCCGGATGAGGGCAGGGCGAAATTGGCCTGAAAGAAAACTGTGTGGGTGTCTGACGCCTCAGGAAACCGGGACTGATATCAACCGAGGTTGAAGGTCACCGTCACCGTCATGACGATGGGTACCGGAACCCCGTTGAGGAGCGTGGGCTGGTACTTCCACTGCCGCACGGCGTCCATTGCCGCCTGGTCGAGCAGCGGAATCGAGCGAAGCACCGAGATGTTCGTCACGTTTCCCGACGGGTCGATGATGGCCTCGAGGATCACCACCCCCGAAACGCGTGCCTGCTTGGCGATTTCCGGGTAGATGGGCTGCACGTACACGGTGCGGGTCGGTTCCCGGATCTCTCCGCCTACGCGGACCGGAGCGGCCTTGGGCGGCGGCGGTGGCGGGCCCGAAGGCAGGCCGCCGACGATACCGCCGATGATCCCGCCGGGGACTCCACCCTCGACGCCACCAGGAACTCCGAAGTCCACCCCGGCGTCACCGAGGTCGTCCGGAATGTCCACGGGCGCCACGAACTGGGGGGTCGTGTTGAGGACCGGCTTCGGTGCCGCCCGGCGCCTTGCCTTTGGCGGCGGTGGCGGCGGCGGCGGCGGTGGCGGCGGCGGGGCCGCAGCCATGAAGGTCATGATGCCTTCCGGAGTGGGGAGTTGTACCGCGAGGATGGGAATGACGATGAACGCCACCACGAAGCCGCCCTGGAGCAGAAACGAGAAGGCGAAACTGCCGAGAGAACGCCCGAGGTTCTCGTCACGTCCTGCCAGTTTGAAATTTGGCTCTCTTGACACGCTAGGCTCCTTTTCCCCGGGTCCGGCCCGTCGTCTGAAGCCGAGAACAACCCGGATAGCCGCCGTCTTCGGAGGCCGCGACGAGCGGCGGACGACTGGCCAGGCTGCCTAGGGAAGGTGGGGAAACTAGCACTCGTGCCCCCAATATGTCAACAGAGAATCGGTGCCTGATCGGACCGTCGCGTGGCGCCGGCGCTTCGGTCGCGGGACGGTGTGCAGCGTCCCCGTTTCCTTCGGTTGCCCGGGCTGGGGACTACCGCGACCGAAGCCCTCCACAGAGCGCAGTCGCCCCGGGGTTTCTCCGCCAGCCGGCAGGTTCAGCGGAGCGAGAATCGGACCACCAGATTACTGAGCGACGCTACCGGCCGGCCGTTTCGCCGGGCCGGACGGAATCGCCACTCCGACTCCACCACGCGAATCGCTTCCGCGTCCAGTCCGGGAACGGAGCGGAGGACGCGAAGAACCTCAACCGTCCCGCGCTCGGTAATCAGCGCCCGCAGGACAACGCGCCCGCGGATGCCGTCCCGAAGCGCCTGCTTCGGAAAGCGGGGGCGAGGCATGGATAGCGCTGCGGGCGCTTCGTCGGGGGGCGGAAGCACTGGATCGGCCGCTTCCCGGAGACCGCCGATCGCTCCTCCCTGGACCCCTCCGGGAATCCCGCCGACAACGCCGGCAGGCTCACCGAACTCGAGCCCCTCCCAGAGTCCGTCGGGAATGCCGTGCTCGGATCCGAACGTCGAGGGGATCTCCACCGCTTCGAGGAGCTGGACGAGATCGCTGGGCGCAAACAGTGGGGTGGCCTGCCGTGGGGCGGCCTCCCGGACCGTGGCGGCGAGATGCTCGGGTTCGGGTTTCGCCGTGGGATCCCCCTGCCGAAGCGCCGCCGCGGGAGGCGCGAACAGGTGGACCCGGTACGCCTCGAAGGCCGGGAGTTGGTCGCTCCGCACCTCGAAGGAGGGGTATAGCAGAGCTGCCAGCAAGGCGCCGTGCAGCGTTACCCCGAGCGGCAGGGAAATGCCGAAGCCGGGTGATGGCGTGTGCGGCATCCCGAGGCCGATGTGCGTTCCTCTCCTGGAACGTCCCGACGGCACCTGGCAAGAACCTCGCGGAGCGAGTTTAGCCTGAACTTCACCTCGCTTTTGGGAGAGGCGAGGTCCGTAAGTCATTGAGAAAGGGTGGCTTGGACACGGCGATCTTTGTCTTAGAGTGGGATATTTGTTGTCATGTGATGGCAGCCAGCGAAAGCATGACAGCCCCTTGTGTTCAAGTATTACGCGAGATATGATGTTGCCATGTAACCAATGTCCTTCCACGTCGACACCATCCCCAACCGAAACAGCCCCCCCGCCATCCTCCTCCGGCAGGCCTGGCGCGAGGGGAAGCGCATCCGCCGCCGCACCATCGCCAACCTCTCCAAACTGCCCCCCGCACTCATCGACGGCATCCGCACCGTCGTCCGCGGCGGCGTCGCCTTCCCCGACCTCGAAGCCGCCGTCTCCATCCGCC
>MPMW01000116.1 GCA_002238705.1 Acidobacteria bacterium bin61 | reverse complement strand
CGTCTTCGGAAACGCCATCCGGACCTACCGGCCCGGCTGCGTCATCGGCGATCGCGCGATGGAACACCCCATGGCGTTGCCCGAGACGGTACGCCAATGGCGCGCCGGCGGCCCGCATGACTTCGCCATCTTCCTGACGCGCGAGGCGGCTCGCGCCAGCGTCGCCCGGCAGGGGACCGGGAACGCCTGGCTCCCCGAATCGATCGGCGCCGAATCCGCGGACGCGGACGGTCTTCCCGATTCGCCGGATCCGTTCAGAGCGGCTCTCCTGCAGCCCACGGCCGACGGGGACGCCGTCCATCCGGTGGGCGCGGGAGAGGACGTGGCTCCGGTCCCGGCTGAGGAAGAACCCGAATCGTCGGCGCCTGAGGCGCGGGCCAGTTGAACTCTCCTCGCCGACCCGGTGGCATCCGGGTTCGCAGTCCCTGCAAGCCAACGCCAAACCCGGAGCATTGACATGATTTTCCAGACTATCTATACTTGCGAGAGTGTCACGGTCCAAGGTGTACCCGAGAGTTGGAGGCGTCGACCCTCTGGTCAGTCTCGAGTTGGCCAACGTCGACATCGCTGCGCTCCCCGACCCGCTTCGTAAACAGATCGCCGACACCGCAGCGGGATTCCCTGGCGATTGGACCCTGGTCGGGACACCGGATCGAGCACTGAGGGAGCTGCTTCGACGGGTAATCGCGCGTCTCCCATCCATGGCCGCGATGCACCGGGAAGCACTCACCGAACGCAACATCGAGTTGTTGATCGAGAGCATCCTCCCGGACGCGCCGCGCGCCGATGTCCGGGCGGAACTGGAGATCGACAATGCGCGGTTGCGCGCCGATTACCTTCAGGAAACGCGGATGGTCAACGCTCGTGAAATCCGCACCGGATCGGGCCTGAACCCGAAGAACCGGAGCGAACCGGCGTCGCGTTGGAAACGAGAGGGAAGAATCTTTGCCTTACGTCATGGAGGGCGGGACCTCTACCCGGCATTCCAGTTCGCCGAAGGGCAGCCGCGAAGGGTGATCAAGGACATCCTCGCCGTGATGCCGGTATCGGCAACGCCTTGTCAGATTGCCTTGTGGTTTGCCTCCGGTAACGGCTGGCTGGACGGAGCCACACCTGAAGAGCGGCTCGACGCTACCGGCGAGGTTGTCGAGGCAGCCCGGCAGTTGGCCAGCCCGGCCGAGGGCTGACGAACCCTTCGGATCTTGACGATCCTGAGTCCCTCCACGAATCTTGCAGCTCCGGGTCTTGCGATTCTGGAAGCCGGGACTCGACTCCATCGCGTCCACAACCGGCAGCGGACAGCCCATCTCTTCAACCCGTGCCGGGGTGGCCGGACGCGCTTCGCACCCATCACCGACGAACAAGGTCACCGTGTGCCGTCGCTCTATGCGGGAAGCACGTTCGACTCCGTCGCCCATGAGACCTTGTTCCACGACATTCCGGTGCGGGCGAAACGGAGAACTCTTCCGGAAGCCGTGCTGGTCGGCCGCGCCCACAGCGAGCTGGACACCCGCCGCAACATCACGCTCGCCACGCTGCGCGCCCCGGAACTGGCGAGATGGAACATTTCCCGCACCGCCTTGATCGCGTCGTCACCCAAGCTCTACCAGGAGACCGCCGCCTGGGCCAGGGCAATCCATGACCAGTTCCCGGATGTCGAAGGGCTCGTGTGGACTTCGAATCGGTGCGACCCGGAAGACGCGTATCTGTTCTTCGGCGATCGCGTCCGGGATGTCGACTTCAACGTTTCGTTGACCCGCCACTGGTGGAGCGACTCTTCCTTTCTGACGGATGTTCGTCAGGCCGCCCTGCGAAGCGGTATCAGCCTCACGATCTGAACTCCGTAGAAGGGCAATCGACGCGGAGTTCGCTCGGCACAACCGGCAAGCCGCCGGCAGGTTGCACCACCGGCGGGGGTGTTGCCGGCCCGGAGACCGGTGGTCCCTACCCGCCTACCCGCCCGCGGTCAGCCCGAAGCGCTCCCCCCAGGTCTCCCGGACGTGGGCAAGGATCCGCTCGCCCTCGTCCGTCTCCGCCGCCGGCGAGGCCAGGAAGTCGCTCGCTTCCTTGCGGGCGAGTCGGAGGAACTCCGCGTCCCGAACGATGTCGGCCACGCGGAACGGCGGAATGCCCGACTGGCGGGTGCCGAGAAAGTCCCCCGGACCCCGGATGGCGAGATCCTCTTCCGCGATCCGGAACCCGTCGGTGGTCGCTTCCAGCACCTGGAGCCGGCGGAGCGCCAAATCGGTGGGTTTGCCTGCCACCACCAGGATCGCGGAGGCCGGGTCCGAACCTCTCCCCACCCTGCCCCGGAGCTGGTGGAGCTGCGCCAGCCCGAACCGCTCGGCATGTTCCACCACCATCACGGTGGCGTTCGGGACGTCCACCCCCACCTCGATGACCGTCGTGGCGATCAGCACGTCGAGTGCTCCGGAGGCGAAGGCGCTCATCACCTGCTCACGGCGAGCCGCGGGGACCCGGCCGTGCACGAAATCCACCCGCAGGCCGCGGAAGGGACCTTCCGAGAGCTCGCGGAACCGGGCCTCGACCCCCGCGCCGGGGAGTTCCTCCGAGTCTTCGATCAGCGGACAGACGTAGAAGGCCTGACGGCCCTTGTGCACCTCTTCGCGCACCCGGGCGTAGACCTCGGGCAGGCCGCTCGCATCCCGGATCAAAGTGCTCACCGGCTGCCGGCCGGGCGGGAGTTCGCGGAGTTCCGACAGGTCGAGGTCTCCGTGGAGCGCCATGGTGAGGGTGCGGGGAATCGGGGTCGCCGTCATCACCAGCAGATCCGCGCCCCCGCCGCGGTCCACCAGCGTCCGCCGCTGGGCGACCCCGAAGCGGTGCTGCTCGTCCACGATGGCGAAACCGAGATCCCGAAACCGGGCGCCCTCCTGGATCAGCGAGTGCGTGCCGACGACGAATTGGGCCCAGCCGCTCGCCACCGCCTGCAGCGTGTCGCGGCGCTGGGCGGCGCCGAGCCCCGCGGTCAGGAGCACGACGCGGATCTTGTGCGGTTCCAGAAGCGCCCGAATGGTCGCGAAATGCTGCTCGGCGAGGACTTCGGTGGGCGCCATGAGGGCCACCTGCGCCCGGTGATGGATGACGATCAGCGCCGCGATCACGGCCACGATCGTCTTGCCGGACCCCACGTCGCCCTGGAGAAGCCGCCGCATCGCCAGCGGGGACTGGAACTCCTCCGCGATCGTCGCGAGCGCCCCGCGCTGCGACGGCGTGAGGCGGAACGGCAGCACCTTTCTCACGAGGTCCCGGAGACCGTCGTCCACGGTGAACGTGTGCCGCCCGGGACGCCCCACCCGGTCCTGCCGGCGGCGCAACTGGAGCCCGGCGGCGAAGACGAAGAACTCCTCCAGGATGAGCCGCTGGTGGGCGTGCGAGCGCCGGCGTTCGTATTCCGCGAGCGAGGCCCCCTCCGGCGGGAAGTGCACCTGCTCGAGCGCTTGGCGCCGGGACGGCAATCCCATCCTCCCGGCGAGCTCCTCCGGGAGATGGGCGCGATGCTGCCCGCATGCGCCCCGAGCCCCGCGTCGCCGGGAGCGGGCTCCGCGGGGGCGTCACCGGCGCCGGACCCGGGGACCGCCGGCGCGGGGCCCTCCGCGGCCCGCTCCCCGGTCACCAGTTCGTAACCCGGATTCGCGAACTCCGGGACGGCTCCGGCGAACGGTCTCTTGACCTTCCCGAACAGGAGCACCCGCTGCCCCGGCTTCAGGATCTGCTTCAGATGGACCTGGTTGAACCAGGTCGCCCGGACCGGGCCGCTCGCGTCATGCCCACGAAGTTCGACGATCCGCAGGTTGCGCCGCCGGGTGGGACGGACATTGAGCGAAGCGACCAGCACTTCCGTCGCCGCCGATTCCCCGTCCGCGAGTTCCGCGGCCGGTCGGCGGGCGCTCCGGTCCTCGTAGCGGAAGGGCAGCCGCAGGAGCAGATCGGACGCCCGGAAGACCCCTGCTTCGGCGAGCGCCGCCGCCCGCCGCGGCCCGACCCCGGGGAGGAAGCGGACCTCGGTATCCGGGTTCGTTCCGGACAAGATCGATCAGGGAGGGGCGGGCAGGAGAAGGACCTCTCCGGCTCTCAGTTCGATCCCGGCCAGTCCCCGCGGCAGCGGAAACGGCTCTCCCTCGAGGATGGGGCCCCGGACTCTCTCGAGCCCGGACTCGGAGACCCCGACGAGGCCACCCAGCACGGCCTCGGCGATGACCCGGGGCGGGAGTTCCACCCCGGCGACGGCCCCCCGCAGGATCGTGACCTCGCCCGAACCGCCGGCGCCCCGCACCTCGACGGCGAGATCGACGGGCTGGGGCGGCGTCCCGGGCGGCGGCGCCAGCGGGCCCAGCACCGCTCTCAGCCGCTCGGCATCCACGAGGCCGCTCAGTTGCACCTCAGCCGGGAACAGCCGGACCCGAACCTCCGTCAGGCCCGCCTGCTCGGTCAAAAACGCGGTGAGCTGCGCGGAGCCGAGGAGCGCGTTCACTTCGGCCTCCGAGAGGAGGACGGGTTCCGGCGACCCCGACCGGACCTGAAACACCTTGAGCCACGCGGCTCCCTCGACCTGATCCGGCGGCAACGACGGGGTCTGCTGGCCGGCGGCAACGGCGGCGAGAAGTGGAACCGCGGCGAAGAGCGGAATGAGCGAGCGCAAGGAACGCGGAATTCTAGGCGCGGATCAGGTGCGCCGGGACGCAGCGGTCGCCACCCGCCAGGAAGCCCGAGTCAATCCGCACGAAAAACGCGCCTTGCGCCATCTTCGGCGGTGGGATCGCCGGCAGCCCCACGAAGCCAGGTCACCCCCCGCTCCGCGCAGAACCAGGTCAACTGCCGCTTGGCGTAGCGGCGGGTCGCGATCACCACCCGTTCCTCGACCGCGCCAGGCCGCTCCGCAAGATCCCCGGGCTCCGGGTCCTCGGCAAGCATCGCCAGCACTTCGCGGTAGCCGATCGCGAGGCGCCCCGGCCATTCCCCCGGATAACGGTCGCGCAGGCCGCGCACCTCCTCGACCAGTCCGGCGGCGAACATGCCTCGCACCCGGCGGACGATCCGGGATTCGAGGAGACCGCGGGGTGGATCGAGCCCGGCGACGCGCCAGCGCGCCTCCGGGAGCGGAGGGCGCCGGGTCGCCTGGAGCCGGGAGATGGGTTCGCCCGCGGCGGGCGCCACCTCGAGAGCCCGGGCCCGGCGGGCGCGGGCGGTCGGGGGGGGCGGGAGGGACGGCGATAGATCGCGTCGAGCCTCGCCCGCAGCCGTGGATCGGGCTCGGGTCCCTCGAAGATCCCGTCGCGGAGCGCCCGGAAGTAGAGGCCGCTGCCGCCCACGACCAGCGGGACCGCACCGCGCCGCCAGACGTCCCGCACCGCGGAAGCCGCGAGTTCCGCATAGCGCCCGGCGGTGCAGGGGTCGTCGGGTTCGAGCACGTCCAGCAGGTGGTGCGGCCGGCGCGCCTGCATGTCCGGCGAGGGTTTGCCCGAGCCGATGTCCAGCTCCCGGTAGACCTGGAAAGCGTCGCAGGAGACGATCTCCACCGGAAACGGCAGGGCGTCGGCCACCTCGAGAGCGAGATCCGACTTTCCGGCGGCCGTCGGCCCCACGAGCGCCAGGACGAGCGGCGCGGAGCCGGGGGCCGGCGGGGTACTACCCAAAGTGGCGGATCAGGGCGATCAGGAACAGAAGGGCGACCAGCGCGGCTCCCGCGCGCAATTGGCCCGGTGAGAACGCGAAAGCCGACCGCCGACTCACGGAACGGACCGGATCTCCGTGCCCGGGTAGTAGTGGGCGAGGATCTCGCGGTAGCCGGCCCCGGCAGCCGCCATGCCGTAGGCCCCCGCCTGGCAGAGGCCCAGGCCGTGTCCCCAGCCTCTTCCGGAGAACCACCATTCGGTCACCTCGCCGCCGTCGTTGCGCCGCGGTTCGGCCCGGAAGAGGTTTTCCGCAAGCCCCAAAAGGCGCCGGATGCGCAGTCCGCGCACTTCGAGACTTCCGTCGGTCCCGACGATCCGCAGCCGGACGATCCGGCCCGAGGCCCCGAACTCCAGGGGCTCGAGGGCCACCACCCGGCCGATGGGCTCTACCTCGTTCACGGTGTCCGAGAGATCGGAGTTGTTCTTCGGGACGAACCACGAACTCTGCCGGGAAAACCGGTCCTGCGCGTCGCCCAGGTCTTCGAGAATCAGCAGGTCGAACTCGACGGAGCGCTCCTCGGACGGTGCGGCCGCGGCGTGATACCGAACGAAGTCGCCCACCCGGAGCAGCAGTTCCCCGGCCGGGAGCGCCAGCGGCGCCGGTTCGTCGCGTCCGGGTGTCCGGGTGGGGCGGATCTCCCGAAAGAGCGCTGCGCCGCCGCTCGACTCCAGCCGGAACAACCGCGGTTCTTCGGTGGCCGGGCCGCTGTCCTCGTCCTCGACGGTGATCCGGACCCTGCCGTCCAACGTGGTGACCTCCCGGATCTGCCCGCGCCGGAAGAGCTGTCCGTCGCGCCGGAGCAACGACGCCGCGACCCCGATCACCTCCCTGCGGCTCACCGGCCTTCCCGGATCGAGCCCCCGCTCGCTCGCATCGAGGAGCCCCTCGGCGAGCAGCCGGCCGAGCGCCGGATCTCCGTCGCGAGCCAACTCGCCGCCGTCCGGACCGGGACCCAGGGTGGCGCCCCCGGGCTCCCGGCAGCGAATCTCCTCGACCAGGGTGCCGAACCCGCCGAGCGACAACTCCTCCCCGGCGGCGTTTCCCGGTGCACATACCGGGAGTCCGAGCCATCCGAAGGTTGCCGAGACGACGGCCGCGGCGTCCCGGCGCGAGGCGGCCGCCGACAGCACCGCGCCGTTCCAATCCGGGACGGACGCCCCGGCGAGCCGGACGAGCGCCGCGTCGAGAGGCCCGTCCGCCGTCGCGCCGCGCAGCCGGACCCCCCCGGCCTCCCGGATGCAGGCCCGAGCCACCAGGTAGGGCGTCGGGTTCGAGAAGACGTTCTCGGCGTTTTCCGTGTGCCCCCCGCAAGCGGCGGTGTAGAGGGCGTCGATGAGACGGCCGTCATGGAAGAGCGCCTCCCCCGCCGTCTCCCGGATCGCCGCCGTGGACAGCGGGTGCTCGGCCTCCACCCCGCCGTACACCTGGCAGGCCGGTCCGCTGCAGAGGTCGTAGCCGCGCCGGAGGTAGGCCGCCCTCGGGGTGAGGGCATAGGTGCGCGCCGCGAGCGCCTGCGCCTTCAGGGCCTCGATCTCCGGGAACAGATCGGGGGGCAGCTCGCGCGGCACGACGCCGAAGAGGTACTCCTCGAGGTTGGTTCGGTTGACCACTGTCACTCCGTCGCCGCTGCGAAACACGGTCAGGGAACCGCGGTACGGATTCCCCTCCCATTCGACGAACCCGCCCTCGGGGGGCTCGGCGATCAGGGACGCCCCGGCGGGGAACCGGATGGGCGAACCGCCGAACGGGCGGACCACCAGAGCCTCACCCGCCGGAGCCGGAACCCGGAAGACCCCGGCCTCGGGAAAACCGGCGGCCCGCAGGGCCTCGGCTTCGGATTCGGCCGCCGAACCCGAAGGGAGGACCGCGAGGTGACGACCGGTCTCCGGATCACGCCGAACCCGGACTTCGGGCCCGTCCGCCCGTTCTTCCCGGAAACTCTCGGCAACTTCGCGGGCGCGGGCCTCGCTCGCGAAGGAGCCGAGCGCGAGGACCGGCGCCCCGGCCTCCGTCTCGGGCGAGACGAGCGCTTCCGAGGTCTCGATCACGAGTTCTCCGGCGCGCAGCGCGAACGGGGCCGGCGCCGAAATCCGGGCCGCCGGAACGCCGTCGGCGAGACCGATCCGGATCTCGCGGGGGGTCTGGGCGGAGGCGGAGTGTGGGAAGAGTCCGAAAAAGAGAGCGGCGGCCAGCGCCGTGCGGACGCCGCGGAACGGGAAGCCGACGCTACTCATCCGGCTCGCGGCTCTCGTATGCCTTCACGCCTGGGGAGCGTACGCGGTTCGCACGCCTGCGGCGGGCGGTGCGGGCCTGAAAGCCCGCGGCCATTCCTCACGGTGGGGA
>MPMW01000115.1 GCA_002238705.1 Acidobacteria bacterium bin61 | reverse complement strand
GTGCGGATCTCCCGAAACGCGTCCGTTCCGACCACGAAGAGCAGCGAAGGCCCGCCTGCCGCGGGCCGCCCCGCCGCGAGGGCGTCGAGCGTATCGATCGTGAAGGAAGGACCCTCCCGCTCGAGTTCGACCGGACTCGCAAGCAGGCGATCCCGGCCCAGGACCGCCTCTTCCACGAGCCGGAGCCGCTCCTCGCCCGAGAGGCTCGGCTCCGGCCGGGGGGGGGGGATCCGCGCCGGCACGGGCCCGACGGCATCGACTCCCCTCCCGGCGCGGCCCCGCCCCGCGGGGCCGGCGGGGGGGGAGGAATCCGCGCCGGCACGAGCCAGACGGCATCGACTCCCATCCGGTCGCGGACCGCCTCGGCGGCGCGGACGTGGCCCCAATGCGGGGGATCGAAGGTTCCACCGAAGACCGCGATCACCCCCGGTCGCCGGACCATCCTACCGGTCATGCGTCGCTCCGCTCCGCGGTCCCGGCCACCCGGACGCCAAGCTCGGCAACGATTGCCGCGCAGCCCTCCCCGGTGGCGGCGGAGACGGCAAAGAAGGGCAAACCGCCCGCTGCCGCCGCCTCCGACAGCGCCTGGAGGCGGGCGGCATCGGTCAGGATGTCCGTCTTGTTGCCCACGACCATCGCCGGTTTTCCGGGCAGATTCCCGCCGTAGAGGGCCACTTCGCGCTGGAGCACCTCGAGGTCGGCCACCGGCGCGCGTCCCGAGGCCTCCGAAACGTCCACGAAATAAACCAGGAACGCGGTTCGCGACAGGTGCTTCAGGAACCGGGTGCCGAGCCCGGCGCCCTGGCTGGCTCCGGGTATCAGGCCGGGCAGGTCGGCCACCACGAATTCCGCGTCATCGCCAAGCCGAACCAGCCCCAGGTTCGGGGTCAGGGTCGTAAACGGGTAATCCGCGATGCGGGGCTTCGCGGCGCTCACCCGGGCAATGAAGGAGGACTTCCCGGCGTTCGGAAAACCCACCAGACCCACGTCGGCAAGCAACCGAAGCTCGAGCCGGACCGTCCGGGCGACCCCCGTCTCTCCGGGCTCGGTGCGCCGGGGCGCCTGGTTGGTGGGCGTCCGGAAAACCGCGTTCCCCCGGCCGCCGCGGCCACCGGGGGCCACCGTGAGCGAGCTGCCGTCCTCCACCAGGTCTCCGAGCAGCACGCCGGTCTCCTCGTCGAAGGCCGCCGTGCCCGCCGGTACCCGCAGGAGAAGATCCTTCCCCGAACGGCCCTGCCGGTTGTTTCCGGAGCCGTGCCCACCGGCGTCCGCCCGGTAGCTGGGCCGGAAGCGGTACGCCGCGAGCGTGTGGCGTCCCCGATCCGCGACCAGAACCACGCTTCCCCCGCGTCCGCCGTTGCCACCGTCGGGGCCGCCCCGGGGAACGAATTTCTCCCGGCGAAAGCTGAGGGCCCCATTCCCGCCGCGTCCCCCGGACAGCTTCAGAACGACCTCGTCAACGAGCATGGATCAACCGGCCGGGAGTACCGGTCGGGGTGCGGCCGCTCGGGAGTCCGGCCGAAGGAAATCAGTCCGCGGAGATCGAGATGAACCGGCCCAGTCGCCCGCGGTTCCAGAACTGAACGACACCACCGACCTTGGCGAACAGGGTGTCGTCATTCCCGCGTCCAACGTTGGAACCCGGCTTGAAGCGGGTGCCGCGCTGGCGGACCAGGATGGTTCCGCCGGACACTCGTTCGCCGGCGAAGCGCTTGACGCCGAGCCGCTTCGAATGGCTGTCGCGCCCGTTCCTGGAGCTTCCCTGTCCCTTCTTGTGCGCCACGGTGACCTCCCGATCGTTTCAGCCGCTTCTTCCGTCGTGGTTTCTTGTCCTGGGGTGCGTCCGGGCCGCAGTGAACCGATCTACTCCCCGGCGGACGAACCGTTCGCCGCGTCCGATGTCCCCTCGTGGATGGCCTCCACCCGGACCTGAACGCGAGCCTGCCGATGTCCCTGCTTTTTCCGGTAGCCCTTGCGCCGCTTGCGCTTGAAGACCAGCACCTTGGGGTCCCGGTAGTGCGACAGCACGGTGGCCGAAACCGTCGTTTCCGGAAGGTAGGGGCTCCCGATGCGGCAGGCGCCGCCCTCCGGATCCCGCACCATGAGCACGCGGTCGAACGAAACGGTCTCACCGTCCCTCGCGTCGAGCTTTTCGAGCGCGAGGCGCTGCCCGGGCTCGGCGCGGTGCTGCTTGCCGCCACTTTCGAAGATTGCGTACATGAGGTGTCTGCCCGGAGGAACGGGGGATTTTAGCAGTCGAGAGGGGTCCCGGAGAGGGTCATCAGGAAACCCGGATCGAGGCCAGCATGTCGGCGTTGTTCTTCGTCCGCCCCATCCGGCCGAGCAGCAGGGACATCGCTTCCATCGGCTTCAGGCCGGCAAGAGCCCGGCGAAGCAGGTGGGTCTTCGGCAGTTCTTCGGCCGAAAGGAGGAGTTCTTCGCGGCGGGTCCCGGACTGGTGGATGTCGATCGAGGGAAAGATCCTCGATTCCGCCAGCTTCCGGTCCAGAACCAGTTCCATGTTGCCGGTGCCCTTGAACTCCTGGAAGATGACCTCGTCCATCTGGCTCCCGGTGTCCACCAGCGCCGTCCCGAGGATGGTGAGGCTGCCGCCGTCTTCGATCTTGCGCGCGGCGCCGAAGAACTGACGGGGAAACTCGAGCGCCCGGGAATCGATACCGCCGCTCATGGTGCGGCCCTTCCCGCGCATCTCCCGGTTCGCCGCCCGGCCCAACCGGGTGATCGAGTCGAGCAGGATGACCACGTCTTCCTTCATCTCGACGAGTCGGCGCGCCTGCTCCAGCACGATCCGCGCGACGCGCACGTGGTCCGCGCTGCCGCTGTCCGCGGTCGAGGCCACGACCTCGGCCTTTGGAACCGAGCGCCGCATGTGCGTCACTTCCTCCGGGCGTTCATCGATCAGCAGAATGATGAGGTGGATTCCCGGGTAGTGGTCCGAGATGGAGGCGCCGATCTGTTCGAGCAGGATCGTCTTGCCGGTCTTGGGGGCCGCAACGATGAGGCCCCGCTGACCCCTCCCCACGGGGGCGATCAGGTCCACCACGCGAAGCGAAAGCGGAGCCGGTTCGGTGCGCGCCAGTTCGATCCGGGGGGCGGGATGCTCGCTGACCAGGTCGGCGTAGTTCCGCCGGGGAGGCAGGGCATCGACCGGGTAGCCGTTGACTTCCAGGACGGTGTGCAGCTCCGCGCGCGGCGGGCCGCCGCGCCGCCGGCCCCGCCTCGGCGGACCGTGGTAGCCGAGAATCGTGTGCCCCTCGCGGAGCTTGTAACGATCGATCAGGCCGAATGGGACCCGGACATCCGTGGCCCGGGGCAGAAAGTTGTTGGCGAGGAGACGGAGATGGCCGCTGTCGCGCGGCCCGATGTCCAGCAGGCCGGTAATCTCGATGCGGGGGATTTCCGGTTCCCTGGGTTTCGGTTCCGGTTCCTTTTCGCCGGACCGGGGAACTGGTTCCACCACGGCGACCTCTTCCTTCGGAGCGGAGACGGGCAAGTCGGGCATAGGCGTTTCCTGAGAGTTGTGGGGCGTCTTCGCCAGAAAAGGGGTCTTTCGGTTGACGGGAATCTGCGGAGCGGAGCCGCCGGTTGCGGCGCCGGAATAGGCAGGAACCTCTGATTCGCGGGCTCCGGAATGCGGACGGCGCCGGCACTGGCGAGGGTCGCTGAGCGGCAAGCCCTCGAGAGCGAAATCGGATCAGTGCATCGGCAGACGCACGAACCCGGCCCGCCAATCCGCGGATCGGAGTCCCCGGGAACGCCGGTCGTTATGGGCGGAACGAAACCGCTGTCGCTTGAGACCGGGTCACTATGGGTGAGGAACGCGCCGCCACGAAAGCCGCGTCATCCCCCAGCGAATCCGGAAAGCAAGTCTAGCACGCACCAGCCCGATTGCCGGGCCGGAAGCCGGTCGGGGCCGGTCCTGCTGCGCGGCTACCGAGCCTCGATGGACTGGACGGTCACCGTGGTCTTGTCCTCGCTGAGAACACCCGTAACGGTGACGTCCTGCCCCGCGAATTCCGTGACCTTCTCCTGATCGTCCACGGCGTAGACAGCGTCGTCGGCCTCCACGTAGAGCTGGAGCGCGGCCCCCATCTCGACGCACGCGATGGCGCATTCGGGATGCGTCATCCCGTCCATCATGTGCTCCTTGCCGCACATTTCGTCGGTGACGTGCGCCTCCCACGTCTGCTCCTGTGCCGGAGCCGCGAACGCGAACGCCGATGCTCCCACCAGGACGAACGCGAGGGAGACGGTGATGGCTGCGATTCGAATCAGGCGCATGGTGCCCTCCCGCCGACGATCCCGCCGACTTTCACCGGGGATTGTGGCGCAGGCGCGAACTGCCCGGCCAGCCGTCAGGTCAGTATGCTCCGCGCCGTCCATGGGGAAAGCGCCAACCAGGCCGGTCAGCGGGATGCGGGACCACCTGCCCGCCGCCGCCCTGAAGCGCCGCGAGGCCTTCCGGCGGGTCGAGGAAGCGTTCGCGGCGCACGGCTTCGTTCCCCTCGAAACCCCGGCGATGGAACGCCTCTCGACCCTGCTCGGGAAGTACGGCGAGGAGGGGGACCAGCTCATCTACCGGGTGCTCCACCGCGGCGAACGGTTGGCCCGGGCCCTTGGCCGGGATCCGGTGGAACCCGGAGACCTGTCCGAACTCGGCCTGCGTTACGACCTGACCGTCCCGCTCGCCCGGGTCACTGCCGAGTACCGCGCCCAACTGCCGGCGGTGTTCCGGCGCTACCAGATCCAGTCGGTGTGGCGCGCGGACCGCGCCCAGCGCGGGCGATTCCGGGAGTTCACCCAGTGCGACGCCGACATCGTGGGGAGCAAATCCCTGATCGCCGATGCCGAGGCGCTGGTGGTCCTGCACGCGTCGCTGGCGGCCCTCGGTTTTTCGGACTTCACCATCCTGCTGAACCACCGGGAGTTGCTCCGGGCGCTGATCGCGGCCAGCGGGATTCCCGCCGACTCCGAGCAGGAGACGCTCGTGGTCCTCGACAAGATCGGCAAGATCGGCCGGGAAGCGGTGGAAACGGAACTCGGCGGCCTCGCCGCGGTGGGACCGGATCGGGCACGGCGGCTCCTCGACCTGGTTCCGGACGATGCCGAGGACCGGGATGGTGACCTCGAACGGCTCCGGAAGTTGGGCGGGGCGCTGCCCGAGGGCCCGGGAAGAAGCGCGGCTTCGGACCTCATAGGGCTGTTCGACGCGCTCGACGGCGCCCTGGGGGAGACCGCCCCGATCCGTTTCTCGCCAAGCCTCGCCCGTGGCCTGAGCTACTACACGGGACCGATCTTCGAGGTGGTGGCGGCGGGCGGCGCCGGCTCGCTCGCCGGGGGCGGCCGCTACGACGGGCTCGTCGGGATGTTCAGCGGGAGGGACACGCCGGCGGTGGGGTTTTCGCTGGGAATGGAGCGCATCCTCATGCTCCTCGAGGAGGGCGGTGTGTTCTCGGCCGAGGGGGCGGCACCGCAGGCCATGCTCTGCCCGCTTCCGGAAATCGCGGTCCGCGACACGCTCCGGGTGGCGCGGACCCTGCGCGCCGCGGGAGTGCGGCTCGACGTGCAGGTCGACTCGTTGAAGAAGCTCGGAAAGCAACTCTCGCGCGCAGTGGCCGCCGGCGTTCGGTTCGCGCTCATCCTCGGCCCGGATGAACTCGCCGGCGGCCGGTGCACCGTCCGCAACCTGGAGACCGGGGAGCAGCACACGGTCCCGCTCGCCGAAGTTCGCAAGAACCTGACGTAGCAGCGCCGGACCTCAGGCCGGCATGGCCTCCAGGGGAGGCGATGCCTCCGATCCGGTCAATCCACCGGGGTCAGGAGCACCCGGCCGCGGTCACGGATCCGCGGATTCAGCGGATCGGCCCTGCCCTCTCGCGGATCCGGGAGCCGTTCGATGCGGAACCGTTTCCCGTCGCCGAAGTACTCGGGCTCCCGCATCGGGGGCAGGGGCCGCGACGGATCGCGGACGTAGAGCCCGTCGTCCGTCTCGCGCATCGCGCCGACGAACACGATTTCGCGCCACTTCCGGACGGGAACGCTGAACGCTCCCCGTTCTCCTACCGGCTTCAGGTCGTGAAAGGGACCACGGTCGGGCACGGATGGAAGGCTTCTAGGATAGGCGCGGTCTCATGGCGCAGGTTCACATCGTGCTCGTCCGGCCCCGGCGGCCCGAGAACATCGGCGCGGTCGCCCGGGCGATCGGGAATACGGGCCTCGCCGGGCTGCGACTGGTTCAGCCCGGGGACTGGCGCACCGTCGAGGCGTTCCGCATGGCCTGGCAGGCGGAAGACGTACTCGAGGACGCCGCGGTCTTTCCCACGCTCGCCGAGGCCGTCGGCGGCTGTCGTCTCGTGGCCGGGCTGAGCGGGCGGGGCCGGGAAGTGATCCAGCACCTCACGCCGCGGGAACTGGCCGGCGAGATCGCAGCGATCGAACCGGACGGTGAGGCAGCGGTGGTCTTCGGCAACGAATCCAGCGGCCTCACCCTTGAGGAACGCAAGCTCTGCCAGCGGCAGGTGCGGATACCCGCTTCCCCCCGCCAGCCCTCGCTGAACCTGGCCCAGGCGGTGATGATCGCGGCCTACGAGATCTTCCTGGCGAGCGGGCCACCGCCCGAGGAACCTGTGCCGCGGGCCACCGCGGAACAGGCCGAGCGCGCGCTCCTCACCCTGCGCGACGCCATGCTGGCGGTGGGGTTCCTCCCGCCCGAGAAACCGGAATCCCGCTTCGCCGAGTGGCGGGAACTCTTCGGACGCGCTGGCCTCACCGAGCGCGAGACCCGGATGATGATGGCCTTCACCCGGCGGGCGAAGGACGCGGGGACCAGGGCCGGCAAACCGCGTCCACGGAAGGGGGCCCCAGTCCCCGAACCGGCACCTGGCGCCGAACGGCGGAGATGTGACGACAGCCAAGAAGTCTAAATACCCATATATAACCTGAGGTATTAGCGTAAATTACATCATTTATGCCTACCTATATCCCCCAGGCGCAGCTCGACTCGTTGGTCCGGGCGACGGCGCCCGGGCGGGTCGCCGTCCTCTACGGACCCCGACGGGTCGGGAAGACCACCCTGATCCGCCGGTTCGCCCACGAACACGCGCCGGATGCCCTCATCGTGAGCGGAGAGGACATCGCGGTGCGGGACTACCTGGAGAGCCAGTCGGTTGCGAAGCTCCGTTCCTTCGTGGGCGCCCGCCGCACCCTCATCGTGGACGAAGCGCAGCACGTTCGGCAGATCGGTTTGGCCCTGAAGCTGCTCGTGGACCACGTGGAGGGGCTGCGCGTGATCGCCACTGGCTCATCCGCATTCGATCTCGCGCAGCGCACCGGCGAGCCGCTCACCGGCAGGAAACGCACTCTGCTCCTGTTGCCGCTGAGCCAGTTGGAACTCGGAGGGCTCGAAGCCGCTCACGAAACGAGCGCCCGCCTGGAGATGCGCCTGGTCTATGGCTCCTACCCCGAAGTGGTGCTCGAAGAAGCGTCAGCCGACCGGGAGGCGTATCTGAGGGAGTTGATTTCTTCGTATCTCTTTCACGACGTCCTGGCGCTGGACGGTGTGCGCCACGCCGGAAAACTCCTCCGGCTGCTCCAATCCCTGGCGTTTCAGGTTGGCAAGGACGTCTCGTTGCCGGAGTTGGGGAGCCGGGTCGGCCTCGCCGTCCCGACGGTGGACCGTTATCTGGATCTCCTCGAAAAGGCATTCGTCCTCTACAGCCGCCACGGCTTCAGCCGCAACCTGAGGAAAGAGATCACCCGAAGCCGACGCTACTTCTTCCTCGACAACGGCGTTCGCAACGGGCTGATCGCAAACTTCAACCCGCTCGCGTTGCGGGACGACGTCGGCGCCCTCGGGGAAAACTACGTCTTGGCCGAGCGGCTGAAATTCAACCTGTACACGGGGCGGCTCGTCGTGTCGCGCGTCAATCAGGGTGAGACGTCAGCGGCAATCAAGGTGAGACTGGATCGTTCGGTGGGCTGATCCGGCTGGGGTGTCCCGGTCGGTAGGTTCGTAGTCCGGGAAGAGGCTTCGCGGAAGCGGGGCCTTTTGGGGAACGAGGTCGTTCAGGGGGAGG
>MPMW01000114.1 GCA_002238705.1 Acidobacteria bacterium bin61 | reverse complement strand
CAAAGGTCTTCAGCTTCGCGGTCTTCGGCGGCGGTGCAAAGGGGGTGGCGACGCACTGCCCGCTGACATCGAACTCGTAGCCGTGAAAGGGACAGACCAGACGGCCATCCCGCACCCGGCCGCCGGCGGCAGGTCCCAGTTGAGAGCCGAGGTGAGGACAGACCGACTCGGCCACGGAGACACGGCCGGCATCGTCGCACCAGGCAACGATCTCCTTTCCCATCCAGGTCTTCTGGATGAGCTTCGCCTTCTCCAGGGATTGCCGGGTGGAAACGAAGTACCAACCCTCCGGGAAC
Source organism: Acidobacteria bacterium bin61 (assembly GCA_002238705.1). Classification (GTDB taxonomy): domain Bacteria; phylum Acidobacteriota; class Vicinamibacteria; order Marinacidobacterales; family Marinacidobacteraceae; genus Marinacidobacterium. The sequence continues at coordinate 8,547 of MPMW01000114.1, read as the reverse complement.
GGGGGAAGCCCGCCCGAACCGTTTTCCATGCGACCCGCCGGCATTTCGCTCAGGACTCGCGAATGCTCCCCGCCCGGCGCCCACGGACCCCGGCCAGCACCTCGGGCGCGGCGCCACCCAGGGGGCTCAAGGAGCGGACGACGCCGTTGTCCGGACCCTCATTCCCTCGGTCGCGAACTGAATCCCACCCACCACGACTTCCTGACCGCTCCGGAGTTCCCCCGTGACGAACACGGTATCGTCGAAGCGCTGTAGCACCCGGACCGGAACGATGGTCACCGCATCGTCCTCCACTGCCCAGATCTCGTTGCCCGGCCGGAGGCCCAGCCGTCTGATCCGGAAGTACTCCCGCGGCGCAATTCCCGATATCTCGACATTCGCGAACTGGCCGACGAGGAGCGGCGCAGGGGACCCCGTGGAGGATTCGGTGTCCTCACCTGCCTCTCCGGTTTCCACCCGGGAACCACCCCGGAAGGGATTCGGAACGCGCACGATCACCTCCAGGGTCCGCGTCGCCTCGTCCAGCGCGGCCTCGACCCGGTCCACGTAGCCCTCCCAGGCGTACCTGCCGGTCCCGTAGTCGGCGGTGACCCGGGCGGCCACCCGCCGGTCGGCGGTTCCGGGCCTCAGGTCCCACAGACCGGGCACGAGCGCCGCTTCGGTGTCGGACAGGGAAACGACGACCTCGACCGCGTCGGAGGCGTAGATCTGTCCCACGCCGATCCCGGCGGTCACGAACTGCCCGACCCCGACGTTCTCGGAACGCACCACGGCGTCAAAGGGCGCCCGGACGGCGGTCCGCGAGAGGAAGAGCTCGGCTTCGGCGAGCACGGCGCGCGCCCGTTCCACCGCGGCCCGCGCGGCCTCGAGCTGCGGCTCCCACCGCGCCAGCGGACTCGCCTCTCCACCTTCGGCGCCTCCGGCGCGGCTCAGGAACGCTTCGTACTGCTCGCGTGCGATCCCGGCTTCTTCCTCGACCTTCAGCAACTCCAACTGCTGCCCGGCGACACCGGAACGCGCCTGCTCGACCCGGAAGCGGTAGTCGGCATCGTCCAGGCGGAAGAGCACCTGTCCCTCGCTGACCCGGCCACCGCTTTCGAACGCGGGATCCACCAGGACGACCCGTCCGCTCACGCCGGCCGCCACGTCCACCTGAACGCGCGGCCGAACCGTTCCCGCACCGTAGACGGGGATCGCTCCGGAACCGGCAACCGCCGCCGCCGTCGTCACGAAGGGAATCTGCGAGGAAGGATCGCGGCGCTCGGGCTCGGGCCGCTGGGCGATCAACAGGGTCGCGATCCCGAACGATCCCAGCAGGATGACCGCCGCAAGGATGAATCCGCTGGTTCGACTCATCGTTCCACCGGTCCTGTCACCGGGGCGGCGGCCGGATCGGAAGAAGCCGCCGCCAATTCATCCGGACCCGTCCAGGAGCCTCCCAGTGCACGATGGATGGCCAGCCGGGCGAGCGCCAGGTTGCGCTCCGAAGTCGCGAGCGCGGCTTCCGCTTCCAGCAGATTCCCGGTGGCATCGAGCAGATCGCCGTACCCGCTGACTCCCGACTGGTAGCGCCGCGACTGAAGATCCCTGGAAGCCAGGGCTTCCTCGCGCTGGACCGCGAGCAACTCGCGTCGGCGGCCCTCGTTTCCGAGGCTGGCGAGCGCGGCTTCGACCTCGTTCACCGCCGTCACCACCGTCTGTCCATAGGCGGCGGCCAACTCGTCGAAGCGGGCCTCGGCGAGTTTCACGTTGTTCGCGAGCCGGCCGCCATCGAACACCGGCCGGAGCAGGTTGGAGGTCAGGTTCGTGAACCATTGCTTCACGTCGAAGAGACCGCCGACTTCCGTGCTCAGGAGCCCGATGGACCCGGAAATCGAGAGTTGGGGCATCAGCGCCGAACGCCGCGCTTCGACGGTGTGGCCCGCGGCTTCCAGCCGGTGTCCGGCGGCCTGCACGTCCGGCCGCTGCAGCAGCAGATCGGCCGGGATTCCGGCGGGCACCGGATCGGGCGAGGCGGCGGGCGCCAGGGTATCGGGAAGAATCGCGGCCACCTCCTCCCGGTAACCACCCAGCAGGATGGCAAGCCCCGACTCCGCATCCGCGAGCTGATTCTCGAGCTGCGGCACGCCGGCCTCGGCGCTCCTGAGAATCTGGCGCACGCGACGGAGTGCGAGCGAGTGAGCGAGACCGCGCTGGTAGCGGCCCGCGACCAGCCGCTCGCGCTCCTCCAGGGTCTCCACCTGGCGCCGGGCGATGCCGAGTTGTTGCCGCAGATGGCCGATCTCGAAGTAGGCCGAGATCGTCTGGGCGAGGATTCCGATGTGGGCCGCCCGCAGGTCGGACTCGGAGGCCAGCAACTCGGATCCCGCGGCGAGCGAAGTGTGGCGGACGCGGCCCCAGAAATCGGCTTCGTAAGCGAAGTCGGCGCCCAGGGACCAGGTCGTAATGCCGATCCGGTCGGGAAGCGGGAAGTCGAGGCCCAACTCGTCCAGTTGAGCGCCGATCGCGGCATTGGTCGGCTGGTCGGAGGTATCGACCCCGGCGCGCGCTCCCACCGAGGGCAGGACCGCCGCGTTTGCCAGGCGCGCCCGCGTTCTGGCCTGTTCGACGCGAGCGACCGCTTCCGCGACCGAGAAGTTGGATGCCAGGACCGATTCGATCACGTCGTCGAGGACCGGATCGGCGAACGTTCGCCACCACTTCACGGGCTCGTAAGCGCCGGCCGGGGCGCTCTCATCGAAGCCGGCGGGAAGTTCCGGAGCCGCCTCCTGCGACAGGTCCGGGGAACTGCCCGACCGCAGGGCGCAGCCGCCGCCCAGCGCGAACACGAGCCCCCAGCCGAGAACGCTTACTCGTATCGGGCGACTGCTCAAGCCGTTCCCAAGCCCCATGAGCCGAGTTTATTCCACTACCAGCGCGTCTCGAAACGGGACGGACCGGCTCCGCTCGGGCGGGGCGGCTGCTCTTTGTGACGACGGCGAACGGGGAGTGCGTCAGGATTCCCGCCGTGCTTCCCCTGATCCTCTCCGTCTTCGCTTTGCAGACTCCGCCCGCCTACGAAGCCCGAAGAGCCGCGGCGGATGCCGCCGCCCTGCTTTCCGCCAACGCCCCCGAGTGGGAAAACGCCCGGGAAGTCGTCTGGGGACCCGAGCCCTACCGGACCCGGTTCCGGGCGCTCTGGAACGAGCACGGACTGCATCTGCGTTTCGATTCCGAGGACGATGCGCCGTGGTTCACCATGACCGAACGCGACGACCGCCTCTGGGAGGAGGAAGTGGTCGAGATCTTTCTCGATCCCCTGCACGACGGCCGCTATGTCGAGGTCGAGTTGAACCCCGCCAACGTCGTCTGCGACCTCCGAAGGCTCGGGCCCGGCGAAACCGCCTCCGATCCGATCGGACCCATGGATCGCGGGTTCTCGGTCTCGGGAATGCGGACGGCCGTTGCAACATCGGGGGACCGCTGGATCGGAACCCTTTTCCTTCCCTGGGAGGGCCTCGGACTTCCCGACCCGCCCGCCGCGGGCGCCGAAATCCCCTTCAACATCTTCCGCATCAAGCGCCCCGGCGGCCCCGAGGCCCCGGAGGAGGGCGCCGTCTTCGCCGCCTGGTCCCCGACCGGCAGCCCCAGCTTCCACGTTCCCGAAGCCTTCCGGCCGCTGCGCCTGCTTCCGTAGCCCGACGCGCCGCCCGATTCCACCGGATGGACGTCCCAACCCGGGATCGGTCCCTTTGCCTTGACACGATCTGACTGGTCATCAATACTAGTCATATGGAAACGATCCACGCATCGGACTTCAAGGCTCGCTGTCTGGCAATCCTCGACCAGGTGCGCGCCACGGGTGAGCGGCTGGTGATCCTGAAGCGCGGCAAACCCGTCGCCGAACTCGGCCCCGTGACCCGGGAACACGCCGGTTATCCACAGATGGAGTTGAAGGGAACGGTCACGGTGGTGGGAGACATCGTGGGCCCGGCCGTACCGGAGGAATACTGGGAGAGCCTGGCGCCGTGAGGGCGCTGCTGGACACCCATGTCCTCATCTGGTGGCTGAACGACCCGGATCAGCTCTCAGCGGCGCAGCGCCAGGTCGTTCACGCCGCTGCCGCGGACTCTCCGCTGCTGGTATCCGACATTTCGCTCTGGGAGGTGGCGACCCTGTTCGACCTCGGCCGAATCCACATCGCCCCGCCGCTTCGAGAGTGGCTGGAAAAGGCGGTCGCGCCCCCTCTCGTTCGGCGGCAGGACATCTCCCCGGCGATCGCGGCGGAGTTGGCGTCACTGCCGGACACGTTCCACCGCGATCCGGCGGACCGCGTCCTCGTCGCGACGGCCCGCGTGCTGGGAGCCACGCTCCTCACGCAGGACCAGCGCATCATCGCGTCCGGTCTGGCCGCGACGCTGGACTGAGAAGCTACCGGCTGGCCCGCTGCCGAGGACTGCCTCGGCTTTCCCCCCCCCCCGTCGCGCGGCCCGGCGTGCGGGCGCCCCCGCCCCTCACGCAGGACCAGCGCATCATCGCGTCCGGTCTGGCCGCGACGCTGGACTGAGAAGCTACCGGCTGGCCCGCTGCCGAGGACTGCCTCGGCTTCCCCCGAGCCGTGGCCCGGGCGGCGCTCACCCGCCGAGCAGGCGCACCAGGCCGCGTCGTCCGATCCGACGGACGGCCCGGGCATCCGCCGTAAGCCAGACCCCCTGCGAGAGTTCGGCGAGCGCCACGTACACGGCGTCGTGTCCGGACAGCTTCCAACGATCGGCGAACTCGGCAGCGAGCGAAAGCAACTGGTGGCCGTTGCCGATCCGCGTCAGCCCGAGGGCCTCGACCAGGTGAAGAGCTTCCTTGACCCGCACCGGCCGGCTGTCCGGGAGACGGCACAGCACTGCCAACAGTTCGTTCATGAAAAGCTCCGGCACCAGGAATGAAGACGGGTCGCGTTCGATCTCGTCAAGCACTCCCGCGGCTTCCAGCGCCAATGGCTCGTCCCTGACGAACCACTTGATCGCGACCGACGCGTCGAGAACGGTCACGACCGCAGGTCGCGCAGCAGATCGAGGGTCGTGCCTTCCGCCGGCGGCTTGAACTCGAGTTGCTTCAGCCTCCCGACCACCGCCCGCCGCTGCTCGTCGGCCTCCCGGTCCACGAACCGCTCCCGGTAGTCCCGGAGGCTCACGAGGGCGGCTGCCGGGGTCCGGCGGCGGAGGACCACGATGGGTCCCCCGGCACGCTCCAGATGGTCGAGCACCTTGCCGAGCGATTGCCGAAGCTGCAGAGCGTTGACTGTCTTCATGACACCTGACAGTCTCCTACTTGCATAGTTCGCTGTCAAGACTCGTCGCGATCCCGAATACCGCCGGGAGGCGTGTAGCCTCTCCCGCTCACGCGAGGTAGCCCGCATGTTCTCTCCACGACCCGCGAACCCCGGAGCGGCCGTTCTCCTGCTGGCGCTTGCCGGTTCGGTCCCCGCAGCCGGACAGGAACCGGTCCGCGTCTGGGAGGGAGAACTCACCCTCCCGACCTACGCCCTCCTGCCCGACGATCCGAACCCGCAGTTCCGGGAAACGGACAACTCCATCGTCTATCCCTACACGATGCAGGACAACCTGGGCTCGGAGCGGGCCGACCACACCTGGCGGGCCTTCTTCCTCGAGAACGAGTACCTGAAGGTGGCCGCCCTTCCCGAGATCGGGGGGCGGATCCAGTGGGTGCTCGACAAGCGCGAGAACGAACAGATGTTCTACAACAACCGGGTCATCCGGCCCGGCCTGATCGCGCTCCGGGGCGCGTGGATCTCCGGCGGGATCGAGTGGAACCGGGGACCCCAGGGGCACACGGTGACCAGTTACTCGCCGGTGAACGTCACCGGGGTCCGGAACGAGGACGGGTCGGCGACCCTGGTGATCGGCGAGATCGAACAGAGCTTCCGCACCGGCTGGGAGGTTCGTCTCACGCTCCGCCCGGGGGTGGCGCGGCTCGACCAGGAGATCACCATCTTCAACCCGACCGACCTCCCCCACCCCTACTACTTCTGGAACAACACCGCCTTCCCGCAGCGGGACGGCACCCGTTTCATCTACCCCATGTCGCTCGCCACCGACCACTTCGGGACCACCTTCTACCGCTTCCCCGAAGACAGCGGGGTGGACATGACCCGGCTCCCCAACTATCCGGAACCCACCTCGATCTTCGCCTACCGCGCCGTCCACGACTTCTTCGGCGCCTACGACTCGGGCGATGACCGCGGCATCGTCCAGACCGCCGACCACCGGGAGCTTCCCGGCAAGAAGGGCTGGACCTGGGGACAGGGCGACGACGGCATGATGAACCAGCGGGCCCTGACCGACGAGGACGGCCCCTACATCGAGGTCCAGAGCGGCCCGCTGCCCACCCAGTCGGACTACGCCTGGGTGAATCCGGGCCAGCGGGTCTTCTGGAGCGAGCAGTGGACGCCGGTGTTCGGGCTTGGCGAAGGCTTCGAGTACGCCACTCCGGATCTGGTGGTCGAGCGCGTGGAGGACGAGGCGGGAACGCGGTTCCTGTTCCTCGCCACCCGGGCCTTGCCGGGGGCGGACGTGCGGCTGCGCGGCGAAGGTGGCACGGAGCACTCGGCGCCGCTCGACCTGGCTCCGGAAGCGGTGGCGACCGTCGAATGGCCGGGCGCGCCCGGGGATGCGATCGAGGTCGCGGTGACCGCGGGCGGCGAGAGCGTGCTTTCCTATCGGTCCCCGCTGGCGATCCCGCCTGAAGAGCCTCCACCGCTCGCCGAAGCGATCGAGCCGGCGAACGCCGAGGAGGCCTTTCAGGCCGCCGAGCGCGCCGACAAGGACCTGAACCGCGCCGAGGCTCGCCGGCTCCATGAGCGAGCGCTCGCTCTCGCCCCCGGTCACCCAGGCGCCGCGGTTGGACTCGCCGTGCTGGATCTGAAGGCAGGACTCTACGAGCGGGCGGCCGGCCGGCTGGCCGGGGTGGCCGCCGCGGATCCCGAGCACGGTTTCGCGCGTTTCCTCCACGCGGTCGCCCGCTACCGGCTCGGTGACGATGAGGGCGCCCTCGATTCGGCCTACCTGGCCACCAGGCTCGCCGGCGTGGAGGACTCGGCCTGGCGGTTGATCGGCCGGGTGAAGGTCCGGCAGGGCAAGGCCCGGGAAGCGATCCCGGCGCTCCGGCGGGGCGGCCGCGAACTGCTCCCGCTCGCCCTGCTCGGGGCGGGGGGACCCGGGGGGGGCGCCGCCCCCCCCCGGCGCACGAACCAAACGGGGACCCCCCCGGCGAGTCCCCCGGGGCGGGGCCGCAGCCCTCGCCGGACGCATGATCGAACGGGGCACCGTCGAGCTGATTCCGTGGGCGGTGCGCCTGCATGCCGCGGACGCCTCGGGACGGGCCGAGGCCGCGCGCGCGATGACGGCGCTGGCGGGCGAACCGGAGTTTGCGTTTACCGAACTGCTGGTGACGGTAGCCGAACTGGGACTGTCCGACATGGCGCTCGACGTGCTCGAAGCACTGCGGAAGGAGGGCGGGTTCGAACCCGGACCGGTGCTCCTCTTCCACGCGGCGGAATGGGCGGACGGTGAGCGGGCAGCGAGCTACCGCGATGCGGCGCTCGGCGCACCGCTCGACTACGCCTTCCCGTCGCGGCCGGAATCCCTGGGCGTGCTGCGGGCGGCGGCGGAGCGGCTCCCGGCATCGGCGTCCCCCCGCCTGCTTCTCGGCCATCTCCTCGGAGGTCTCGGCCGCTACGAGGAGGCGACCGCCGCCTGGGAGGCCGCAACGGCTCTGGACCCCGGCCTTTCCACCGCCCACCGGGCGCTCGGGATGGTCCACTGGATGGTCGGGGGACGGACGGCGGAAGCCGAAAGCCGCCTCCGTCAGGCGATCGCGGCCCGTCCCGAGGACCAGACCCTCTACCGCGATCTGGCGCGGCTGCTGCTGGACGAGGGGCGGCCGGCGGACGCGGTGGAGGCGCTTCGAACGGTTCCCGCGGGCCTCCGCCGGCGCCACGACGTCACGATCGAACTCGCCCGGGCGCTCAACGCCACCGGCCGGTTCGACGAGACGATCGCCATGTTGGGCGCGACCCGGATCAACTTCCGGGAGGGCGACGCCACCGTCTGGCAACTCTTCTCGCGGGCCGAGGTCGAACTCGGCCGGAAGGCGTTGGACGCGGGAGATGCCGCAACGGCCCTGACTCACTTCGACCGGGCGCTCACCTACCCCGAGAACCTCGGCGTCGGCCGCCCGCATCGGGCCCAGGAGGCGCGGGCGCTGTGGTTCCGCGCCGAAGCGCTCACCGCGCTCGACCGTTTCGACGAGGCGGCGGTCACCCTGACCCGCTGCGCCGGGAACCCGCCGCTCAGCGACGAGCAGGAGCACTTCATCGCCCGGTGTGAGGCAGCGCGTTAGCCCGGATTTCTCATACTCACAGCCCGGGGCGGACCGCAATGGGTCGTAACCCACTCTGTCGCGGTGGTTTCTCCACCAGGTGCCAGCCTGGACGCACCGAACGGCGCGCGGCGTCGCGGAACCGCACCAGGCACATCGCCTTCACCGCCAAAA
>MPMW01000113.1 GCA_002238705.1 Acidobacteria bacterium bin61 | reverse complement strand
CCCGGCGCCCGTGCGTGGATCACGAGTCGCTGCGGAATCCGGTGGACCTCTGGCTCGCCGGGGGTGGGCGTTACCACCGGGCCGTGCGTCGCCGGATATCGACGCCCGCCGAGACGTTGCCCCGGTGGTGGGCGGGCATCGAGGCCGAGGTGACCGTTGGGGCGACGCGGGACATCTTCTGGTTCGGGATGTATACGGGGATGCGGCGCGGCGAGATCATGGGGCTGCGCTGGGACCGGGTGGACCGGGAGCGGCGGATCTTCCGGGGGGAGAAGACGAAGGCGGGCGAGCCGCTGGAACTGCCGATCACCCGGCAGTTGGCCGCGCTCCTCGAGCGCCGCGGCCTGGATGCCAGTGCGTCGAAGGGCGGTGTCCCGCAGTGGGTGTTCCCCTCGTCCGGCTCGTCGGGCCATGCGGTGGAGTTGCAGCATCTCTACCGGCGGATCAGTCGGGCGGCGGGGACCAAGTTCTGGTTCCACGGGCTGCGGAACGTGTTCATCACGGTGGCGGAGCGGGAGCTGATGCTGCCGCGGTCACTGACCAAGCGGCTGGTGAACCACGCCCGGGGCAGTGACGTTACGGAGAGCTACGCAGCCGACTGGAGCGTGGAGCAGTTGCGCGAACCGGCGCAGCGGATCGCGGACCGGATCGACGAGCTGGCGCGCGGGGGCGCAACGGATCGAGTGGAGTCCGGCCAGCCATGGCCGGGGTCCGGCGTTGCCGCCGGGACGGAACCGCGATTCGGGATCGCTCACGGACCCGCGTGATGCACGCGGCAGGGAGTCTCCCAAGCCCCGCAGGGGCTGGGTCGTTGTGGTTCGGGACGGCTGCGCCCTCCCTTTGCAGGCTGTCTCCCGATAGGCTGGTGACGCTCGTCGCCGGACTCGCGTCCCCGTCGGGGGCCTCAGCGTAGGCACCGATATGCGCACTACGGTAGGGGAGCCAGCCGACCCGCTGAACGCGTGGCTGCGGCCCCTGATGGCCGGCCTGGTCCTATTCGTCGGGATCAGCGGGGGGAGCTGGGGGCTGATGCACTGGCTGTCGGTGAGCATCCAGAGCCGGATCGAGACCCTGGCGATGCTGGAAGTACGGATCGACCAGGGCCGGGACACCCTGGCCGAGATCGAGGAGACGACGTGGGGCGTGACGCTGCGGGAGCTCGACGGGGAGCGGTTCGTGGTGCTGCCGGACGGGACGCTGGCCAATCCGCCCTGGACCGTGGGCGGGCGGCCTGCCTTGAAGCTCTTGAGCGAGTGAGGGAGTTGTATGAGCGAGCTAGAGGGACAGTCGACAGTCGCCTTCGAGAGGCTGTGCGCGCATTTCGAGCAGGGGCAGCGGCGGCAAGCCGAGCAGATCGAAGCCTTGCGGCAGCAAGTCGAGCGGCTGAGCGCGGAGAACGAAGTCTTGCGGCAGCGAACCGAGCGGGAGGACGCCGAAACCGCAATCTTGCGGCAGTGGTTCGAGCGGCTCGACGGGCAAGTGACAGGCTTGGCCCGGGACTACGAGACGCTCGCCGCGACGTTGCGCGAACTCTGGAGGTGATGCGCAGGCACGGCCCGACCCGGGACCGCGACTACGGTCCGGGCCGCTGAGGCCCGTCACCTGGATTCGATCGACGATCCAGCGCGGATCACCACGGGCTTGGCCGCGGCTTTCCTACAGCTCGCCGGTGGCGATTCGGGCGACGTGCACCGCATTCGCGATTACGGCCGCAGAGCGCTTCTCCCCCTCAATCCAGTGGCGCGCGGGGCGTGTCCCCCACGCTCCTTGGGGAGGGTTCAATCAGCCGATTGTGCGTAATCCGGGTCGAGGCGCTCAATCAAGGCTTCGATCCGAGCGAGACGCTCATTCACCTCTCCGAATCGACGCTCTATCTGGACGCGGAAATCGGCCACCGAGACATGCAGTTGGATGACTGCCCCGACAAGCACAACCATCAGGGCAACCATGAGTCCGGCCCAGAGGTTCCGCCAACCGTTCCCGTTGTTCATGCTGTCCCTGCGACGCTCAGGATAGCAAAACCTGCCAGCGGGTCTCGAATTCGCAGGAGGCGCACAAGAACCTCGCCGAGTCTCCAGACTGAGGCGCTGGGCAGATTCCGTGCTTAGTCACTTGTGTAGTTTCCCAGAAACGCCGACCATTCTTCCATGAGTTCGCGTCGGCGCTCGAACAGGTCCGTCCGCCGGTAGGCGGCCTCCACCCGGTCCGAGTTCACGTGGGCCAGCGCCAGCTCGCACACCTCGCGCGGGGCGTCGGAGCACTCCGCCGCCCAGTCCCGGAAGCTCGACCGGAACCCGTGGGGCACCGCCCCGATCCCGAGTTCGCGGACCATCTTCGAGATCGTCGCATCCGAGAGCCGGCCGCCTCGCACTGACGGGAAGACCAGGTCCGAACCGGTCACCACGCTCCGCGCCTCCCGCAGCACCGCCAGCGCCCCAGTGGACAGGGGAACCCGATGGTCCCGGTTCGCCTTCATCCGCTCGGCCGGGATCCGCCATTCCCGCGCCTCAAGGTCCATCTCCTCCCACCGCGCGCCGCGCACCTCACCGCTCCGGCACGCCGTGAGCACCAGGAACTCGAAAGCCAGCACCGTCGTGGGATAGGCCCGCGACGCGCGCACCTTCTCCATCGCGCCGCGAACCTCCGGATACGGCAGCGCCGGCTGATGCCGGGTCCGGACCCCGGTCTTCGGAAGCGCCGCGCCGATCGCGTCTCCGGCCGGGTTGTCTTCCCGGTAGCCCTGCGCGACCGCCCATTGCATCACCGCGGATATCCGCTGCCGCACCCGGCGGGCGGTCTCTCGCTTCTCCGCCCAGATCGGTAACAGGACCGCCATCACGTCCGCCGTCCCGATCCGGTTCACGGGCATTTCCCCGAGTCTCCACATGGCGTAGTCCCGGAGGCTGGCGCGCCACTGCTTCTCCGACCTGCCGCCGTCCGTCCAACCGGCCGCGTGGATCGCGATGACCCGGTCGAGGGCTTCAGCGAACGTCGGAACGGTCCGCTTGCGGCCGGCGAGCACGAGGTCGCCGCGGCGGCGGGCCACCCGGTTCAGGACGCACTTCTCGCGGGCTTGGGCCAGGCTGACGTGCGGCCAGGTTCCGAGTCCGACGTTGCGGGCGCGACCGTCCACGATGATGCGCTGCGCCCAGGACTTGGCGAGGTCGCCGCCGGTGGTGCGCCGCACGAGCAGGCACAGTCCTCCGGAGGAGCCGCCTCAACGCGTCGCTAAGTCGGTGTCTCCGCGCGCATTACCGCACATCGCCAAACCCGCGATATCAGGTTCCGTATCACTTGTGCGATCCGCCGTCCGCCGCCCGAAGCCGGCACCCGCCGAATTTCCCCGGTCCCGCTCCGTCCCTGGGCTCAACGGCCCGCCACACGCCTCGAATGCGCGGCGTCTTCGTCGTGCCGGGGTCCGCCACAGCGGGTTTCTGCCCACTTCTTCCCGAAAAGAACCGGAATTGCCCGCCGGAATCGACCGAAGCCGCCCGCTCCGATCCGGTAGCGGGACGCTATCCCGGCACCCGACGCCTTCCTCCACTACGGCGGAATCGCCTGACACCCGGATCTCTGTTGCGCGGGTGTTGATTCCCGCAGGTTCGCGCGGGTTCTCGCAAGGGCCGACGAATGCGGTCACGTTGACCTTCATGCCGCGCGACTTCCTTGCGTCACACGAGCCGACAGGCAGCCGTACAAAGGGAAACCCCGGGGCCGCATGGCCCCGGGGTTCGGGTCTGTTCAGACCAGCTGGACCTCAGCGATGAGATTCCTTCTGGCCTCGCTGCCTTACCTGAGGCTCTTTGTACCGATGCGCCATTTGCCGTCGGTCACTAACGCTGGCGTGGCGCCGGAGCGGGCGGTCGCATCAGCGCCGGTCAACCGCGCTCGAACGCAGATCGCGACCCACTTGTTCGAGGCAGTTACGGAGGTGACCGCGCTTCCTGTTGCCTTGAATCCGGATTCCGTTAGGGTGAAGTCGCCGGTTGTGGCGCCGGTAGTGCCGGTGCAGTCTTTCAGTTCAGGCTTTGTCGCCGCTGGCTCGATGAACTGGACGATGTAGCCGCCGATGGCCTCGGGAAGAGACGAGCTAAGACTGAACTGCCAGACGGGGGTTGCTCCGGTAACCTTGTTCGTGTCGGGGTCGGTAGTACCAAGCACATGGCTGCTCTCCTTCTCGAGATAGCTCACCGTGCCTACTTGACCAGGCAGCGTGGTGTAGGAGGTGAGCTCCGTCCAACTTGACCCGCTGGCAGTGCCACTCGTCGCGCGCACACACGCCGCGTATCTTCTGTAGTCCTTTGGCGCTTTCAGTCGATACCGTCCGTTGCTGTCTTTCTCCATCGACAGTTCGGTTCCGTCTTCCGGCGAGGAGCATGAAAGGCCTGAGGAGTCGACACCTTCCGAGACGATGCGCACTTCATACTCGAAGCCCGCATCGCGGTCAACGTACCAATCAATGGCCGTTGTTTTGTTGGCATTGTCCTTTGGCCCGGCCGGGAACCTGCCATCGGCGGCTGTTCCCTCTACCGGCGCCGTTGTAGCCCAAGACAAGCCGACATCACCGTACCGAGGACCGGTGTCTGTGTCCCACGTGCTCACTACACAGAGCCCGAAGACTTGGCCGGCGCCCAAACTCGCCAACGTCTTGGCGAAGGTAGGCTCCTTGGTAAACCACTGTCGCGTGGTCGAGGCAACGAAGTCGTCGGTCGCTGGCGCGCTGGTCAGCGCGGGACACTTCGGACGAGCAGCCGCGGAGTTCGCGTCGGCGTTGCGCGGGTCCGCCAGTAGGGCAACCTGATACTGGATCCGGCGGTCGTCCGCCGCGTCCCAGGACCAGGTGATTGTGGCATCGCTGCCGCCGACGGTCGTCGCTCCAGTCGATTTCCAGGTGATGTTCAGGTCGTCGTCGCCGCCGGCGACCTCTTCTTCCTGCTGTTGGCCGGAGGTCCGGGCGGAGAGGGTCGAACTCCACGGGCTCACGCTCTTCGTGTCGTCGTCCGAGTCGGGATGGGCGCGGACGCCGAAATCGTAATCCGTGCCCTGCTCCAACCCGGTCGCCACGCAGCTCTCGGTCGTCACGAATTCGCCGCTGGTCCCGCAGTTCGCGACGCCCCAGCTGCCGTCCTCGGGGCGCTGACGGACCTCATACCGGTCCACATCCTCTTCGTCATTGGCGTCGTCCACCCAGGTCAGCGTGATCGATGTGCGGGTGCGAGAACCGGGGTCGAGCCGGGTCGGCCTGTTTAGTTGCCTCACGGTCGGCGCGGGCGGGCGCTCCGTGGTGCCCTCGACCGTCGTGCTCCAGTCGCCAAACACCGGCTCCGAAATCGTGCCGAAATACGCCCGCACCCGCGCGTAGCGGGTCTCCCGCGACGGCAGATTCGGAGCCGTAAACGTGGTCGTCGTGGCGTTTGTGTAGAAACCCTGGGTGTTGTCCGGAATCGTCGCGCTGTCGCTGTGCTGCAGCTGATACCCGTCCGCGCCCGCCACCGCGTTCCACCTCCACGTCATCGTGGTGTCCGTTGATCCCGTAACCTCGAGACCCGTCGGCGCGGGCGGACGGGCGGCCATCGTCGTCCCCGTCAAATGGGTGGACCACTCGCTCGTCACGCGGCCATCGCCGGTCCCCGCAGCGGCCCGCACCCGCAGGTAGTAGCTCGTTTCCGGGTCGAGTCGCTCGCGCCGGTAGGAGGTTTGTTCCGCCGTCCTCGCGACCGTCTCGGGCTCGTCCGTGAAGCCTTCGTTCGTGCTGAACTGCACGTCGTAGCCGCTGACGCCCGGCACCGGATCCCAACTCCACTCGATGAAGTCCTGGCCACGCTCCGAAATCTCGAGCCCGCTCGGCATCGCCGGAGGCTCCGGAGCCGGCTCGGCTGCGTCGGCCACACCCGTGAGGTGGCTGGACCAGGCGCCCGTCACCCGTTCGTCACCCGCTCCCACGGCGGCCCGCACCCGCAGATAGGCCCTCGTCCCGGGCTCGAGCCCGGTCCTGCGGTAGTTGATCTCCTCCGCGGTGCGGGCGATCGTCTCGTCCTCGTCGGTAAACGCCTCGTTGGCGCTGTACTGCACTTCGTAGCCGGTCGCGCCGCTGACGGGGGTCCAGCTCCACTCGATGAAATCCGGGCCGGTCGCCGAGATCCGAAGTCCACCGGGAGCCGCGGGCGGCTCGCGGGCCGGCGGCGGGGCGGGCGCGGGGGGGGGTGCGGGCGGGGGTGGCGACGGTGCCGGGGCCGGCGTCGTCGGTGCCGGCACGTCCTCGTCTCCACACGCCGGGATCAGTGCGAGGAGCCCGAGGGCCAGGAGCGCCAGGGCGCCGGAGCGAAGGAACCTAGATGCCATTACTGGCCTCCTGAAAGGAATGAGGAACAAGGACTGCAACCAGCACTTTCGACTCTCAGCAGGGTGGGTGACTTATATCCTGACCGACCGGGAGGTAGAAAACCGGGATGCTGGCTGCGGGGAAGGACCCCGGCGATCCGAAGCAAAACAAGAAGGAGCAGCACGGAGGAGCCGAGTTACGGGCCGCCGCACGGCAGATGGCCGCACGGCGAATAGCCGCACGGCGTCAGATGGAGTTTGAGAACGGGACACTTTGCCGGCTTCAGGCAGGCCTTGTGGGAGGGTCCTGATGCGCTCTGGGTTCACGCGAATCCTCCTTGTGGCGATCACCGGTGTAGCTCGGGGTTCTTTCTTCCCACGTTGCGTGTCTTGTTCTTGAGGGTTGAGCGGCCCGCGGGGGCGGGCCGGCCGGGGGGGTCCAGGCCGGGATCGGGCGGTCAGCCCGATCCCGAAAGGCTCATGTGGTTACTTGAAGCTGCAGGAGAGGAAGGGTTCCTCTTCGCCCGCCGCCAAGCTGTCGGCGGACGCGCCGCGCACCAAGCCGCCGTTGGCATCCCAGGTGCACACGAGGCTCAGCGTTTTCTCCACCGGGTCGCAACCAAAGACATCGCCCGGAGAGAAAGCCACCTCCACGGGGATGGTCACCTTGGCGTCGCAGCGGTCACCGCCATCCTCATCAGTACAAGCCTCATCGGAGGAGCCAGGGTAGTTGTCGGCCTTGCCATTACCGACGCTGTCGGTCCCATCGGCATCCACCTTGCCGATGTCGTCGTACTCCGGATCACCGTCTTCGTCGAGGAGCGCAATCGTCAGCGAGTTCACCCGATTGTCGTCGGTGTCCACAGCATAGAGATCGACCATTTTGCTGTCCGCGTCCTGATCGTTGTCGAACCATACGGTCCCGAACTGATGAGCGCTGGCTTTCCCAGCAAAGGTCACGGTGATGCTTCGGACGGTCGGGGGCGTTGCTGAGCTGTCTGCTGGGACGTAGGTAGTCGCTACGGAATCCCATCCGCCCTTCGTTCCCACGTTGCCGCGCGTCAGTTCGTCCTCGAAGAGCATGCAGACATCCACGTCCATCGCGGCCTCGACGCGGTGGGTCTCGCACTTGAGTTCCTTGAACTCCGGCCAGCCGGCGTCGCCCCACTTCGGGATGTCGTCCTTCAGGCCGACTTCCACTTCGTAGTCCGCCAGATAGTTCGCGTTCCCGGCGGCATTGACCCGAAAACAGCCATCCGGCTTGTTGAGGAGGAGTTCTCCCTCGTCATACGCATTCGACGTGCAGGCAGGCGAATCAACATCGGTGGTCGTTGCGTTGTCGGCGGTGTACACATGGGGGGTAGCGTCGCCCGTGGCCGCGGTCACCCCAGAAGGTTGCGTCAGGCCATATCGGACAGTCAAGGCGGGGTCGTAGGCATCGATCTTTTTCGTCGCATCGATTCCTTTCTCGTCGGCGTCGTCACCGCTGGCGGAAGCCAGCATGGTCAGCTCGGTCGGCCTAGAGGCCTCGTCGGCGTCCGGCCCCTCGACTTCGAACGTGTTGCCGAAGTGGTGCGTCACCGTCATGTCCTTGTTGGTCTTGTACACCCAGCCGACGTCCACGCCGTCGTTCAGGTGTGGGCCGGTGGTAGGAGTGGTGATGTCGTCGTCGTTGATCGTGTTGTCCACGAAGCCGGCAACCAAATCGAGCGACCACTCCCAGTCCCGGCAGGCCATGGACTCGGAGGGGAGATCCGGCGCTTCCTTTCCGGACTGGCAGCTCCACGGGCCGCAGGTCACGTAGACGACTTCACCGTCCTCCGGCTCCGTCCCCTGGTTCGCGCCTATCGTGGCCCGCTGGATCATGAAGACCGCACCATCACTCAGTACCTTGGACTGGAGCAAGGACCAGTCCACATGGGCGAACGGCATGTTGTCCGAACCCGCTGCAACAGTGACCGCGTTGGCGTCGGGCACGAACATCGGCGTGATTACGGCGGAGGCGTTCGACTCCACCGTGATTCCCTCATTCACCGACGCCGTGGCCTTCTCCTTGTTCTTCTTGTTGGCATTGTTGTCCGGAACCAAGAATTCCGTCTTGTTCTTCGCCATGGGAGACAGCGAGAAGCTGACCTCAAGCGCTGGCACCACCGGGGCGGCCTTCGCCATCGACATCCCCGTCACGTGGGTCGTCCACATGCTCATCAGCCTGTCGTCGCCCTCGCCGGAGGTTGACGCTACCCGCGCGAACCGGGTCTCGCTGTAGCCGAGCTCCGAAGCGGTGTGCATCGTCTCCATGGTGTAGGTCATCTCGTCCATGTCGTCGAACATCTCGTCCATGCTGACCTGGATCGCGTACCCGTCGACGCCCTCGACCGCGTCCCAACTCCACGTGATGGAGCCCTCACCGGTCTCGGCCATCAGGCCGGTCGGGGTGGCGGGAGCCATCGGCTCCACGGGAGGCGGCGGCATCGCGGACATGCCGGTCACGTGTGTGGTCCAGGCGCTCAGCGCCAGTCCGGAGAGGTCGCCCGCGACC
>MPMW01000112.1 GCA_002238705.1 Acidobacteria bacterium bin61 | reverse complement strand
TTTCCCCGAGCCGCCGCGCCCGGCGAACCGCGACTACCAGGACAAGCCGTCGGACGAACTCACCGACGCGGACCGCGAGAACCGCGACCTGGCGCGCGCCTGGGACCGCTGGGAGGACGATGTCGAGAAGGGCCGGGAACTGGAGGAAACCCTGACCCGGCGCTTCGCCGACTGGTACTACGTCATCTCCCAGGGCAGCTTCGAGAACATCCGCAAGACCCGCGAGGACCTGGTCCGCGACGCGAGCTGAGGGGGGACGTAGCTCGTGAGCACCACCTTCAAAACGCTTCTTGCTCAGGTTGAATCCCAGTACACCCTGCTTTGCAGGGCGCGGCTGCGAGCCGTTTACGAAAAACCACACCGGAAACACATTCCGAATGAACCGGGTGTTTATGTCCTGTATGAGAACGGGGACGCTCTCTACGTTGGGAGAACCGAAGATATTCGCAGACGTTTGGGCGAACATAGCCTGCCGGGCTCGGACCAATACGCGGCCAACTTGGCGATCGCCGTGGCCCGGCGAGAAACGTGCAGTCCGGCGGACTACACCAGAGAGACGAGTGCCGGGTACCTGCTCAAAAACAATCCCCAATTCCAAGCCGCATTCTCGCAAGCGAAGGCTCGCATCGGGCGAATGCGGGTCCGCTACACTGTAGAACCGGATCCGGACTCCCGATATTTGTTGGTGTTCTACACCGCCAAGGAACTACCGACGCGATACAACACCTTCGGTGAGCCCTGATGTAGCGAACGCTTGAAGTGCTGCGTAGCTAGGGAGCTCCGGCCCCCGGGCACGGATCTCGCCGGATTGATGTTCCGAGAGTCCCGGCAGCATGTTGTAGAGAATCCTGATACAGCACTTGAGCTATTCCCCCAACCCAGGCTACCTGTGTCGTTCGCCACCACCCCAAGCGCGGTCGAGTTCACACGACTCATAGTACTGAGGGGTAGTCCTCATCTTCGTACTCAATCGCCAAACCAAGAATGTCAGCCGTCGAATCGACAAAAGTAAGGTGCGTCAGAAACCACTCCTTGCCCGCGCCACGTTGACGGTTTTGGTTGTGGTCCGCCGCGTTGAGATGTCGGTGCATCCTGTCCTCTACTCTTCTGTAGTCGGCGTTGCTCGCCTGAAGCACATATCGCCTAAGGACGCGCGGCGGCTCGGGGAGTGCGGTCGTCACTTGCTGCCGAACCCTTCCCTTCGCATCAACATTAGACATTCCGACCTTGAGATAGGTTCGCGGATTCGACTCGTCGCTATCGGCGCGACTCACTGGAAATCTCAGATAGTGGGGTAACGCATAAACGTAGATTCCCGGTTGACCCCTGCTGAGTCCACCCTTCCGCGCGATCTGTTCTGTCTCGTTCGCGAGCGCCTCTTCGTCGTCCGCGACTCGCTGATGCTCCGTCGCAAGCTCCTCTACGATGTGTTTACTGGCGGGACTCAGTTTCTCATGGCGCTTCGCGAAACTTCGCAACGCTCTCGCTCTCTGCAAGGCCAGCGTGGGGGCATTGGTAGAGCGCTTGCAATTCAACAGCGTGTCTATGAGTCCCAGACTGGAATGCACAGTTCCAACGGTCTTGACATTCAAGTCAGCCCGTATCCCTTCAGCGTTTTCGCCGTGCTTGGTTCTTAGCCTCCAAACGTCACCAATCCTCTGAGGATCGTCGTTCAGCGCATCCTCGATCTCCTGTTGGTAAGAGAGGTTGCCTTGGTCCTCACTTCCCTGGCTACCGTCCCTTGAATCCGGCATAGTCGCTGACTCCTCATTCGGCATGGTTGCAGCCTCTCACTCGACAAAGACAAACGAAACATCGGGCAGGCTCAGTCGGCGCGGCTCGCCGCGACTTCCGCGTCAACATCGGCCACGGAATCGTATAGCCCGGGAGCGGCTCCGAGCAGATCGGACATTGTGTAGGTTCGACCACGATCACGCGGTGCTTGGGCGGTGATGATGACGCGATCCTGACTGGTCGCGAAGCGTAGGATGTCGCCTTCCCTGAGGCCGACGGGCGCCACGACGCTCGCGGGCAGGGTGATCTGGTTGCCGACGCGCAGTTCGGTGACTTGGATGCGGCTAGATGTCTTCATGGAGTCCGCAAGTAGGAGATTCCCACCGCAATTCGGCGTTTGTCGTCGGACCCGGGGCCGGTTCAGCGAGCCGCGACCAGCACCACGTAGCTCTGTTCGATCTCGGCGTGGAAGCTCTCGGGGAGGCGCGCCCAGTCCCGCGCTTCGACGAAGAACGGGATTGTTGAGTCCTGGAACGCCTCCGACAGTCCCCCCAGCATCTTGAGCGGCAGTGGCTGGAGTCCGGGGCCGCGGAGGACGAGATCCAGATCGCTGCCCGGGTGACTCCGTCCGTTGACCCGGCTCCCATACGCCCAGACTTCGACGCCTGGCGCACACACCTTCAGGATTTCCACGATCCGGCTTCGGTAGCGCGGCAGCAGGCTCAGCCGGTCACCCATCGGTCCGTTCGTCCAATCTCCGAGCCAGGGCCTTCGCATCAACTACGAACCGTGGAAGCAGCTTGACCGCGGACTCGGCGAACCCTTCTCCGTAGTCATGCGCCGTGTCGTTCCGGCTGTCGCGGTACTCCAGCCAGCGTTCACATGCGTCGGCTTCGATCAGGCCGTGTTTGGCCGCCGTGCGGAACACGTCCTTGAACGTCAGTTTCGCGGCGGCCTGGTTGGATGCTGACCAGGCGCTGATCCTCTTGCGCAGCAGTTTCCCGCTCTGCTCGAGAATCAGCTCGAACTCCTTCACACACGCGGCCCGGTAGATGTCGTAGGCAATCTCGTCCGGCTGATGGTCGGAAAGCCCTTGCAGCGCGCGCTCCAGCGTGACGATGCAGCGTTCGAGGTATTCGGTGCTCAGCGCCACGCGGCCATATTACCGACGGCAGAGCCCGGTTCGCCCGCCTACCGGCGGGCGGGCCCCGGGGTGGGGGCCCCCTCGCGCGGGCCGATGCGGGTTTCGAGGTTTTGGGTGCTCAGCCCCCCGCGGCCATATTCCCGACGGCAGAGCCCGGTTCCCCCGCCTACCGGCGGGCGAACCGGAGTTGACGCCCCACCGGGAGGAGACTGCCAGGTGTTCTCGGTCCGGCCGCGATCAGCTGCGCAAGCCGGGGTTCCCGTCCGGGCTCAGTCCTCCCCGGGTTCGTCGAGATAGAACCCGGAGGTGAGGATGAGCGGCACGGAGCCGATGGTCAGGCAGATCGGCGAGACGCTTCTCCTGATCCAACCGAATCCTGGCCTCCCGTGTACGCCAACTCTGCCCGTAGCTGCGCTTCGGTGATCGAGGTCGCTGTCTGGGTGGTCGTCATGCTCCCATTCCAAGGCCCGAGTCGGCTCGCCGAATCCCGTTCAGCGGCGGGACTGTGCGAGCGCCGCCTCACAGCGGGTGGCGTCTTCCGTCCGCCCGGCTTCCCCAAGCACCCCGCAGGCGTCCTCGAGCGCGGGCGGCACGATGGGCGCGAGTTCCTCGCCCGCCTCGATCATGGCCTCCCACCCCTGCACCGCCTCGATCAGATGGACGAGCGCTTCGCGTTCGCCGAAGCGGTGGAGTGCCCGTCCCAGGCGGTAGCGGATCAGCGGGTTGTCCGGCTCCTGTTCGACCGCGAGCCGATAGGACTCGATCGCGCGCCGGATGTCCCCGGCGTCGTCGTAGGCCACCCCCGTCCGGTGATGGGTGTCGGCCCGGGAGGAACGGCGATCAGCTTCGGCCTCGGCTTCGGTCCGCACGGTCTCCGGATCCTCGGAGAGAAGCGCCACGATGTCGCGGTGCTCCCTCTTCAGGGCGAGGCTGAGCGCGGTCTCGCCGTTCATCGCCGTCACCGTGGGATCCGCGTCCGCTGACAACAGCAGGCGCACCGCGTCCGTCCGGCCCCGGTCCACCGCGCTCAGCAGCGGGGTGGCCCCCCAGCGCGCCGCGGCGTTCACGTCCGCGCCGGCTTCGAGGAGCAGCTCCATCGTTCCGAGATGGCCGCCCATCGCGGCGCGGTTGAGCGGCGTGATCCCGTTCTGGGCCGGATCGTTCACCTCGGCGCCTTCTTCGAGGAGGTAGGTAACGAAATCCTCCCGGCCGAGCACCGCCGCCACGTGGAGCGCGGTCATCCCGTTCGGCGCCTTGGCGTCCACCGCCATCCCGCCCTCGATCGCGGCCTCCATGACCTCGAACTCGCCGTCGCGCACCGCGTTCAGGACTTCTTCGAGCTGCGGATCGAGCCGGGGCGGCTGGGTTCCGGCGGCTCCGACACCGGCGAAGCCGATCAGGACAAACCCGGGGGCGAGGCCCCGGAGCTTTTTCCGGAGCCGGGGTTTCCGCATGACGGAGGCGGATGTTGGCACATCCGTCCGGAGGAAAAGGGCGCCGGGCGCCCCGGTAGAATGGTTTTCATGAGTGCTCGCACCCCCACGGGAAGAGCCGGCGGTGAGCCAGCGAGCAGCCGCCGCAAATTCCTGAAGAGTTCCGGCGCCGTGGTGGCCGCGGTGGCGGCGCCCGCCGGCGCGGCCGCGAAGACGGCGCAGGAAGCCCAATCGCTGTCCCTCGCCCTGGACCTTCCGCTGCTCCAGGCGTTCGCGGAGGCGGTTCTGCCGGAGGAGATCGGACCGGACGGCGTCCGGGACGCGCTCCGCGACTTCGTGACCTGGCTGAACGGGTTCGAGCCGGTGGCGGAGCTGCCGCACCCCTACCTGTCGTCCGTCGAAGTGCAGTACGGGCCGCCGCACCCGGCGCCCCGGTGGGCGTCCCAGCTCCAGGCGCTCGACCTGCTCGCGACCAAAGAGCACGGCGCCGGGTTCCGCGAACTGCCGCTCGGGAAGCGCCGCGACCTGATCGCCGCCGATCTCGAGCGCCACGACGCGGAAGCCGACTTCCCGCGGCCGGCGTACGCCGGCCACGTGGCGGTGGGGCTGCTCGCCCGCTTCTACTCGCGGTCGAGGGCCGCCGACTTGGCCTATGGCGCCCGCATCAATGCCCGCGCCTGCCGCGATCTCGCCTCCGGGGCGGACATGCCCGCGCCGCTGGCTACCACCGAGGCGCAGAACTGATCGTGCCCCAGCTCATCGAAGCCGACGTCGCCATCATCGGCGGCGGAATCAGTGCGGCCATGGTCGCGGAGCGCATTGCCGAGAACACCTCGGCCAGCATCGCGGTGATCGAGGCGGGGAACCGGATCTTCGACTTCGAAAACCGTTTCAACACCCGCCGGCGCTTCCTGGACTACGGCGAGAATCCGTACCACGAGGACCACATCCCCGGGCACGACTGCAAGAACGCGCAGTCGCGGTCCATGTCGGTGGGCGGACTGGCGATGCACTGGGGAGGGACCACTCCCCGTTATTCGCCCGAGGACTTCCGGCTCGACAGCCTCTTCGGCGTCGGAAACGACTGGCCGATCTCCTACGACGACCTCGATCCGTTCTACCTCGAAGCCGAGGAACGGATCGGGGTGGCCGGCGAGCAGGGACCGCCCGAGTACGACCCCCGCTCCGGCGGCTATCCGATGGACCCGCTGCCCACCTCCTACAACCTGAGCCTCGCGAAGGAGTGGGCCGAACAGTCGGGGATCCCCTACTGGCGGAACCCGGTCTCCAAGAACTCGCGCCCCTGGCGCGGACGGCGGCAGTGCGTCCGCTGCGACACCTGTTCGATCTGCCCCACGGGGGCCAAGTACAGCCCGGACTTCACCTTCCAGAGTCTGCTGGAGGCGGGCCGGATCACGCTCCACGACCGCACCATGGTGCGACGGCTGGTGCCGAAGGCCGACTCGGACGATGTCGAGCAGGCCGACGCCTTCCACCGGGACAACCCGGACGATCCGGTCACCATCCGGGCCCGGCACTTCGTGCTTGCGGCCGGCTATGCCTGGTCCTCGCATCTGTTGCTGATGAGCGCCGGGGGACGTTTCCCGAACGGGATCGCGAACCGGTCGGGGACCGTGGGCCGCTTCATCACCGGACACCGCTGGGTGAACGCCTTCGTCTCCGTGCCGATGCGGCTCTACCCGGGGGTGTACGGCTCGGACAGCCTGCTCTCCAAGCGCTTCCAGCACCGGGACGGCGAGGCCCAGCCCGACGGCAAGTACATCCGCCACGACCTCCGGATCTGGGAATCGGATGTCGGCAAGCGGGCTCGCCTTCGCGACGACAACGGAAACCTGCTGCTCGGTGACGCGGCGCTCAATGACTGGCGGCGGCGCATCGAGACCGGCTCGCTCCGGATGCGGGGCTACTACGACGTGATCCCGGCGCGGGAGAGCGCCCTGACCCTGGAATCGGGCCGCCAGAACCCGTGGGGCGACCCGCTTCCGCGGATCGACTTCGTGGACGATCCGGTCTCCGCGGAACTCCGCGGCTACACCGAGGCGAAGATCGAGGAACGCTTCCGGCGGATCCTCAGCGCCGGCGGTGGCACGATGCTGAACATCAGCTTCGCCGCCGACTACGACCACCCGGGCGGCGGCTGCCGGATGGGGGACGATCCGGACGACAGCGTGGTGGACGCGTGGGGACGGGCCCACGACCACGAGAACCTCTGGGTTGCGGGGGCTCCCACCATCGTGGGGTCGGGATGCAACAACGGCACCTTGACCTTTGCCGCGCTCTCGCTCCGCACCGCTTCCCGGCTGATCCCCGAACTCTGACGCTCCACGCGCGGGGCCGGCTTTGCGGGGTACAGTTGCCGCGTCCGGTGTCCTCCCCCAACGCGCCGTCCGAGCGCCACGACGCCCTGCGGGCGGCCGGGCTTGCGCCCGATCCGGTGATCGAAGCCTACAAGCGCGGGGTTGACCGCACCCTGTTGCGGCAGAACCTCCTTCGCTCACCCACGGAGCGGGTCCGGAACCTCATCGCGCTGCAGGAGTTGGCCGAAGAGGCGAGGCGGGCGGGCGCCGCCGCGAATCGCGGCTGGTGACGGACTTCAGGGCGCTCGTTCAGGCGCTCAGCGAGGGCCGCGTGGATTTCATCATCATCGGCGGCCTGGCGGCTGCGGTCCACGGATCGGCCCGTCTCACGCAGGATGTGGATTGTCTGTATTCCAGGGCGCCGGCCAACCTGGAGCGCCTGGTTGCCGCGCTGGGGGCCCACGCGCCTTACCTGCGCGGCGCGCCGCCCGGCCTGCCGTTCGAGTGGTCCGTCGCGACCATCGAGCGGGGACTCAACTTCACCCTGACGACGGACCTCGGCGACCTGGACCTGCTCGGCGAGATCCCGGGCGGAGGCGATTACGACGCGCTGCGGCGGCAGGCGGTGGAAGTGGATCTCTTCGGTCGCCGCTGTCTCTGCCTCGGCCTGGCGCCGCTGATCCGCGTGAAGCGGGCGGCCGGACGGCCGAAAGACCTGGAGGCGCTTGCGGAACTGGAAGCGCTGCTGGACGAACGGGGCCCTGCCCCGCACTGAGATGGTGGACGCCCGCTCGCGAGTCGTGACGCCGCTTCCGCTCTTCGCCGTGATGGCGATGCTCGGACTCGCCGGCGTGTCCGCGGCGCCGCCGCAACCCGATGCAACGAGCGATGCGATGCTGGTGCTCACCGCCGATCGCGTCCTCGACGGCCGCGGCGCGGTTCTCGACGACCACGGCGTGGTGGTGCGCGAGGGCCGGATCGCGGCCGTCCTGCCCGACGCCGAACTGCCGTCCGACGGCCGGCGGCTCGACTTCCCCGGCGGCGCCATCCTCCCGGGGTTCATCGACACCCACGTCCACCTGCACTGGCATTTCGGCGAGGACGGCCGGTTCACCCGCGGCGACCCGCCCGAGGTGAACGCGCTCCACGCTCTCGAGAACGGCATCCGGATGCTGGAGGCCGGTTTCACCACCGTGCAGAGCCTCGGCGCGGCGGTGGACGGCCCCGTGCGCGATGCGGTGCTTCGGGGCGTCGTCCCCGGTCCCCGCATCCTCACCTCGCTGGGTTCCCTGAACGCGCGAACGGGGGGCGCCGAGGCGATGGCCGCCGAGGTGCACCGGATGGCGGACGCCGGGGCCGACGCGATCAAGATCTTCGCCTCCGAGAGCAGCCGGGACGGTGGAGGGCCGACGCTCTCGCAGGAGCAACTCGACGCCGCCTGCGGGACGGCCAACGAACGCGGCCTCCGGACACTGGTCCACGCGCACGGACCGGTGAGCGCCACCCGGGCGGCGAACGCCGGCTGCACCACGATCGAGCACGGTTCGCTGCTCGATCAGGCCACCCTCGACGTCCTGGCGGAGAAGGGACTCTTCTACGACCCGAACACTTACCTGATCGTCGCCAACTACCTCGAGAACAAGGACCGCTACCTCGGTATCGGCAACTACACCGAGGAGGGGTTCCGGCTCATGTCGGAGAACTCGGAAGGCCGGATGGGGGTCTTCGGCATGGCGCTCGCTACCGACGGTCTACGGGTCGTCTTCGGCACCGACGCGGTTGCGGGCGCCCACGGCCAGAACATCCGCGAAGCTGTGGCCCGGGTGGAGCGGGGCGGCCAGGCGCCCGCCGACCTGGTCGTGAGCCTGACGTCGCTGGCCGCCGAATCGCTCGGGCTCGGGGACGAGATCGGGACGGTCGCGGAGGGCTACGCCGCCGACCTGGTGGTGGTGGACGGGAACCCGGCCGAGGACGTCAGGGCGCTGGCGGAAGTGCTCCTCGTGGTGAAGGACGGCCGCATCCACCGTCCCCGGGGCTGACGCCAGTGGTGACCACGCCACTCTCCTCCACCGCGACCACGGCTTGGAACGCCGACTTCAGTCGGCGCCCGCAAGGGCGGCGGCCTCCCCCCTCCCCCCCCCCGCGCCCAGGGTTGGGACCGCAGACTTCAGTCGGCCCCCGCAAGGACGGCGGCCTCCACCATCCCCATCCCCGCCGGTGCCGGGACTGTTCGCCCCGTGCTACGTCAGGCCGCGGACTGTTCGCGCAGCCA
>MPMW01000111.1 GCA_002238705.1 Acidobacteria bacterium bin61 | reverse complement strand
GCTCGGGAACCCGGCGTTCCAAGCCGCTTCTGCGGTCCTGCCCGGTCCGAGATCCGTTACTCAACCAAGCCGCATTTTCACAGCAACTGGGTCAGCCGGGCGCCTCGCCGTTGTCGGTGCGCACGTCACCCTCACCACCGGCTGCCAGCCGAATCCGTACACTGCCCGGCCGGAGGAATTCCATGACCGACCCGTCGTTCGATGCCGTACCCATCGCCGAGGAAATCATCGCCGCGCGCGCCGCGGGCGGACGCCTCGCCCCCTTCACCGGGCGCGTCCCCGGATTCGGACTCGACAAGGCCTATCAGGTGGCGGGGATCGTCGCCTGCCGCCGGGCCGCCCGCTCTCCGGTGACGGGGCGCAAGATCGGGTTCACGAACCCGGCGCTTTGGGAAAAGGCCGGCCTGACGCATCCGGTGTGGGGGAACATGTTCGAGGAGACGGTCACGCGCACCGCGTCCGGTGGTGGGACGCCGGCGATCGCCATGGCGGGGTCGGTGGAGCCCAAGATCGAGTGCGAAGTGGTGGTCGTGCTCCGCTCCGTGCCCGAGCGCGGGGCCCGGGGCGCGGCGGTTGCGCGCCACGTCGCGGAAATCGGTCTCGGCTTCGAGATCGTGGACTCGCCCTATCCCGGATGGAACATGAGCCCCGCCGACGCGGTGGCGGCCGGCGGGATCCACCATGGCCTCGCCGTGGGGCCGCTGGCGCCGGTGACCGACCCGGCGGCCACCGCGGCGGCGATGGCCGGCCTCACCGTTTCCATGACCCTGTCCACGGGCTCACAGCCCCCGCACCACGTCGCTGACGGGGCGGGCCGCATGGTCCTCGGCAATCCGCTGGACGCGGTCGGCGTGCTCGTGGAAATGGCCGCCGACCAGGGAAGTCCGCTCGCCGCGGGCGAAATCGTCACCACGGGGTCGCTGACGCCGCCCCTGCGCGCGGCCGCCGGAGAGGCGTACCGGGCGGAGGCCGGTGGGACCCTCCCGCCCGCGGCCGTGGTCTTGACGTAGCGGTCGGTGTCACATACGCCGCCCCGGCGCGTGTAACACCGGATCTCCCGGGCCACCCCCACCGTGACCGACAGCCGCCATTCACGTTCCCGGCAACTGCCCACGACGCGGCGTTTCTACCGCCTGCGGCAGGTCAGCCGGAACCCGCACATCGTCATGCACGAGATGCTCCGGGAGTACGGGGACCTCGTGCGCTGGCGGGGTCTTTTCGACATCTGCCTCGTGAACCACCCGGATTTCATCCGCCCGGTGCTGACGCAGGACTATCGTCACTTCTCCAAGAACACGACCCACTACCGGATGCTCCGCCAGGTGATGGGGAACGGCCTGGTCACGAACGATGGGGCGGACTGGGTCCGGCAGCGGCGGTTGATCCAGCCCGCGTTCGCGAGCCGCCGGCTCGCCCGTTTCGATCAGACGATCAACGCCCTGACGTCGTCCCTGCTGGCGCGGTGGGATGCCCACGGTTCCACGGAAGTCGTCCGGCTCGACCGGGAGATGAGCGAGCTGACCTTCGACATCGTCGGCGAGACGCTCTTCGGCCGCGACATCAAGGAGCACGCCCGTGAAATGGCCCGGATCCTGGACGTCGTCAACCTGTCCTCCAACGACCTGCGCTCGGTCCTGACGCTTCATCCCTGGATCCCCACGCCCTACAACCGCAAGTGGAAGCGGGCGATGAAGCGTCTGGACGGCATCGTCTTCGGGCTCATGGGCGAGCGCGGGCCGCACGGGGACGGCAGCGGCAACCTCCTGGGCCGGCTCTTCGCAGCCCGTGACGAAGAGACCGGCGAAGGGATGGACGACCGGCAGATCCGGGACGAGGTCGTGACGCTGATCCTCGCCGGGCACGAGACGTCCGCCATGGCGCTCTCCTGGACGCTCTATCTCCTCGCCACCCGTCCGGACATCGAGGAACGGCTCGTGGAACACCTCGGGGCCAACCTGCACGGCGCGCCCGCCACGACGGAGGACCTTCCCCGGCTGCCCTATCTCAAACAGGTCGTGCAGGAGTCGATGCGCATCTATCCGCCGGTGTGGGGGTATGTGCGGCGCGCGGAACGGGAAACGCAACTCGGGGACTACGTGCTGCCGGCGAAGACCTGGGTCGGGGTCGTCACCTGGGCGCTGCACCGGCATCCGGAGTTCTGGCCCGACCCGGAACGCTTCGATCCGGACCGGTTCGCGCCGGAGCGCGCCGAGGAACGAAATTTCTTTGCCTACCTGCCCTTTGCCGCGGGACCCCGCACCTGTATCGGAGCCGGCATGGCGATGCTCGAAACCCAGTTGATCCTCGCCCAGATCGTGCCGCGGTTCCGGATGCGCGTCGTCCCCGGCCATCCGATCGAGTCGCAGGCGGTGGTGACGCTCAAGCCACGCCACGGAATTCCCGTCACCCTGACCCGGCGCTGAGCCGTGCCGGCGGTCCGGCCCCTGTCGCTCCGAGCCGATAAAATCCGGCTCCTTCCCTGACCAGCCGTGCCGATTGCCCGGGAAATGCCGGGATCCGAGAAATGACCGAGCGAGCCACCGAATCCGACCTCGGCAACGTCTTCGTCTCCAACTACCCGCCCTATTCCCGCTGGAACCCGGATCAGGTGCCGGCGCTTCAGGAAGTCCTCGGCACTGCGCCGGGGCCGGATCCGCCCGATCTCGGCCTCTACCTGCACATCCCTTTCTGCCGGAAACGGTGCAAGTTCTGCTATTTCCGGGTCTATACCGACAAGAACAGCAAGGAAGTCGAGCGGTACCTGAACGGGCTGGCGCGGGAGATCGAGCTCTACGCGGCCCAACCCGCGCTCGCCGGCCGCCCCCTCCACTTCGTGTATTTCGGCGGCGGAACCCCGTCGTTCATCAGCCCCAAGCAGCTCCGGGGGCTGGTCGTCCGCATGAAAGACGCCTTTTCCTGGTCGGAGGTGGACGAAGTCGCCTTCGAATGCGAGCCGGGGACGCTGACCGAGGCCAAGGTACGCGCGATCAAGGACATCGGGGTCACGCGGCTGAGCCTCGGCCTCGAGAACATGAACGACGCGATCCTGCGGGAGAACGGACGCGCCCACACCACCAAGGAGATCCACCGGTGCATGCCGTGGATCCGGGACGTGAACTTCCACCAGGTCAACGTGGACCTCATCGCCGGCATGCTCGGCGAAACCTGGGACCTCTGGCGCGACACGGTCCAGCAGACGATCGATCTCGATCCCGACAGCATCACCGTCTACCAGATGGAGCTGCCCTACAACACGGTCTACGCGAAGAAGATCCTCGGGGACGACAACGACGCTCCGCTCTTCTCGAGTTGGCAGACCCGGCGTGACTGGCACGCCTACGCCTTCGAGCAGTTCGCGGCCGCCGGCTTCGAGCCTTCGAGCGCCTATACCGTCAAGAAGAGAGGCCGGGGGGCACGCTTCGTTTACCGTGACGCTTTATGGCGTGGCGCGGACATGATGGCCACCGGAGTGTCATCTTTTGGCCACTTGCAGGGAGTGCACTACCAGAACACCTCGTCCTGGGACACGTACCTGGAGGCGCTCGAAGCGGGTTCTTTCCCCATCGATCGCGCGCTCGCGACCTCTCCCAGGGAACGGCTGATACGCGAGACCATCCTGCAACTGAAGCTGGGACACCTCGACCCCGTGTATTTCCGCGACAAGTTCGGCGTCGAGCTCACCGACGAGTTCGGTCCCGCGTTCGGAAAGCTGGAGCGCGACAGCATGGCCACGGTCGATAGTGACACAATTCGTCTTACACCGCAGGGGCTGCTCCAGGTCGATTCGTTGCTCCCGGAGTTCTACGAAGCCGCGAACCGCGGCGTCGCCTACGTCTGACGGGGCGCGCCTGCCGGTCCCCCTCCCGTGTTTCGCGAGCCGCCCGACGTCGTCGTCATGGGCGGCGGGCCGGCCGGCAGCACGGTGGCGGCGCTCGTCGCGAAGGGGGGCTTCCGGGTCGCCCTGCTGGAGCGCGAAGAACGGCCGCCCTTCAAGGTCGGAGAGTCCCTCGTGCCCTACACCTACGAGACGTTCGACCGCCTCGGGATCGTGGATCGCCTGAAGAAGAGCCACTTTCAGCAAAAGCACAGCGTCCAGTTCTTCAGCGCGTCAGGCCGCGGCTCCGCGCCCTTCTACTTCTCGGAGACCGATCCGCACGAGCGGTCCACCACCTGGCAGGTGCGGCGCAGCGAACTCGACGGGCTGTTGCTGGAGAACGCGGTGGAGAACGGCGTGGAACTCCGGCAGGGCGTTCAGGTCCAGGACGTGCTCTTCGACGGCGAGCGTGCGGTGGGGGTCCGGGCGCGGGGACGGGACGGCGTTTCGGCCGATGTCCCGGCCCGCGTGGTGGTGGACGCCACCGGGCGGAGCGCGCTGATCGCGCGCAAGCTGGGCCTCAAGGTCTCGGAGCCCCATCTGCGCAAGGTGTCGGTGTTCAGCCACTTCCGCGGGGCGCGGCGCGACGAAGGCATCGACGAGGGGGCAACCCTGATCATGCATACCCGGAACCGGGACTCCTGGTTCTGGTACATCCCGCTCGCGGGAGGCGTGGTGAGCGTCGGGGTGGTGGGAGACCTCCCCTACCTGCTCGGGCAGGGAGGCGACGCTCAGGCCCGCTTCGACGAAGAGATCCGGAACTGTCCGGCGCTCGAGGAGCGCCTCTGCGGCGCCGAGCAGGTCATTCCGGTCCGGGTGGTGCAGGACTTTTCCTACTGCGCCGAGCGGATCGCCGGCGACGGCTGGGTCCTCGTGGGCGATGCCTTCGCTTTCCTGGATCCCATCTATTCGACGGGAGTGCTGCTCGCGCTCAAGTCCGGAGAGTGGGCGGCGGACTCAATCTGTGATGGCCTGACAAAAAACGACCTGTCCGGCGCTTCCCTTGGGGCCTTCGCCGACGAGTTCGTCACCGGAATGCGGGCCTTTCGGAAGATGGTGTACGCCTTCTACGACCGGGACTTCAACTTTGCGGACTTCCTGAAGGCGCATCCCGAATGCCGGCGCCGCGCCGCCCAGCGCGCGCCGAAAAGGACCGCGGTGATCGCGGGCGAGCGGCAGCTCTACTTCCGGGAATACGACCGGCTGGCGAACGGCTTCGCCAACTTCCTGATCGCGGCAGGCGTTCGCCCCGGCGACCGGATCGCAAGCCTGATGTTCAACAGCCCCGAATACGGCGTCGTCCATTTCGGGAACGCCCGCGCCGGCAGCGTGCTGGTCCACATTCCCCCGCTCTATGCGGAAGCCGAGATCGTGGAGATCCTGGAGCGCACCCGCCCGCGGCTCCTGGTGGTGGATGAAGCGGTCCAGGGCCGGATCGGCACGGAGGTCCGAAGCGCGGTTCCCGCGGTGATGGCCGCCGGAAGTCCGGCCTTCGAGGACGCGCTTACCACGGACTCCGGCCGCCCTCCGGACCGGACTATCGAAGCCGCGGCCCCCGTCGCCATGACCTTCACGGGCGGCACCACCGGCCGGCCGAAAGGGGCGGTGGTGAACCACACCGCGCGCTACGTCTCGGCCGCCAGCACCGCCCGCGAACACCAGGTCACCGAGCGGGACGTCGTCGGCGTGGTGGTTCCGATGTTCCACGCGGTGGGCCTGATGATCTGGTACCAGGCCGCGATCCTCCGGGGCTGCACGTCGGTCATCTTCCGCAAGTGGGACCCGGCGGAGTTCGTGGCGGCGACCGAGCGACACCGGATTTCCTCGGTGTTCCTGGTGCCCGTCCAGGTGCGCGACCTGCTCCGGTCGTCCGCCTTCGACCCCAGGCGGCTCGCTTCGCTCCGGAACATCGGCGTCGGGGGCGCGCCGACGCCGCCCGGCCTGATCGAGGAGTGCCGGGAGGCGCTCCCGCACTGCGGCTACACCGATCACTACGGCCAGTCCGAGACGGGACCGCTGACGATTCTCAAACCCCGGGACACGGAGGCGCACGCCGGCACCGTCGGCAAGGCGGCGGAAGGAGTGGATCTGAGGATCGTGGACGGGGACGGCAATCCGGTCCCGCCGGGCACGGTCGGCGTACTCGTGACCCGCGGGCCCTACATGATGGAGGGGTATTTCGGGGACGAGGAGGAGACGGCGCGCTACTTCCGCGGCGGCTGGGGCTGGACGGGGGATCTGGGGCGATCCGACGCGGACGGATACGTCACGCTGGTCGGTAGATCGCGGGAGATCATCATCTCGGGCGGCTTCAACATCCATCCCTCCGAGATCGAGACCGCACTCTCGAGCCACCCCGCGGTCGACGACTGCGCCGTCTTCGGCGTCCCCGACGAACGCTGGGGCGAAGCCCCAATCGCCTACGTGGTCCGGACGGGGGACGTCTCCGCGGCCGACCTCATCACCCACTGCACCGACCTTCTCGCCCGCTACAAACGTCCCCGCGAAGTCGTCTTCGTGGACACCATCCCCCGCACCCCCTCCGGCAAAACCCAAAAACACCACCTCCGCGACGCGTACCTGAAGCGATAGCCGCACGGACCGCCGCCTCGGTACGGCACCATGGCTTGGAACGCCGGCTTCAGCCGGCACCCGCTGCGCGAGAGCACAGCGGTGGCCTCCTCATAAGCTGTTGATTTGTCTGTCTGTTATGCGCGATCCCCAAGAGTGGGCATCACTTCCGGCGACACATCGGTTATGGGCCGGTAGCCCCGAGTCGAAGGCGGCAGCGGCAGGCACGTATCGCACCTTCGAACACACGGGGCGGCGGGGTTCGGGACCACGAGTCCCACCGGGAGAAGCACCGGCAGGAACGTACAGCACCTTGGAACGGCTCCCGGGCGCTCCGCCATCGGCACGACTGCCGCCGCGATGGGGAAGCGGACCGCCGCCGACAAGCATCGAGGGGCGGCAGCGAGTCCTGGGCCAGGCGCGACACCGGCCCGATGCTGGTGAGTTGTTTGCCCTCACCGGGGTCACCCTCGGGGCCACATTTGTACGAAACAAGGACAGACCCCCGCTTGTTTCGTACTTAGTTGCGTACCCGTCCCGCGCGACCGTTCTCGAAACCCGTTGGCCCCGGTGCGTTTCGGCCGCATGCCTCCGAATCCACTCCCCGCTTTGGGGCGGGGAGTGGGGCTGGGAACGACCCCCCTCCGATCGGACGATCTGCGTCCCGGAAACCCGGCGCTTGTAACGCCGGTTGTTTCAGGTTCGGGGTCGCTCCCAGCCCGCGCTTGCGGCGCGATCGATCCCTGCGGGAAGGCCATCTGCCCGCCCCCGGGCGGGGTGGAGGCGGGGGGCGGGGGCCCCTCCGGCCCCCGGGCGGGCCGCCGCGCGGGCGGCGGGGCGGTCCTCGATGCGGACGAAGGCATCGAGCCAACGCACACCGAGGCCGCTCACGTCCTTGTGACCCGGCTCCGGGGCCACCTGGAGCCGGAGGGTCTCCGCCTCGCCGAAGACGGCCTGGTCCGCCGGCGTGAGGTGGGCGGGGACCACAACGGTGCGCCGCTCCGCCAGGAGCGCACCGGTTCGGGGGTCCGGGGGCGGCGCCCCCGGTCCGCCAGGTGCTCCCGGCAGCGGCGCGAGAGGCCGGGGGTTCGAAGGGGGGCGCAGCCTCCCTCGCCAGTCCCAATGTACGCACATTGGGTCGGCTGGCTCTCCCCCCGTAGTGGTCCTGGTGGCCCGCGCCACCAGGGCGCACGGAGGCGCGGCTGTGGTCATGCTGGCCACCCGAACGAGGACGCCCGGAACCGCTCCAGCATACGCCAAACCCGGAGCACGACCCGCCGGCCGTCTATGTGGTGAGCCCCGCTCGCGTGCCTTCGGTCCCGGCCAGGAACGCGGCCCACTGCTCCATGAGCGCCCGCCGCCGCTCGAACAGGTCGGTGCGCCGGTAGGCTGCCTCGATGGCGTTCGTGTTCACATGGGCCAGCGCCAACTCGCACACCTCGCGCGGCGCGTCCGAGCACTCCGCCGCCCAGTCCCGGAAGCTCGAGCGGAACCCGTGCGGCACCGCCCCGATCTCCAGCTCCCGGACCAGCTTCGCGATCGCCACCTCGTTGAGCGGGCCGCCGCGCGCCGAGGGGAACACCACCCCGGAGCCGTCCGCGAACGCCTGAGCCTCCTGCAGCACCGCCAGCGCCCCCCCGGACAGCGGAACCCGGTGCTCCCGGTTCGCCTTCATCCGCTCCGCGGGAATGCGCCATTCCCGTCCCGCAAGGTCCATCTCCTTCCACAGTGCGCCGCGCACCTCCCCGTTCCGGCACGCCGTCAACACCAGGAACTCGAACGCCAGCGCGGTCGCCGGATAGGCCCCCGACGTCCGAACCGTCTGGATCGCCGCGCTCACCTCCGCATACGGCAGCGCCGGATGGTGCCGTGGCCGGACGCCGTTGCGGGGCAGCGCGGCGCTGATGGCCGCTCCCGCCGGGTTGTCCTCCCGGTAGCCCTGGGCCACCGCCCAACGCATCACCGCCGAGATCCGGGTCCGCACCCGCTTCGCCGTCTCCCGCTTGTCGTTCCAGATGGGCAACAGGACCGCCATCACGTCCGAGGTGTGGATCCGGTTCACCGGCCTCCTCCCCAGCTTCGGCATGGCGTAGTCCCTGAGGCTCGAGCGCCACAGCTTCTCGGACCGGCTGCCGTCCTTCCAGCCGGCAGAATGGACCGCGATGACCTTCTCGACGGCTTCAGCGAAGGTGGGGACGGTCCGCCTACGGCCGGTCACGAGTTCGCCGCGCTGGCGGGCCAGGAGGTTGAGGACGCACTTCTGGCGCGCCTCGGCGAGGCTGACGTGGGGCCAGGTGCCGAGTCCGAGGTTGCGGGGCTGTCCGTCGATGCTGATGCGCTGCCCCCAGGACTTGGCGAGGTGTCCGCGGGCGGTGCGCTTGACGCGGAGGGAGAGCCCGCCGGAGCCGCGGCCGTCGCCGTAGCGTCCGGGTTCCTGTATGGTCTCGACGAAGCGCGCGGAGAGGCGGTAGGGTCGTTCCAACGGGGGTGTGTGGGTTC